>CAYHBG010000001.1:0-76653 GCA_964354815.1 uncultured Thermotogae bacterium
GTCCACGCCAGCCAGGCCACCGCGACGATCAGCGCGGCGACGATGGCGCCCAGCACCCAGACGATGACGGCGCCACTGCGGGGGATCTCGTCCACGTAGTCGTCGTCGCGCAACTCACGCGGTAGCCAGCCCCTCGTGAACACTTGCATCCCGAAGTCCGGTGGAGCCTCCGGCTCGGGCGGCACGTCCGCCATGTAGACCCAGTTGGGGACCGGACCGGCGTCGGTGCCGATGGGCTCGCCCAGCAGCGCATCGGGGGGCGTGGGGGCGGCACCCGGCTTGTGATTGCGGAGCGTCCCGCAACACTCGTCATGGTCGCGGATGGCATGGACGTAACCCGTATCCCAATCGGTCAGGGGCGCATCGGGGGGAGTGGGGGCGAGGGCGGCACGGAGGGCGAGGCAGTTGCCCACAACCTGCTCACCGCAGTCCGGGTTGTCCTCTTGACGATGGTTGTGGGGAACGCCACCGATCCTTCGCAGCAGCGCATCGGGGGGCGTGGGGGCGAGGTGATTGAGGATGTCGTGGGCATCATCGACGTGCATGGCACGTGTCACGTTTCTGTCATCGTCTGAATGCCCGTCACAGCCGATGCCCTTCTGGTGCAGGAACGCTCCGAGGCTGGTAGCGCCGCGAACATCAGGCGCATCGGGGGGCGTGGGGGCGGCGACAACGTATTGGAGTCGGCCGTTGATCTCTGCGTATCCGCCCTCGAGGGGGTCCCACTCGCGGAAGCGGTGCGGGCCGCGGAAGGCGTGCTCGTGGACGCCCACCAACGGGCAGTCCGTCGTCGTGCCCGTGGCGAGGGTCACGCCTGCGGCGATGAGGCGGGCGGCAGTACGGGGATGGTGGTCGGCGTAGCGCGGATCAGTCGGCACGCACACGTCACGGGACGCGGCGAAGGGCTGCATGCAGCCGATACCCAATTCGTGCAGCAGCGCGGCGAGGCGGTCGGTGTCACTCATCGTCGGCCTCACAGTCATGGTCGCCAACCGGGCGGGTGTCTCCCGGCTCCGCTCCGGGGTTGCGGTAGAGGCAGATCGGGCATGTCGGGATGCCGGGTGGAAGGCGTGCAATGCGGCGGTGCGGACGGTCGCAGGGAGCGGCGGCCTGGGCCTCGATGGCGATGATGGTGGACTCGAGACCCATGCCGGGGAACCACTTCGGATCACCGGGGGTGCGGGCGTACTCCTCGAGGAGCCACTTGCCCGCCTCGGTCTTCACGTCCACCAGATCGCGCTGCGTCTCGGCCACCACCTTGATCTCGTCCAGCCCGAGCACCAGGTCCGCCACCGCCTGCCGCAGCGCCAGGGTGGCGTACACCTGTGCCCTCGCCAGCGACCGCATCGCCGTCTCGTGATCCTCTCCGGCGGTGTCCATCCAGGACACGGCCTCGGCCTCATAGTCGGGAACCATTGGTTGACCTCCAGCGGGTTGTTCGGAACATCCTGCGCCTCCTTCCCGCGAAAGTCCAGAACATTGTGAACTTCGGAACATCCCAGGGACCCGAAGTGCCGAACTTCGGAACATCTGGGGGACCCAGGGGACGGTGTCCCCGGGGTGTCCCTCCCCCTGGATGGGTACGGCATTTCTGGATGGATGCGACATTTCTACGCCGCTCGACCCCTCCCGGCGGTCCCCGGGAACTCGCGACCCGGGGGCACCCCTCCGCCTCCCGGCGGCCCCGGGCCCACACGGTCCCCGTGCTCGGGACGTGACACGCACCCGGTGGCCTGCCGCCGCTCTCCGTGGCTCCTGCGGGCTCTGGGGGCACGCTGGCGGGGGAGGTGGCGGGCTCCTGATGTTCCGAACTCTGGGCGGACGTGCGGAGGGTCGCGGCGCTGCCTGACCCGCCCGGCGGGCGGCCCCCCTCGTGGCCCCCCTGCTGGCGGAGGGAGTACGAGGTGACCATCGTCGCGGCGGACCTGACCAAGAGGCCGTGCGTGGGCCTGAGCAGGCTCTGGTGGCGGCTCTGGGCCTGCACCCCACACGGTCCCCCCGATCAGACCTTGACACGCAGGCGTGAGCAGGCGCAGACTCTCAGCGGGGGAGGGGAGCTATGCCCTCCCGGAGGTCAGCCAAGGAGGCCCACGATGGCCCTGAGCAACAGGATCCGCACCGGCAGCAAGGCGCTGCTGGTGTACGCCGAGGGCGACTGCGACACGGTCACCGTCCTCGCCCTGACCCACGAGGCCGCCACGGTCCGCCTCCCCCGCTACCCGGGCGAGCGCAAGGGCCGGGTCGTCACCGTCTGCCACGAGGACATCGGCCTCGGCGTGGACGACGACCTCACCTTCGTGATGGACGACGGCTGCACCACCTTCGACCACAACCCCCCCACCCCCGTCCATTGCGGGGCCTGCCAGTCCCACGCCTTCCACGCCGAGCCGATGCCCGGCTGCCACGCCTGCTCGGCCACCGGCACCGTCCGATGACCCGCCGACGCCACGTCTCCGAGGCCGACGCGAACAAGGTCCTGCGCGAGATCCGCCGGGCGTTCGCCGCCTACTGCCAGCCGGGCTGGGACCAGCCCACCCTCGTCCGGGCGTGGGACTGGGCACCCGGCTGCGACTTCGCCATCCTGTGGGAGGGCGGCCCCGACGGCTGGGCCCACCTGACCCACGGTGGCGTGGACGAGGAGATGACCGGCCTGTACGCCGAGACCGGCTCCAGCCACGTCGCCCGGGTCGCCCCGATGGCGATCCCCCCCACCGTCTACGTCGAGCCCTACAGCGGCTGGGCACTCTGCCTGTACCCCGCCAGCTAGCTCCCCTCCGGGTCGGCCCCAGCAAGGGCCCTCCCAGAGCGGATCTCGCTCCAGCACCACTCGGAGGTCAACCCCGTGGACGCAGCCACCAGCAACGAGACCATCAGCCAGTCCCTCGAGGGGACCATCAACCTCCGTCCGTCGGACGAGGGCTACATGCGGATCGCCGAGCGGTTCGCCTCCAGCATCCTGATGGACCTCCCCCAGCGCAGGCGGGAGGACAGCCGCCACCTCCTCGACTCCTTCACCGAGATCGTCGCCTACCTCGCCCAGACCGACCCCAAGCTGGTCCAGACCCTGCGCGACGACATCATGCGGCGCACCCGGTGACCACGATGACGGAGGACCGGGAGTACTGGAGGGCACGCCTCGCCCCCCCTCCCCCTGAGACGTGGACCGTGGCCTGCGGCTTCAGGGGCTGCACCACGCTGGTGCAGGGCGAGGGCTTCAGGTGCCCCCCCTGTGCCGACATCATCTGGGGGCTGCTGGACGCCGACGCCTCCACCCTCCTCCCCGAGCTTGCCCCCAAGGGGGAGGGCAGGGCCAGGAGTGCGGACATGAGCCCCGAGGCCGTGGCCGAGCGCGAGCAGGCCAAGGTGCGCGAGGGGCAGGCGGTGGCCTACGTCAACGCCTACCGTGGCTCGTGGGGGCTCGTGCTCGACCTCCGCTCCGACCCCCGGTGGGGGTCCAAGCACATGCGCCTGTCGGCCCGTCAGGTCGAGGTGCTCCTGCAGGCCAAGGCACGCGACGAGCAGCGGGCGGCCGAGGCCGTCGCCGCAGCCGACCCCGAGTACACCGCCCTCGCGGCGTGGGTCACCGAGCGCGGGCGCACCGCCCGCCCGGGCACCTTCTTCGAGTCCCTCGCGGCGCAGATCGCCAGCGGTCGCACCCTCTCCCCCAAGCAACGCGAGACGGCGGAGCGGATCCGCGCCGAGGGCATGCCCACGGCTGCCCCCACACCCGGCGTCCTGACCCCGGCCGAGGTGGCCGAGGGCTGGTACTTCGTGGACGGCACCCCGTGGAAGGTGCAGCACAACCTCCAGCACACGGGCCTCTACGCCAAGCGGCTGGACATCGTCGATGGCAAGGGCGAGTGGACCTACGTCTCGGGCGGCCTGAGGACCGTTCGCGCCACGGGCACCCGCATGACGCTCGAGGAGGCCGCCGCCTTCGGGAAGCTCTACGGCATCTGCGGCGTGTGCGGCCGGGAACTGACGGACGAGAAGAGCATCGCGGCCGGGATCGGCCCCATCTGTGCAAGGAGACTGTCATGACCAAGCCCATCGCCCTCGGCTTCACGGACGGCGTCTCGGCTCTGGACGAGCTTCGCCAGCGAGTGCAGGCCGGGCACCACGAGTACGCCATCATGCTGGCCGGTGGCGCGGCCCTGAGCCGCAAGACGATCACGCTGGCGGCCGACGGCCTGTGGGTTGTCGCCAACGGGATCGACGACACCATCCAGCACCTGAGGACACCGGACCTCTGGGCCTCCTCCCACGTCGGGATGGCCCTCGACAGGCGGGCCCTGTTGGACATGGACGGCGATGACGGCCTCGTCAACGTGGCCGGTCGCGGCTGGGTCGAGGCCGAGCCGTGGTTCGCCGAGGTGCAGGCCAAGCTGCCCGCACCCGAGCCCCAGACCGATCCCCTCAGGTTCACCCTCGCCGATGGCCCCGGTGCCCTGCGGATGGGCGAGGACGACTGGGAGCCCGCCGAGCCGTCGCTGACGCTCGAGGTCTGCGACATCGGCCCCGCCACCGTCGCCGTGATCGACCTCGCAGCCACCGGCTGGGCCGACCCTGAGACCCATGTGGCGATGCACGCCGAGACCTCCATCGAGTTGACCATCGAGGACATCGACCTCATGGTCGCGACCCTCACCGCAATCAAGGAGGACGCCATCGCCAACCGTGGCTTCGCCATCCGCGCCGACGGCTACTGGACCAACGGACAGGAATGACATGACCGCAGCCGACCTCACCGCCATCTCAGCCGCAGCCTACGGCGAGGACGTGGACGCCCTCGACGCATGGGACGACATCACCATCACCGTCGCCGACGACGGGAGCGGCGAGATCCTGCTCGACGCCTGCCCCTCCGACGCCGACCCAGACGACTACCCAATGGGCCGTCCGGGCATCGGCATCAGGCTCACCAAGAGGCAGGCCCGAGCACTCGCGGCGTCTCTGCTCCACGTCGCCGGAAGCTGACGGTCTCAGGGTCGGTCAGGACGTGCTCCTGGCCCTCCCCGAGGGCATCAGCCTCGAGCATCACAGGAGGTCAGCCATGACCACGCACACCGATGACGTGCAGCACGCCATCGACCACTACATCGAGGACGTGGGGTACCTCGCCAAGCTCCCGGACTACACCGAGGAGGACAAGCTGGCGATGGTCGAGCGGGCGGCACGCCTTGCGGGGACATCCCCGGTGGCGGATCCCGTCGCCATTCTCAAGGCCCACTACGCCAGCGTCACCGACCGGATCGAGGAGCTCGACAGCCCCCGCGACGACGAGGGCGAGTACGTCGGGGACGTGCGCGAGTGCGCCTGTGGCCTGATCGTCGATGGCTTCTACGAGTACACCGACCACCTCATCACCCTGTTCGAGGAGGCATCGTGAGCCTGCAAGCCGACCGCGACGAGGCCATCCGCCTCTACCACACACGCGCCGGGGGCGGCCTCTACTGCCCCCTGTGCCGCTCGTGGACGCCCCTCCACTTCGACTCCCCGCAGGGCGTGCGCTTCGCGTGCGAGAGCTGCGGCACCGTCGTCATCATGCCCCGCGTTCAGCTCGCGAGGGCCATCAGCCGCAAGACCGCCAAGAGGAAGTAGGACGCATCATGAAGATCGAGATCCCCGACCTCACCGGATCGGAGTGCGGCGACATCGCCATCACGGCCGCCGAGGGCGGCATCGGCTACTGGTCCCAGATCAAGAGCTACCGGTACGCCCGCTGGGCCCCCGACGACGCCGACGGCAACATCGACGTGGCCCAGGACTTCGTGTTCTACACCCTCGCTCCCCTCAACGAGGACGAGGACGGCTACGACATCACCAAGGCCGTGGACATCACGCCGGCACTCATGCAGCGCGGCTTCGAGCTCGGCCTGGGCCTGCCCCGCGACAAGGGCGGCTGGATGTTCCTCAACCTGATCGCGCTCGGGCGCGACGACTGGATGCGCAACATCGACGCCGACGTGGCCGACGCCATCATCCAGCTCGGCTGCTTCGGGGAGATCGTCTACGGTTAGAGCTTGACACGCGCCCACACGGTCCCTATGCTCACCTTGTGACACGCAGCAACGGTCACACATCACGAACAGGAGGTCAACCAAGATGATGGGTCTGGAGACGATCAGGCGGATGTCTGACGTGGCAGCCTACCGCGCAGCCGAGGAGGGCAAGTACCCCCTCTCCATCGTCCACGGCGAGGACGCCAAGCACATCCCGTTCCTCGGGGACTACACCCCCGCCGGGTGGCGCAGGGCGCTCTGGTCCGACTTCTACTCCACCCCCCGCTCCGGCTACCCGTGGCGCGAGGACGAGGAGGCCACCTTCATGGTGGACTCCAGCGGCTGGGGAGACACGGGCGAGCCCGCCCTCACCATGCCCGAGTTTCAGGCCTTCCTGCTGCAGCCCCAGCGGCCCCAGAACGAGTACGGCTGGGCCATCCGCGAGGCGGGCCAGTTCCAAGTGGTCGTCGGTGCCTACATCCGCGACGAGGACGCCCCCGAGACCGGCCTCCCCGACGAGGAGGCGGTGACGTGCGAGGAGTGCGGCTTCATCCACGATGACTTCGAGGAGTGCGACGAGGACGGCTACGCCGCCCTGCACCCGGAGGACGAGGAGGAGGACGACGAGGACGAGGTTGCCCCCGGCCAGACCACCATCGACGACGCCATCAACGCCCTGCCCGAGGGGCTGGGCAACATCCTGCGGGAGGTCCAGTCATGAGCGAGACCCGGTACGACAACATGCCCGGCCAGCCCTTCGGGGGCAGCGAGCCCACGGCCGACCACCCGTTCGTGATCATGATCTACGAGCGCCCCTGCACCCGCTCGGGGATGGACTCCTGGCAGTCCCACGAGCACGTCCGCGAGGGCGTCCGCAACGGCCTCTCGTTCGCCACGGCGGAGGACGCCAAGGCCAACGCCATCGACCTCGCGGGCCGCTGGTTCGGCTTCGACCATTGGGCCGTCGTCAACCACCTGACCGGAGAGGAGATCCGATGATCAGCGTCCGCGTCACCAGCGTCAAGATCCCGGCGTGGTCCACCATCGGCTACGGCGAGGGCTACGGCTGGGACGCCACGGGCCGGATGTTCAACATCAGCTTCGTGGGTGACCACCGCCCGATGCGAGACCTGGGCCTCGCCCTCTCGGCCACCGGCCCGGGCGAGGATCCCCCCATCGCGATGGTGCCCGACGACGCCATCACGGCCATGTACCCCGTGAAGGAGGGACAGGCATGACACGCGTCTACGGCGCATGGTCACCGCTGGCGGACCGCCTGCGGCACGCCATGCTCATGGAGTACCTCTCGGTCAGGCGGCTCCGCGAGGATGCCCGCAACAGCCTCAAGCGGGCCGACGCAGCCGACGCCGAGCAGGCCAAGGAGGACGGCATCAGGGCCGCCTCGGACCCCTACTTCCACCCCTACAGGGCCCAGAGCCAGATGGCGGGCCACTACCACCGCGAGTACGCCAAGCGCACGCAGGCGATGGCCGGCGGCCTCATGGACGGAGTCGCCGCCATGCAGAGCGTCCTGAAGGGCGGCTACTGATGGACCTCGAGTCCATGAGCCTCCTCACCAAGTGGCTCTTCCTGATCGCGGCCCTGCTGGTCGCGGTCGCCGTCGCCGAGGTGATCATGTACTGGAGGGGCGGACGATGACCGGCTGGCGCTGCATCCCCTGCGGGTCCAGCAACTACGGCGAGAGCCCCTACTGCACCTCGTGCGGGCGCAGCCGCGAGGCCGCGACCGACCGCGAGCGGTGGGAGAGGTTCTTCAGGGTGGACGCCGTGATCGCGGACATCCCCTGCGACGACTGCGGCAGGACCGACGGCAGCCACAACCCGGACGTGGAGCATTGAGGTGGACGACATGATCGTCGTCAGCATCGACGACAAGCCACGGGACCCGATGATGGACGAGATGGCCCTCCTGGCCTACGAGTCCGGCTTCACCGCCAGCTACAGCTCTTGGGCCATGCAGCCCAAGCCCCACGGCGAGGCGGGAGTCCGCAACCCCGAGACCGGCAACGGCATCGTGGTCTCAGGCCCCAACCCGGCCACGGCGGTCAGCTTCATGATCCGCCTCCTCACCAGCCTGCAGGGGAAGTGACGTGCCGTACCTCCGACCCGGCGACTGCCAGCACCCCAACATCAGCGACGACCAGCTCGACGAGCGCGAGCTGGAGATCGCCCGGACATGGGGAGACGCCCTGCCCCTCAAGTGCATCTACTGCGACGAGTGGCTGTACCCGTGCGATGCCCACGAGATCGTCTGCGCTGGTGAGCCCCACCACGCTGGCGACGACCCCGCCGGCCGGCCCAACGCATCGACCCACCCCGAGTACTGGATGGAATAGAGCTTGCAAGTCCACATCAACGGAGTACCATATTCAACAGGAGGTCAACCCAATGGACGAGACGACTCGCAAGCCCATCCCGCGCCGCATCTTCCGGGTGACGTTCACCACGGCTGACGGCACCAAGCGGTGGCGGTACGTCCGCTGCCCGTACCAGGTGAAGAGCCCCGAGGACTGGGGAGACTCCCTCGTGGGCATGCAGACCAAGCTGGCGGAGATGCTCCTCGCGGGCGAGATCGAGCGGTACACCGTCAGCGCCATCGTCCCCGAGCGCACGCACGCCGCCGCCGAGAAGTCGGTCCGCTGGCACGAGGTCCTCGAGGCCGTTGCCTGACGCATTCACCCGGGGGCTGGCTGGTCTCGGGGAGCTCCAGCCCCCCAATGAGTGCGCCATGCGGCGCACCTCACGCGGAGGACACACATCATGCTCCTGGTAGGCCTCATCACCGGGATCATCCTCATCATCGTCGGAACGGCGATGGACAAGAGCGAACGCAAGCGCCGGGACGAAGAGTTCGAGCGCCGTTGGCGGAACCGATGACCTACCCCCAGATGGCCCAGGCCCTGGGCCTCGCGTACTGCGGTGGGATCCTGCCCACGGGCCACTACTGCCACGCTGGCGAGCACGCCCTCAACGGCAGCGTGGCCGACGACACCATCCACTTCACCGACCGTCAGGTCACGAAGTCCAACACGCTGGCCTTCCTCAAGCTGGCGGCCCTCGCGATGGACCCGGAGATCAACGACGACGTGCCGTGGAGACGGGTCTACCGCATCGACAAGGGCGTCCTCAACCTCTGCCGCTTCCTCGGCATCGGCCTACCGGCGCACCTCTGGAGGGGGGACAAGAGGTTCGTCCTGTCCAGCATCGGAGGGCTCACCAACGAGGTGCCCATGCGGAAGCAGGCATTCGACTGGGCGCGGCGATGAGATGAGCGGCAGGCCCCTCGTCTACGTCCGAGATGCCCGGAGCATCAGGCTCGGGGCGCTGGTCAGGGAGACCCTGCCGAAGCTGGCGAAGAAGTCCGAACGCGCCTCGTCGTCGCGCATCTGTCCGACGTGCGGGGGCCACAAGAGTTTCGAGGCCAAGCGATGCCGGCCCTGCTACGAACGGCTCAAGAAGGCAATGGAGGCGACCGGCGGAGGACCACTCCCCCGGCCCACCAACACGATGGCACACGGATGGCGAAGTGGCCGGGTCGGCAAGACGCCCGACCAGCCTCCGATCCCACAGATGATCAAGCAGCCCGACGGAACATGGAGGTCGAAGCCCTGGGAAGCATCTGGATCTGCACCAAGTGCGGCGAGTCCGCCGCCGTCGAGCCCACCCGCCTCCTCGACGGGAGCTACGGAACGGCCCGCTGCCCATCAGCCACATGCAAGCGCGAGAGGCGCATCTTCCACCAGGAGATCAGACGTGACGCTGGCACCAACCCCCCGCCCCAACCGCCAAGGTAAGCCCATCCCCAACTGGAGGGGTCGCGAGCCCCAGCAGGATGCCCGGGATGCCGAGGTCGTCCGCCTCGCCTTCACCGAGGGCCTGGGCCAGGCGGAGATCGCAGAGCGGATCAAGCAGCAGGGCTACAGCCCCGTGACGCCCGACCGCATCGGCCAGATCCTGCGCGTCCACAGCGGACGTGACCGGGTCATCCAGTACCTCGCCGCCGCCCCCGAGTACGAGCGGTTCACCGCCCGCCAGATCGCGACGGCACTCTCGCTCGACATCAGCAAGGTGATGTACGTCCTCGACGGCCTGCTCAAGAAGGGCATCGTGGACTTCAAGGACGTGCGGAACGACGGCACCGCGTCGGGCGACCACAAGACCAAGGTGGACATCCACCTCAACCGCCGCGCCCGCAAGAGCAGGATGGTCACCAGCGTGATCGGACTGCCCGACGACAACGAGCTCCTGCCGGCCGACGCCGGAACCATGTCCACAGTCGAGGAGGTCGTGACCAACGTCGGACCCGACCAGCAGGATCAGGCCTACGCCAAGGTGGACGAGCACATCGCCAAGGTGGCCGAGAACGCCCGCCTCCTCCAGCAGGAGATCAACGCCCTGGGTGCCGGCAAGCCCGAGCCGGAACCCACCTGGACCCTCGACCTCTCGGCCTACCCGGCCATCAAGGCCGTCCGTGACCGCGCCATCAGGGCCACCAAGATCAACGCCGCCGTCAAGCTGCTGGAGGAGGCCGGCGAGGACGAGATCGCCCTCAACCTCATGACCAAGACGGACTTCAGCCCGCTGGAGTCCGAGATCATCGCCATCCTGCGGGAGCTCAAGGAGATCTGATGAGGAAGCTTCTGGTCTTCGGAGAGAAGACGTTCAAGATCGAGGTCCCCAGCGAGGCCAAGATCACCTTCGGCCCCTGGAGCCCCCCCAGCGCCACGGTCAAGACGGTCGCCTACGACCGCAGCGACCGGGCCCTCTCGGGCACCCTGAGGATCTACGAGAGCTCCAAGGCGGGAGCCAGCGTCCTCGCCGTGTTCAGCGGGGTCAACGGCTACCGCGACCTGTCGATGGGCTACGCCGAGGAGATCGCCGTCGAGGAGGGTGCCCGCATCTGGAAGTCCGACCAGCACGGCTACGAGCGCGAGGAGAAGGTCTCCGCCAAGCGCGAGTGGGTCACTCCCGAGCTCGGGTCGGGGAAGAAGGGGAAGAAGTAGTGCCGATCAAGCTGAACATCGAGATCGTCACCCCCATGACGGCCGACGACCGGGATCTCCTCACGGGGATCTCGGTCATGGTCCTCGCCATCGCCAACCGGGAGATGGCCGAGAACCGCTTCCCGGACACCTTCCAGCCCGACGAGGAGGAGACGCCTCCCACCCCGCAGGCGGAGGAGTACGTCGCCGGCCAGGCCAAGCCCTGCGGCGACCTGGAGTACACGGTTCGCCCCGGGTCCCAGGTCGCGGAGGCAACGGGGAACCTCTGCGTCAGCCCGGTGGGCCACCGTGGTCGCCACAAGTACCGCTCCCTGGGGTTGAACTGATGCCTCCCAAGCCCGCCGAGAGGATGTCGCAGACGGAGCTGCTCCAGCGGCTCCGCTACGCCATTGACACCGCCATCGCCTACCCCTCAACCAAGAACGTCGAGGCCGCCACCAGCCTGGCCCTCGACCACCCCCGGGCCCTTCAGTCCAGCCACCTCACCCACAACCTGGGAACGAGGCGTTGGACCTGGCTCGAACAGCACGGCATCCACGAAGCCGCCGGCAGCATCGCCCTCAAGGCGGTGATCAGCACGCCGGACTTCACGACGTGATCCACATCAGCCAGGAACGCGACGACTATCTCCGCACGCCTGGCCGGCGGGCCAACCTGTACATCGGGCCGTTCGAGCTCTACCTCTCGACGGCCGACGAGGGCTGGCTCGCCTTCACCATCTCGATCCCGGGCTGGTTCCGGGTCGGCTGGGATTGGCAGGGTAGGCCGTGAGCGAGCGCCCGGTCGTCTTCTCCTCCTCCAGCGTCAACGCCTACCAGGAGTGCCACCTCCGGTGGTACTTCAGCTACATCCTGGGTCAGGAGGGGACACAGTCCGAGGCCCAGGTGGTGGGGATCGCGGTCCACGACGCCGCCGAGCAGATCCTTCGCAAGAAGCTGCCGGCGGACGCCTTCGACGCCATGCCGCCCATCGACGGCCTGATGAAGGTCTTCGCCCGTGACATCCTGCCCACCTACCGCGACCCGGTCCTCGTCGAGGCACCGTTCCAGATCGAGGTGGACGGGATCCCGTTCTCCGGGATCATCGACAGCGTGGACCGCCAGGACGTGCCCGGCCCCGACTGGTCGCCGGCCGACGGCCTCGACGTGCCCGACCACGCCAACATCCTGCGCGACCTCAAGACCACCGGCAGCCGGCCCTCCGCCGGCAAGTACCGCTTCAACATGATCGGGTACTTCCTCGGGGCCCGCGAGCTGGGCTACGAGATCGCCATCATGCAGCTCGACTACATCGTGCGAACCAAGACGCCCTACTACTGGCCCGAGGCCCAGCAGATCCCGGACGACGACGAGGTCGCCGGCTGGGCCGGCACCCTGCACGCCGCCGCCAACGGCGTGGCACGGGGCGACTACAACCCCACGGGCCTGGGCACCCGCGCCTGCGCCTCGTGCCCCCACAAGGCCCTCTGTGGGCCCTACCAGCGATACCAGGAGGTCACAACGTGACAGTCAAGGCCGAGGAGCCCAAGCCCAGCCTCATCGCCAAGCTGGCGGAGGTCACGGGACTCATGGCAGGCATCCCCAAGGAGGGGTGGAACGCCAACCAGAAGTACAAGTTCGTCCGCGAGACGGACGTGGCGGAGAAGGTCAGCAAGCTCCTCGCAGAGCGCAGCGTGTTCCTCTCCCAGACCGTCCTCACGAGCTCCCGCGAGGCCCTCTACGTCACGTCCTCCGGGGCCACGATGTGGATGAGCCACGTCGAGATGGCCTTCCAGTTCATCGACGGCCAGACGGGCGAGGTCACCCCCGTGGCGACGTTCCCTGGGGATGGCGCGGACACCGGGGACAAGGGCATCTACAAGGCCATGACCGGGGCCGAGAAGTACTTCCTGATGAAGACCTTCCTGGTCTCCACCGGGGACGATCCCGAGGCCGACGAGAAGGTGGACAAGGCGGCTGCAGCTGCCGGCGCTGCCGCCGGCCCGGTCATCACCAAGAGCGCCCAGAAGGGCGTCCAGCGGGGCGGCAAGAGCGCCAACGCGACGACGGCCCAGATCACCGAGATCGCCCGCCTCGCGAAGCACCTCGAGCTCGACGCCGACTCCATCGTCCCGGTCATCAAGAAGATCGTCGGGACGGAGCCCGCCGAGGGCCAGAACCTCCGCGAGTGGCTGGGGGCACTCACCTCCGAGCAGGCCTCCGGCATCGTCATGGCCCTCACGGCGATGGAGACCTTCGAGGTCCCGGTGGAGGGCGTGGGCGAGGTTGTCCACAGCGAGTCCACCGATGTGGACAACGACGACGACACGGGGCCGGTGCCCGTCGCCTAGACTCTCTGGGCGACCCGCAACGTCGCAACCACGGCCGAGGGGGAGGGGTCCGACAGCCCCTCCCCCGAAGCCCCCTTGCTGTCGGAAGGGCACTCCATGACCTATGACCCGCTCCAGGTTGCCACCGTCTACGCGGCCACGTTCCCGGCCCGCGACGACGTGTACAGCCGGTGGACAGACCAAGGCTGGAGGCCCGTCCGCGAGCCCCTCACCGGGGAAGTCATCCTCGCCGGACTCACGGGTACGGGCCCCAGCATCAGCGGCTACATGATCGCGCCGGGCAGCGTCTCCCACGTCCTGGCCTACGACTTCGACACCGACAACGGCTTCGAGCAGGCGTTCCAGCTCGCCCTGTTCATGGAGAAAGAGGGACTGCCGGCCTACGTCGAGACCTCACGCCGTGGGGCCCACCTCTGGTGCGTCATGGACCAGGTCAAGCCCGCCGTCGCCATCAGGGCAGCAGCCCGGGGCCTCCTCCAGGCCGCCGACCTCCCGGACCAGGACGAGCACATCGAGATCCGCCCCGGATCCGACCGTGTCGATGCCGAGTGGCACACCCACGTCAGCGGGGCGGTCGTCGGCACCGGCCTGGGCCACGCCCTGCGGCTGCCCCTGATGCCCCACCCCAAGACGGGGAAGACCGGCCGGATGCTGCACCCCAACGGCAGCAGGCTGGGGGCCACGATGGCCGAGATCCTGCTGACGATGGAGTGGGCGTCGGCCGACAGCCTTGTCGAGTGGGGGTCTCGCTGGCGACGGCCACCTCTCACCCACCTCCCGCCCGAGTACCACAACCCACACGACTTCCCAGAGGACACCTCGACCGCGTCGGAGATCCTGCGCGAGCTCTGGGGCGTCCACAACGCGAGACCCGGAGCCAGCGTCCGCTGCCCGGCCCACGAGGACAAGATGCCATCGCTCTCGATCCTGCGGGACGACCGCCGGGCCATCTGCAAGGCCGGCCATTGCGTCCTGAACAACAACGACCACGGCCGTGGAACCTACGAGCTCCGCAAGCTCGCACCCGTGGCCGCCAATGGCTGACAGGTGGCAGTTCGAGAAGCTCGGGATGGGCTACCGGTGCTGGAGTGACGCCAGCCAGACGGAGTTCCACCTCACCCACCTCAAGCGCAGCAGGGGAGACCTCCAGGGGGAGCTCTCGGTCTCCACCAACCTCGCGGCAGCGAAGACCCACAAGGGTGTCCTCCACGTCGCCCGCTTCAACGTCCTCTCCTCGACCTCCCGCTCCAGCCTCGCCAAGATGCTGGAGAAGCGCACCCCGGGCATGGACATGGACTGGTTCGACGGCCTCGAGTGGCTGTGCCAGAACGTCATCCTGTCGGAGACGCAGGGGGAGCCGATCAGCGAGGTGGGCACGGCGGCCCCGACACCGCCGGGGCACCAGTACATGGTCGAGCCCCTGATCCTAAAGGGCCGGCCGGCGCTCCTCTTCGGTCCCGGCGGAGTAGGCAAGAGCCTGCTCGCGCTGACGTGCGGCCTGTCCGTGGCCTGCGGCCGGGAGATCATCCCCGGCATCGCTCCGTCGGTCCACGCACCCGTCCTGTACCTCGACTGGGAAACGACCCACGACGTGATCAACGACAGGATCGTCGCCATCTCCCAGGGGCACGGCTTCAAGCCCCAGAACATGTTCTACCGCCGCTGTGTCCGGCCCCTGGCCGACGACGCGGAGGAGCTCTCGGCCGTCGTCGCCCAGAAGGGCATCAAGCTCGTCATCGTGGACTCGGCCGCCTACGCGATGGGGGCCCAGGGCGAGTACGGGGACGCCAACGAGGCGGTGCTCCGAATGCACGAGGCGCTGCGCCTCATCGGGGTGACCAGCCAGATCGTCGATCACGTCAACAAGACCGACGCACGCGGAAAGGGCGGCACCGCCACCCCCTACGGCAGCGCCTACAAGACCAACGCCGCCCGCATCTCGTGGGAGGTCCGCAAGGCACCCTCCGCGAATGGCCTGGCGATCAACCTGTACCACGCCAAGAGCAACGACACCCGCCTCCTGGCACCCATCGGCCTCTCGCTGGACTGGGAGCAGGACAGCATCACCTTCCGCTCGATGGAGGTGGTCGAGGAGGAGGAGACCTCGCGCAGCGACAAGACGGCGGCGGAGATGATCCTCGAGGTGATGGCCGGCGGAGACCATTGGAAGCTCCAGACCATCGCCGAGATGCTGCCCGACATCAAGTACGACACCGTCAAGCACAAGGTGTCCGACCTCGTCAGGATGGGGAAGCTCTTCAAGGACCCAGACGGCCTCTTCTACGTTCCCCCCAAGCCCGGGATCATGCTCCGCAGCATCAACACGAGGGCCCTCGATGCCTGATGTTCGGAACATTCCAGGCGCAGGGGACACCTCGTCCCCAAGTGTCCCCTGGGGACGGTGTCCCGAGGGGGCTCTGAAAGGGCTTCGCAGACATGTCGGAGGGGACACCTAATGGGCCATTCTGAGATCAAGGGGACACCAGGGGACACCATCCCCTACTGTCCCCTCGCCCCCACCAGGGGACAGGGGACGGGGACACCCCCCCCTATAAGGGGTGTCCCTGTCCCCTGCCTCATGGGCCGTCCCGGAAAGAGTCCCGTATGACGACCTCCATCCCGAAGAGAGTGAGGGAGGCTGTCCTCCGACGTGACGGCTATCGCTGCATCGCCCCCCAGATCGACGGCCTCTCCGGCTGGTGCCGTGATGCGTGGGGCAACGTCATCACCCATTGGCCCGGCAGGGACACAGGGCCCGTGTACCTCCAGATGTCGCACACCAAGGAGCAGGGCGAGCTGGCGATGAGCCAGAAGGCGGACTCCGACATCGAGCACCTCGTCACCCTCTGCCCGTTCCACCACACCGGCACCACCGCCGGCTCTAACTGGGAGGCCGTGAACCGGAACAGGATCAGGCACTTCCTCGACGACCTCTACCGCCCTTCGAGGAGAAGGCCGTGAAGCACGTCCGTATCGGGGTCCTCTTCGCGGCCGGCGTCATCGGTGCCGGCGTCGTCTGGCAGTTGCTGGGACCGATGGCCGCGCCAACCATCGCCCTGGCCCTTGTTGGCGGCGTTATCTTGGCGGTAATCGACTACATCACCGAGAAGGAGACCTAGATGGCCGTCTACAGGCCAGAGTTCGTCAAGCAATGGAACGACCCCACCACCACCCTCGACTGGAAGAACTGCACGATGGCAGCCGGGGCGATGGCGCTGGACTTCGACACCCTGGGTCACGTCCAGGTGCTGGGTGGGCAGCTCCGCAGCGTGTCCGGCGACAAGATCGGAGGGACCGGCCTTGGTAGCCCCGGCCTGACGAGGGCCTGGGCCCACTACGGCCAGGAGCTCCATGTCGAGAGCGGTGACGATTGGGCGGCGGTCATGGCCGCCCTCCGGGCGTACCGGGGCGTCGTCCTCCAGGGCATGTACGGGGCACTTCCCAAGGAGTACCGCAGCCCTCTCAACAGCCTCTCCTACCGGGGCCCTCACGGCGTCTACCTGACTCCCGAGATCAACGGCTCGGGATCCATCCTCATGGGCGATCCGCTCAACGGGAAGTTCATCTGGGTTCCGGCGGGCTACCTCCACAACTTCGCGTCCGCCCTCGGAGCTGTCGAGTACCACTCCTCGAGCAAGCTGTTCTTCGCGACCAGCGACCCCCACAAGCCGGTCGTCACCGACCCGGTGAAGTACGCCCACACCGTGGTCGTGACCGCCGATCCGTACCTGAACATTCGCGAGACCCCTTCCGCCGGGGCCAAGGACGTGGGCAACCTCAAGAAGGGGGCCAAGATCAAGACGACCTGGCTGCGCCGTCAGGGTGGCCGGTACATCGTCAATGGCACCATGCGGACCGACTGGCTCGGCTTCACCCATGACGGTGAGACCGACTGGATCGCTCGCGCCTACACGAAGGTGGTCATCTGACATGGACGTGACCTGGATCAAGATCGACTCCTGGCACATTCTCGAGGGGACCTGGGTCGAGGGGGCCGTGACGGTCGCCACCACCCGCTGCGGCATCACGCGCCCCTGGGACGGGACGAGCCTCGACCGCCTCCCCGGTGGGACCGAGACCTCCTGCGAGAACTGCCTCAAGTACAAGCTGGGCGAGCTCGACGAGCCGCCCAAGAAGAGGGCCCGCAAGGCCAAGTGAGCTGGAGCTTCGTCATCCCCGGCCAGCCCCTCATGGTAACCTTCCCTGTCATGGACGACATCGGAGAGTGCTACGAGCTGTCTGGCGGGAGCAGGCGCAAGGGCTACGTTCGGGTCGAGTACAAGTATCGGACCCACTCGGCGCACCGGATCGCTTGGATGGCGGTGAACGGGCCGATCCCCGAGAAGGGGGAGATCCTTCATCGCTGCGACAACCGCTCGTGCATCAGGGCATCGCATCTCTACCTCGGAACGAACGAGGAGAACGTCCGTGATCGGGTCATGCGGCTGCGGTCATGGCACAAGCTGACCGACGAGGAGGTGCTCGAGATCCGCGCCAAGTACAGCGCCTGGGGAAGGGGCGGGATGACGGGTCGTCAGCTCGCCGCCCAGTACGGCGTGAGCAAGGCCCAGATCTCGCGCATCGTCACCGGCCAGCGTCGAAAGGACATCGGGGCTGGCTGATGGGATGGAGCTTCGTCATCCCCGGCCAGCCCCCGTAGCCGTCGGGCAACCACGCCTACAAGATTGGCAAGGGCTACCGGAGGGGCGGCATCAGCTACCCCAGGATCATCAAGACGACCGAGGCGGAGGCGTACCAGCAGGGCGTGGCCCTGATTGTGCGCTCCGCCAGGCCCAGCGGCTGGTACTGGGGGCCGGGGCAGATGGTGGTGTGCGAGTACAGCTTCTTCCTCTGGGACGACGCCGACTGCACCAACCTCATCAAGGTCATCGAGGACGGGATCTTCCCGGCGCTCGACATCAACGACTCGTGGGCGCTGCCGCGAGCCATCAGCAAGGAGATCGTGCCGAAGGCCTCGGCGCGAGTGGAGGTCACCATCAGGTGAGACTCATCAAGGACTTCATCGCGTCCGTGGGGATGGTGGGCTGCTCGCCCACGCCGGCCCCCAGCGCCAACCCGTGATCATCGAGCTCGACGAGGCGCAGATGGAGGACGCCAAGACCGTCGCCCGTCGGGTGTACGGCAAGTACCACCAGGACGGAGGGCCCAAGACCCGCTACAGCCACGGCCAGATCATGGACATGCGGTACACCCTCAACGGGTTCTGCGCCGAGCTCGCCCTGTCCATCCACCTGGGCGAGCGTTGGAACCGTGGCGACTCCAGCAAGGCCGACGTGGGCCGGATCCACGAGGCCCGCTGGACGAGCAAGTACCCACCCGAGCTGCGGATCTACGACCCAGCCGACAAGAAGTCGCCCGACTACCAGAAGGCCCAGCGCCGTTTCTGGTTGCTGACCGGCGAGCCTCCGTCCCTCACCCTGCACGGGGGGACATCCGGCCAGGACATCATCGAACGCGGCGAGCGCCGCGTCAGCCGGGAGGGGATGGCGAGCTGGTTCCTGTCGCTCGAGGCCCTCGAGGGACACCGACATGGCTGGGCCAAGGACGAGTCCGGCATCTGGGCCTGCGCTAGCTGCCTCGAGCACTTCGTGGGCCAGGTCCCGGTGGATGTGCTACACCCCGACGGGAGACAGGCATGACGGACGAGCTCCACTTCGAGGCGGAGACGAATGAACCGCTCGAGCCGCTCGACACGGGCGAGCCGGGGTTCCGTCTGGCTGGCCTGCGGGAGGTATCCGGCACGTTCTCCGGCCCCCTCCTGGACGGAGCCCTGCTTGCCATCAACCAGCCGCCGGGGCCCATCGAGCTCTACCTGTACGGGCCGGACCCGGAGCTCCCGTGGTGGAAGCATTGGTTCTACCGGATCCGCGAGCGGGTCAGGGGCACGCCGTACCCGACCATCTGCCTCGCCCACGGGCCGGCGATCATGGACTTCGAGGAGCCCGTCGAGGACGGTGACGACATCGTGTACGCCGGCACGTTCACCAAGGCCGGCGTCTGGAAGTTCAACGACAGGGAGGTCAACTCGTGAGAACCATCACCATCACCATCCAGGTCCCCGACGGCGTCAACGTCAGCGTCAACCAGAGCGACGGACAGCGGGCCCAGCCGCAGCAGCAGGACCGTCCGTTCGTGGCCCGGCCGGCTCCGCCCCAGCCTGATGGCGTCTGCCCGGTCCACGACACCGACTGGAAGCTCGTCCCCGCCGGGGTCAGCAAGAAGGTCACCAACGCCGACGGCAGCCCGAAGCGGTACAACGCCTTCTGGGCCTGCCCGGAGCGCGGCTGCAACGAGAAGCCGGAGTTCACGCGGTCGGAGGAGCCGAGCGAGGAGCTCCCGTTCTGATGCACACCCTCACCCTTGTGGGTGACCCGAACGACGGCACCCACGGCCTGTACATGAACGGCGTCCTCATCTGTGACAGCGGCGATGCCGACGCCACCCTCAACAGCCCCGACCTGGACTTCTGGCGCGATGCCCTCGACGCCGCCATCACCGCCCTGGGAGGAGAGCTGGACGAGCAGACCCGCTACCGCCCAGGCCGGAAGGCCGGCGCTCCGTTCGAGGAGGAGTGGGAGTCCTTCTGGCCCGAGAAGCTCGAGAACATGGGGCCCGTTGAGCCACCCATCGGAGAGGAGCCCGTCTTCGAGCTCGACGACGAGGAGCCTGCCAACCCCGACTACATCTTCTGATGCGAGTCGCCATCGCGGGGAGCCGACGCCTGCCGAAGGGCCAGGCTCCCCGCCTCCTCATCCGTTTCCTCGCGGCGCTGCCGGACGACGCCGTGATCCTCATGCGCCGGCCGAAGGGCGACGGCTCCCTCGCCGGGTCCCTGCCGGGTCCCTTCGAGATGGACGCGCAGAACCTGTGCGGGATCCTCCACCTCGCGGCGGAGTGGTTCCAGCCGGAGCCGACGGACCATCACCCGGGGAGGGCCAGCGTCTACCTCCGCGACATCGAGATGATCGAGAAGGCGGATCTGGTGATCCTGTTCGTCCACCCCGACGAGGTGGACACGGGGTACAGCGGGACCATGCACCTCCTCGACAAGGCTCTCGACGCAGCCCGCCCCTGCTACGCCTACAGCGTGTCCCCGGACGGCAAGGTCGCGAGAGTGGGGGAGTACGACCCGGACCACCTCTACGCCGAGATTGCACCTTCCGCTTGACATGGCGATATTCGCCAGCGTATTGTTCGTGGGCCGTCGCGGTGCGTATGGTGGGGTTACTTCCCTTGTAAGGACGAGGTAGCGGGTTCGACTCCCGTCACGCCGGAAACGTCGTGTAGCTCATCGGCAGAGCGCGAAACATCCTCGCCAGACCTGTTCTCGTCGCGGCACTTGACAATCGAATAGTGGTGGCGGTGCGAAGGCCAGGGATACTTCGATGGGATCTGTGGGTCGCGGGTTCGAGTCCCGTCCCCCTGTACATGCAGGGGGTAGCTCAGTCTGGTAGAGCAATAGATGTGAAAGACCTTGACCGACCAGTCCTCGCCTCCACAACAACCGTGCTGACGGTGCGTAGCCTGGGGATACTTCTCTTGAAAGGAACCTCTGGCGACCTGTCCTCGTCAGCAACAACCGTGCTGACGGTGCGTAGGGTGGGGGTTACTTCCCCTTCTTGGAGACAAGGTTCGACTCCTTCGGGTGACCTCGGTCACCTGTAGGCGGGGGTGGCCCCGCGTAGACACCCCTCCGCCCGCTTGATCTCGTCAGCAACAACCGTCTCGGCGGTGCGTAGACAGGGGTTACTTCGTTGGTTGACACTTCCCCCTTCAACAAGGGGAAGCGGGCGGCTCGACTCCGCCAAGCTGCCTCCGTCGCCTTGATCTCGCCGGGACAACATCAACGCCAGCGGTGCGTAGGAGAGGGTTACTTCGGTGCCAGGGCTTCGGCCCACCGACGGTCTACCGGACCGTCAACCCCGCAAGGGGTCGTCTCCTTCTCCGACTTGACCTCGCTGGCAACAGCCTGAAAGGCAGACGCTTGAATGGGCAAGCTCGCCACGCGGCCGAAGGCCGCACCGAAGGCCGCGATCCGCTCCACGAAGGGGCGGAAGCCGGACACCAAGACCTTCAACTCTGGTGCCGGGTTCAGCCGCGAGCCGAAGTCGGAGCTGTACCTCCTGGCCGTGACGAACATGGTCAGCGAGAAGACGTTCTACGAGTCCGCCGAGACTCGTGACCGCCGGTTCAACGACCTCATCCGCCAAGTGGCGCTCGAGGATCCCGACTGGCTGGCGCGGTTCGTGCCGTACCTCCGCGACACCATGAACATGCGGACGGCCTCCATCGTGATGGCGGCCGAGACGGTCCACGCGAAGCTGACCAAGCCGGTCCCCGCGTCCACGATCAAGAACCGGACGATCATCGACTCCGCCATCAAGCGGGCCGACGAGCCGGCGGAGATGCTGGGCTACTGGTTCAGCGAGTGGGGCAAGAACCTCCCGCAGCCGGTGAAGCGCGGCGTGGCCGACGCGGTCCAGCGCCTGTATGGCGAGCGCAGCCTCATCAAGTACGACGGCGGCGACAAGGCCATCCGGTTCGCGGATGTGATCGACCTCGTCCACCCGGAGGCGAAGGCCCCCTGGCAGTCGGCCCTGTTCAAGTACGCCCTCGATGACCGCCACAAGCGGGAGAACCCGCTGCCCGGCGACCTCGCCATGATCGGTCTCAACCGTCTGGCGATGGGCCTCGGTGACGTTGCGTTCCGGGAGGCGTTCGGACCCTCGTTCGTGGAGCACGCCGGCCTCACCTGGGAGCAGGCGAGCTCGAAGTACGGCAAGCTCGACGCCCGGTTCTGGGAGGCGATGATCCCCTCGATGGGCATCTTCGCCATCGTGCGGAACCTCCGCAACTTCGACGACGCGAAGATCAGCAACGCCGCCCAGGACCTGGTGCGGGCCAAGCTGACCGATGCCGAGACCATCGCCAAGAGCCGGATGTTCCCGCTCCGCTTCTTCACCGCCTTCCTGGCGACGAAGACGCTGACCTACGCCCGCGAGCTCGAGACCGCCATCGACCTGTCGCTGGCGAACGTGCCCAGCCTCAAGGGCAAGACGCTGATCCTCGTGGACATCAGCCGGTCGATGGACTGGGCGCTGTCCGCGAAGAGCGACGTGGTCCGGCTGGCCCCGGCCAGCATCTTCGGCGCGGCGCTCGCGGTCCGGGCGGAGAAGCCGACCCTCGTCGCCTTCACCGACACGAGCGTGGAGATCCACGTCCGCAAGGGCCAGAGCATCCTGCTCGCGACCAAGGAGATCGCGAACGCCCTGCCCCATCAGGGCACCCAGACCTTCCAGGCGGTGAAGCGCCACTTCAACAGTCACGACCGCGTGATCATCATCACCGACGAGCAGGCTGACCCCTCGACGGCCTGGGGCTTCGGGGTGCGGGACACGTCCGACGTGGACCCGTCCGCGATCCTGCCCGAGACGGTGCCGCTGTTCACCTTCAACGTCGCGGGCTATGCCGCCGGCCACGCGCCGTCGGGGAAGCGCAACCGCTACGCCTTCGGCGGGCTGAACGACTCCGCCTTCACCGCCATCGAGCTCCTCGAGAAGGGGCGCGACCAGACCTGGCCCTTCTGAGATGGACGAAACAGCCGAGCGCCCTGATGGGTCATGGACCCTGAAGGACGCTCGGGCCTGGCTCCGCGAGCAGAGGGTTGATGGCGTCCGCTGTCCCTGCTGCACCCAGTTCGCCAAGATCTACAAGCGTCCCATCAACAGCCAGCAGACCCGTGCCCTGATCCTCCTCTACCGCCTGCGGGGTCGAGAATGGGCACACATCACCCGCGTGGACAAGAGCCTTGAGGGCAACGGGGGCGACATCAGCAAGCTCCGCTACTGGGGCCTGGTCGAAGAGGCCGACGAAACGAGGCCAGACGGTGGCCGGGCAGGATGGTGGCGGATCACAGCCAGGGGCGAACAATGGCTCCACGGGCAGCTCCTGGTCCCCAAGTTCGCCTACATCTTCGACACCCGTCTTCTCGAGCTCGATGGCCCGCCAACATCTGTTCGTACCGCTCTCGGGACGAAGTTCAACTACGAGGAGCTGATGGGTCCCGCCCTATCCAACCGAGACACCTTCTGGGACCTGGATCCCATCGAGTAGACTCCGGGGCGTGAAGGTCCCCTACTCCGACAACACGATGCGCCAGACAGCCCATTGGGCGGAGTGGTTCGCGACGGACTGGAAGAGCGAGTACCCCACCCGCATCCACTCGACCGACATCGCGGGAGACGGGTCCCCAGAGTGGCACCCGGACTTCGCGAAGTGGCTGACCAGATCAGGCGGTCAAGGCAGGCGCAACGGAGAACAACGCCTGCGGACCACCAGGGTCATGCGTCGTCTCAGGCGCGTGGCCGTTCGTGAATACGAGGTCCTCTACAGGATCCTCGTGCTAGGCGAGCGACTCGAGGAGACGACGCGATGGCTCAACGAGCGAGCGAGGCGGAACGCGATCCCCTTCCCACCCCACCGCCCGACCGGCCCCCACTACATGGACCGCGACACCCTGGCGATCTTCATCGCCGGCATCGACTTCGCGAGGGAGTACTGGTAGGCCTCGCAGGCCTCGTCTCCCTGATGGTCATGTCCACCGGCACCGTCGGCCGGGAACCATCACAGCAGACCATCATCCCCCAGGATCAGCTCAGGGCCGTGGCCCCGGCTCCTCGTCCGAGTCCCACACCCACCGTGGCACCGACTCCATCTGCTCCTGCCGCTCCCGCCACAGCCTCTCCGTCTCCTCGTCCGACCGCTTCGCCACGACCAGCATCGCCCACACCACGACCACCCAAGCCCCGGCCATCGCCGCGAGCAACCCAACGACCAGCGCCCAGACCCGCTCCACTTCAGACCTCCAGCTCCGTCAAGGGGACGGCCACATGGTATTGCCTGCCGGGCCAGTCACGATGCACCAGGGGGCACGCAGGCGGCCTGTACGCCGCGATCAGCCCCGACCTGGACTTCCTGACCGGGAAGCGCATCAGGGTCTGCCACGGGTCTTCCTGCGTCGTCGTCAGGGTCATAGACTGCAACTGCAAGGCTACGCGGTCGGTGGACTTGTACGCGGACGCCTTCCGGCGCATCGCGCCCCTCTCGGCCGGACGGATCAAGGTGACGATCTCGTGGGGATCCTGAGCTGGCTGTTCTCTGAGCCGCCGAGGCCGACGCTGCGGCCCAACCACGACGACAACCCCCTGAAGCGGTTCATGGCGGACCCGGCAGCCGACATCGAGGGGATCCCCCTCGACTACTTCTGGAAGAAGGTCGAGGAGGTCCTCCCGGACGACTGGGGCTTCATGCTGGCCGGAGCTCTCGACGAGCGCGGGAAGATGTTCTACCTGGCGGAGGCAGCCCTTGGTGGGGAGATGGAGGAGGGCCAGGAGCGTCCGTCGATCTCGTCGGAGCAACGGGAGATGCCGGAGCGGGCCATCGAGGACCTGTTCTACCGTCTCCGCGACATGCTCTGAGAACCGAAAAGACCGCCTCCTCGGGAGTGGGACCCTTGCGGGCCTGCCTCCTGCGGTGACGGTCCTTCGTGCCGCGCCCCTTGCGGGGCTGTCGTCATCACTCCTTGCGGAGATCCCCCGGCGGCCTGCGTAAGGTAGGGGATGTCGGGGCCGGCTGTCAACCGAAGATCTGCAGCCAGTTGGCGGAGATGCCCATCACGGTGAGGATGCCCAGGAGGATGATGATGATGTCCTTGCGGCTTCCCCACACCCATTGGATCGCGGCCCTGACGGGCTGGACGCGGGCGTCGAACTTGACCTCCTCCTGGTCCTCGATCCGCCAGCGGCGTTCGGCCTCGGCGATGTGGGTCTCCCAGCGGTCGCAGAGATCCTGTCGTTCCTTGGCATGTTCAAGCTCGTGCTTCGCCCAGCGTTCCTTCGCGGCGGCGCTGTTGGTAGCGAGGTCTTCCCCGATCTGACCCGTGGCATGGCGCATCCCCTCGATGATCCGAACCTCCGTCTGGTGGAGGAGGCTCGTGAACAGGGTGAGGAGATGGATCAGATCGCCGTTGGTCGGGATCTCGGGGGGGAGATCTTCTCCACCCGAAAGGTCCGGCATGTCCACATCACTTCTTCTTCTTAGGCCGAGTGGAGACCAGCTCTGAGCCGCAGTTGGGACAGGACCTCATCTTGAGGCCAGGAAGCTTGAGCCAGCGGAAGTCGCACCCGGGCTTCGGGCACTTCATCGGCAACCCGTAGTCCTCGGCCTTGATCACGGGGCGGGCAGACCCGCCCGTGGTCACGGGCTGAAGGTGAGGCGCACCCCGTCGGCGCTGTGGATGATCATCTCAGACCTGGGGGCCACGGAGACCGTTGGCCTCCTTGCTGATGTCGGCGTAGTTCGCCATCGACAGGCGAGCGATCCCGTACCACGCGAGGAACGCGGCGAAGCCCGTGGCGATGTTGAGGGTGAGGGTCCCGTCGCTCATGCCGGCCGCGACCGCCACCACCACCAGGACGGCAGACAGGACGAAGGCGACGATCCGCTCCTTCCCGTCGATGACGGAGCCGAGCTGCTTGATGAGCTGGACCAGGCCGGTGATCAGGGCGGAAGCGGCGACGGCTCCGCCGGCCGTGAGAACGAGCGCCAGCGTCAGGGTGGTCTCGTCGGAGGGCATCGAGGGTACCTCTAGCAGAAGCACCCCTCCCGGCTGCCTGACGGCATCATACGACGCCCTAGAAGCCCCTGATGTCGTTGTCGTCGCGGATCTGGTGGGAGTGGGCGTAGTTGGGGTCGCTGATGCGCGGCGTGGTCTGGCGGGTCCGCAGGCTGGGCGGGTTGTTGAGGTAGGTCACCTCCACCGCGTCGATGTCCCCCCGGTTGATGGAGAAGCGGGTGGTGTCCGCGTCAGGGACGTAGTTCCAGTCGTCGGCCGGGTCGAGGATCTCGCCGTCGAGGGTGTAGACGTTCAGCGTCCCGCGTGCCGGCGTGGCCGTGGTGTCGAAGTACCTGACCGTCACAGGGCTGTACATCACCTGGATCGGCAGCGTCTCGGTCACCCAGCCCTCGTGGATGGTTGTTCGGTCGGGCTGCGCGATGGCATTCTTCTTGAAGCCGAAGACCTGGACCCAGTCGATGTCCGCCCACCACGGCTCCGCCTGGAACAGGCTCCCTCCAGCAGAGAACCCGAGGGCGTCGGGACCGTTGCCGGCGATCTCCCAGGACAGCCCGATGCCGGGGTCCGGGTAGCCCCCGGGACCCCAGATGTAGATGCTGTACTGGTCGTAGATATCCCAGACGACGCACCGCTGTCCGCTGATCGTGATCTCCTGGTAGAGGTCAGCCTCGGTGAACCCGGCCGTCAGGGACGTGAATGTCCAGGTGTCCATGTCCCATTCGCCGTCAGTCCCACGCCTGGTCGGGGTCTCGTAGGGCGGGATGATGTCCACCGTCACGGTCGCGGCAGCGGCTCCCGCCGCATCTCCGTCGGCCACGTTGATGGTGACGCGGAGGAAGCCCCCGCTGGGCGTCGTCTCTGACACCCCCGCCTCGAGCTCCACGATGTACCAGGTGTTCGAGGCGATCTCGAAGATGGCCTGGGAGTCCGCAACATCCAGGGACGCGAGGCCGTTGCCCCTGAGGCTGACGGTCCAGGCGTACACCGAGCTCCTGTTGAGGTAGCCGCTGAAACCAGCCCCCTCCTCGAAGGGGTTGTACATGTCGATCCAGCCCGCCGCCACGTCCTCCTCGGTCAGAAAGTAGAAGTACTCCCAGAGGAGGCCCTGGTTGTAGCCGTACCTCTGGAAGTGAACGGCCTGGTAGTACATGGGTCGATCCGCGAGGGCGTCCGAGATGCGGACCTTCCACTTGGCCCGGTAGTGGCCGGTGATCACCGAGGGCGCGGTGAGGCTGATCTCCTGCGTTCCACCACCGGACGACATGTAGGGGATCGCGTAGGGGTAGTAGGTGCGCGGGGGCTGGTTCTCTTGCCAGGGACGGAGGTCGATGATGCCGATGAAGCGGCTGGCGTTCATGTGGTACCCGATGGCCCCCGGGGGCCACTCACCGACGCCGAGATCCTCGACGTAGACGTAGGGCGGAAGCGGGTCGCCCTCCTGCCAGGCGTAGGGGTACAGGTAGATCATCCCGTTCCCGTAGGTGGCGTAGCTGTAGGGATCGACGGTCGTGATGATCCGGCCGTAGCCGTCCTGGACGATGTAGGGGTAGGGGATGCTCATGGTGTGAGCTCCAGGATGGCCGCGAGTGCGTCGGGAGCTCCGTTGGGGTGGGGCAAGGGGGTCATGGTTCGTGCCCGCTCGACCGCCGCCGGCACCCAGTCCGGGGCGGCGGCCTGGACGACGGCCTCCCCGGCGGCGCGGGCGAGCTCGAAGCGAACCTGGCAGTCCTGTGCCAGGAAGAACCCCGCGAACGGCTTCTCGTGGTGGAGCGCCTCGTACATCGTCAGGCCCGCCTGGCTCACCACGACTCCAGCCGACGCGATCCAGTCCACGGCGTTGGTGCTGACGACGGACGGGACGCCGGCCACCTCGACGGGGGCGACGAGGATGGCATCCTCGCCGGCCTCGAGCAGGGCCACGGTGGCCCGCACGAACCAGCCCAGCATTGACCGCGATCCGGTCGCAACCACCACCACATCATGGGCAGGCTGGGTCTCCACAACGGGGTTGATCCATGCCTCTGTCACGAGACTGGGCCACGGCACCCTCTCGTAGACGCCGGCCGTGATCGTCAGGTCCACGTCCGGCTGCGCCGTCGGGATGGTGGGCGTCCGACCGACGTACACCGTCCTCTGGCGCGGGGTGTTGATGTAGGTCTGGGACCGCACGTCGAAGATGACGACGGACGAGGGAGGAGCGAGACGCTGGAACTCGGCCTCCGAGAAGGGCCTGACGGAGCAGTTGGGGGCGGAGTGGGTGTACTCGCTGCCTGACAGGATGACGGCCTCCTCGGGTGCGATCCTGCCGAGGGCAAGGCAACGCTGGAGCGGCCCGTTGTGTGTCCCTGGAGCATGGAAGAGCCACATCAGGACGAGGTCCCCGGCGAGTACCACCAACGCTCTTCCTCGCGGTCGTTGTCAGCGATGCCGAGCGTGCCCTCGTCTGGTCCCCACGTCCTGCTGAACGTGTCGAGCATGAGCCACTCCTCCTGCACCTCGGTCTTCCCCGTTCGGACGAACTTCCGCTGCTTCTTGTCCGACGGCCACGGGAGGTAGTCGTAGATGTTCCACGGGGCCTCAGGGTCGAGGCCCAGGACCAGATCGTACTGGGGCACGGCGTAGTAGCGGCCCTCGAACGGCTCCTTGCCGACCACGAACCTGAGCGTCATCTGGCGGATCACCAGCTCGTCAGCCACGCCGTGCGCCGAGGACACCACCTCCGCCACCATGCCGGCCGAGAAGCCCGGGTCGAAGATCGTGGCCTCTGCCTTCACCACAGGGACGCTGTACCGCTCGTAGATCGAGGTGGCACGGCGGTCGAGCCAGCTCTGGTGGTGGATGTCGTTGCGGAACTCGCCGTACTGCCAGCGCCCGTAGACGCCCTGCGGCGCGTCCCGCACGGCTGCTGCCTGGGCCTTGCGAAGCTCCTTGAGGTACACCGCGAGGGTCTTCTTGTAGGCGGCCAGGTTGGCCTTCTCCTTGGCCGTCCTCTTCGACGGGGCCTTCAGCATGATGCGGTCGATCTTGGGCTGGAGGGCCGCGATCTTCCGCTCCCAGTAGTCCACCTGGGTGTTGGAGTCGGCGGGCTGGCGGGAGAGCATGATCTCGCCCGCCGTCGTGTAGGCGAGCGTGCCCCAGACGAAGGCATCGCTGATCATCGGTCCGATGTCGGAGGAGATCTTCAGGTTCCTGCTGCTGATCCCGCCGTCGCCGTCGGTGATCGGCCAGGGGGCGGTGACCATGTCGCGGGAGTGGTAGTGGAGCTCCTTGTAGGCGTTGATCCACCACACGCCCGTGGTCACCATGCTGATCGACTGCATGACCGTCCGCCACGTCGTCCCGGCTTGCATCGTCCAGGGCACCTCGAGGGCCACCTGTTCGACCCGATCCACGTTGGAGGTGAGGTCGAAGCCCTGTCCCGTGAGGTCCGTCAGGTCGCTGGTGACGATGGACTTGATGATTGTGTCGTCCCACGACCCCTTCGGGAACGGCTTCCAGTTGCGGTACTCGCCGGTCCCGTTGTGTGCCCTGTCCCACGAGGCGTTGTAGACCACAAGGCGGTCGAACATCACGTTGTAGTCCACCCCGATCAGGGTAGTCAGCGGCTCGTTGAAGGCGTCGGGGAAGACATAGCCCTTCTCGATCTGGGTGACGTAGCCACCGAAGACCCTGAAGTCGTCGATCTCGACGTGGATCTCCTCGCCCCCGACGTACTGGGGGAACGACCCGCGCAGGGTGATACGGAAGGTGCCTGGGCCGGAGCGGGCGGACTGGGTGAACTCTGTCTGGGCCCACATCACATCCGGCGTCATGTCGTTCCACGTCTCCGCGTCTGGTCGGGACCAGAGGATGGCAACCTGGAAGCGTCGTGTGATGACAGGAGGGTGGTCGTCACCCAGCGGGTCCGTCGGTGAGCCAGAGGGGATGTACCAGGGGATGTTGTGGCCGGAGGCCTCGAGGACCGGCGTCACCGTGATGGTGTGGTCGTCGATCACCGCCGTGATCGTGTACTCGACGCCGTCGATCACGATGCGCTGGCCGACCATCGTCGGGTCGAACTCGCCCGACTCCGCGTAGAAGGTGCTGGTCCCCCGGACCTCCCCGTCCGACCCCTCCTGGCTGGGCGGGAACACGACGTAGTTGGTGCCCATGATGTAGGCACCGACGGTGAAGTAGGGCTGGATGAAGGCGTCTGCCGTGAAGGTCGGCATGACGTAGGCGGAGAGCGTGAAGTCCCTCTGTGGGGTGCCTACGATGTGGGCCAGGACCTCGATCTCCCCGTACACCGTGCCGGCGAGCTGGGCGTCGAGCCAGAAGCCCCAGAAACTGCCCAGGTCGTCCACGACGACCGCATCCGCTGTCACACCCAGCTCGGGACTGGAAAGGGCCACAGCGTCGATCTGGAACGCCCCTGCGCCCTCCAGATAGGTGAGCCAGGCCCCCACCGTGAAGGCCGGCATGATGATCGCGTCGATGGTGAACGGGTAGGCCTGGACGATGAGGGCCTCGACGTTGAACAGGGCTGTCCACGTCATCCCCAGCCAGGCCCCGGCGGTGAAGGTGCCGCGCTGTTCGTCGGGCGCGTCGATGTCGGCCTCGAGGGTGAAGGACCCGAGGCGCTCGAGGCCCACGATGGCCGCGTCGATACTGAACTGCTCGCCCGTGAAGCCTTCGATCCAGGCGTCCACCGGCACCCCATCGTCGCCCTCGAAGACGGGGTGGTAGACGGGGATCTCCAGCCACGCCCGGACCCGGAAGTAGGCGTAGGGGTGGGTGACTGTGCCGATGATGGCGTCGGCCGTGAACATCGGCTGCCAGACCACGGCCTCGAGGGGGAAGGAACCCTCCATGTCGTAGCGGAAGAACGCGGCTGCGATCTGGAACCATTGGACCTTGCGGAGGTGCAGGAGGGTGTCAACGGTGAAGGTGCCGGGCGTCCAGATCGAGGCGAGCTCCGCGTCCAGCGTGAACCACGGCAGGACGAAGGCATCGGCCGGGAAGCTCGACTCCACGGTGGAGGAGGAGCTGGCGAGGACAGCATCGGTGGCGAACGACCCAGCCTGCTCGAGCAGTAGGATGGCGTCGGTTGTCAGGCCGCCCGGCTGCGTGGCACGGGTGACGGCGTCGAGAGTGGCAACCCCCGTCGCCGTCAGCCTGACGACCGCATCCCCGCTGAAGGATCCGGGCGTCGTGGCGGTCAGGACGGCGTCGGAGGTCAGGCCCGACGCGAGCTGGGAGAGAACGAGCGCATCAGCGGTCAGGGACCCGGAAACGGCGGTCCCGAGGACCGCATCCGCCGTGAAGGCCGACTCGTATGTGATCTGGCCTGCGGGGCCGTCCTGCCAGAACCCGTACCAGGCCTGGCCCCGCTCCCAGAAGTTGTCCCAGCGAGCGTCGAGCCGGGCCATCGCGGCTCCTAGCGGTCAGCTTCGATGTAGATCCGGTTCACGCCGATGGCGACCGTCGTCACCGTGGTGTTGGCCGTGCCGTTGCTGATCGTCACCTGGGGGCCGAGGAACGTGGAGTCCGCCGGGAGGTTCGTGCTGACGCTGGAGTCGATCAGCGTGGTCCCGGCGTTGATGTCGTCGAGACGGTAGTGGATCTCGGTGTCGTAGGGCTTGGCGTACATGTAGAAGTCGAAGCCCTGCGCGGCCCCGAGGTTCACGTTGCTGATCGCTGACCCCGTGTTCAGAGTCGTGCCGTCCTTGGTCGCGAGGTAGAGGACGTTCGCGCCCATCGTGGTGTCGTGCCACAGGCCGATGGTGTTGTTCGTGAAGGTGTCCGATACCGCGACCTCTGCGGTGCCCGGCGTCAGGCCCACGAACAGGCGGCAGGAGTCGGCCGCCCACAACTCCACGACGAAGCGGGTGAAGAAGAAGAACCCACCCAGCCCGGCCGAGGTTCCGCGCCAGAACGCGGGCATGCCCGAGGCGGTGCTGATGATGCCCATGACCTGGTTGGTCGTGGTCACGGCATTCGCGTGCCGCGTCCGCTTCATCTGGCTGACGATGGCGGGCGTCGTGGAGGCAGGGGTGATGGTGCTGACCGTGCCAGCCGAGCTGCCCTTGGCCCATGTCGTCCCGAAGCCACCCGTCACCGTCGTGCTGGACATCGGCGTGAACAGCATGATGTTGTTGCCGAACAGGGCAGGCTGGAACCAGGTGTCCACACCCGACGGCCCGATCCACTTCGGCAGCGTCCGCCCCGAGGTGTTCCTCGCGAACATCCGCAGGCCCGAGGTGGGAGCGGCAGGGTTCGTGATCGCTGCCCATTCGAGGTAGCCGCTGTGGATGTCGTTGAGCAGCGTGGTGCCGGCGGGGATCTCCGCGAAGTCCCAGCCCTTGCCGTCCTCGTAGGTCGCGGCCCCTCCGGCGGGGAGGTTGATCACGGGCGTGATCGCGTTCGCGTTCGCCGTTCCGCCACGGAAGAGCTGGAAGGTGTTCGCGCTCACGGTGTCCGTGTTCACCAGGGTGATCGTGCGGACGAAGGTCGGTCCGTTCGCGGTCGCCGTGTAGATCGTCGCGGCCGAGGCGGCGAGCTGGCCCTGGGCGAGGACCTTGTACGTCTCGGTGGTGCCGTTCAGCTCCATGCCGAAGATCGTGTAGGTCACCTCCGAGGCAGCAGACGCCACCCCGGCGAGGGTGTCGTTGGCTGCAAGGGTGTACATGGGTCCTCCTACAGGTTGTGCCAGACGTGGTACTCGACGTAGACCTTCCGGCCCCCGGTCGGGTTCGCCGCGAGCTGGAAGATCCCATCCGTGGGGCTGGTCTCGAGGAAGCCTACGGCGCCCGACTCCGGGTCCTGCGTACTGATCTGGCGGAGGTTCCCGACGAAGACCGTGATCGAGTCCCGGATGAAGGCGTAGCTGCACTCGTACTTGCGGTTGCCGATGGAGCGCGGGTACTCCTTGACCAGGGTGTATGCCTCCGCGTTCACGATGGGAGCGTCGGGGTTCTTCCGGCGGTCGATGACGTTGAAGTTGGGGTTCTGGAGGCCCCTCGTCACCGGCCGCTTGAGGGCCAGCAGCAGGCCCCACGGGTCCTGGGTGTCGTAGCTGCACATGAAGCGGTACTCGACCACGTTGGGCAGCGGGAAGTTGAACGAGATCGAGCGGATGGGGAAGTTCTCCGTGATCCCGTGTGCGTTCGAGATCACGTTGATGAGCTGGCCTGGGTAGATGGACTCCCCGCCGGCCCCAAGGCTGTAGGTCGTGAACTCCGCCCGCTTCGCCGGGTCTCCCTGCTGGTAGAGGACTTTCGTGGCGCGGACGTTGACCATCCCCTGGAGCCAGTTGCTGTTCAGCACCTCGGCGTACTGGAAGCGGCCGTAGGTGTTGATGGAGGTCTGGTTCTTGGCGTGCCTGTAGAGGAGATGGTCAGTCGTCGCCGTGGCACGAGGATCGAGGGTCCCGGTGAACACCAGCACGTCGTTCTTGATCTGGCTGATGTCGGTTGTGACCTTGAGGTCCCTCGTCGGGACGCCGAAGACGCCGTTGTACTCGACGGCGTTGTCCTCGTCGCCCACCCAGTAGGGAGCGTTGTCGCGGTCCTGCTCCATGTAGACGAGGTAGCCGTCGGGGTCGATGTACCAGATCGAGGACCCGGGGGTGGACCGCTGGACGTTCGTGGACACGTCCGTCAGGAAGTTGCGGAGCGTGGTGCCGGCGTTGGGCGGGGTGAAGTTGCCGTCGGGGTTGATCATCCCCACCCGGCTGATCTTCGAGTCCGACCCGTCCCAGCGGATGATGTCGGGCATGTCGAAGTCGTTGAGCATCGCCTTGATGTACTCCCGGTCGTAGGTGTACCGGGGAACCGTGACGATGTAGCCGTAGGTCACGCCGTTCGCGACCTCCCGGACACGCTTGTACGACCCGCCACCGTCGGGGTAGCGGGTGGGGTGGGCGTGGTTGTACATCATCAGCTTGTCGAGGAGGATGTTGAGGTCCACCCCATTGAGGATCCAGACACGGTCGCCGGGGTCGTCGGGGAACAGGTAGCCCTGCTCCACGGTGAACAGGTACCCCCGCCACATCACCTTGTAAGGAACGCTGGCGGTCGAGATCCCGAGGGTGATCATCGAGCCGGGCGTGAACGAGCGTGACCAGTTGGGGTCGCGGACCACGATCTGGCACGTCCCCGGCTGCGCCCCGGCGGAGATCGTGAAGTTGGTCTGGGCGTAGACCACGTCCTCGCTGATGTCGCCGTCCGCGACGGTGATCGTGATCTCGGAGAACTCGGGGACCACGGCTACACCGCCGGGGAGCGGAGACCGAGCATCTGGCCCTTCTTCGCGAGGACGCGCTCAACCTCGTGGGCCACGGCACGAGCCAGGTGCGAGATGTCCTGCTCGCCGCGAACCACGGGGCCGTTGATGTTCACGGTCACGCTGGAGGGACCGCCGCCGAACCCGCCGCCCACATCCACCGAACGGGGGTTGCGGAGGATGGCAACCGCCTCGTCTCCCGCCTCGCCCATGATGGCGCGGGTCTTGCCCTTCGCCATGCCGACAATGCCGGCGGCGTGCGCGATGGTCGGAGCGGTGACGCTCGTCCCGGTCCTCGTCTTCTGGAACGAGAAGCCAAGAGCCTCGAGGAACGACCGCATCCCGGTGGATGCCCCGCCGACGTAGTCGCCGAGCGTGGAAAGGTCAGCGTTCGCCTGCTTGATCGTGCCGCCGAACGTGTCGGCGTACTGCGCCGCCAGGTCCTGGGCGATGGAGTACTTGTTCATCGCGGTGTTGTAGATATCGTCCGCCTTGCCGAGATCGGTAGCGATCTGGGTGTTGAGGGCCGCGATGGCGGCCTGGGCCGCCGCCGTCTCGACCTCCGCCGTGTGGGCGGCCTGAGAGGCGGCCCATGCAGCCTGGGCGTCCTGAAGGTTCCGCTGGGCCTGGATCTTCCACTCCTCGCCGGTCCCGGCGTAGGACTCCTTGGCATAGCCCAGCTTCTGCTGGCCGATGCCGGCGGTGATGATCGCCTCCTTCTGGCGCATGTACCGCTCTTCGCCCGTCTCGCCGGGAGCCTGGAACTGGGCGATGGCGAGCTGGGTCGTGATCTGCCGCTGCTGGAGGGCGAGGTCGAGCGCCTGGCTGGCGCGGCCGATCTGCCAGAGGTGCCGCTGGAGCTTGCCAAGGGCGGACCCTCCGGCCTGGCCCAGCATGCCGGCCGCGTCCGCGATGCCACGCAGGGCCAGGCGGGTCGTGTTGGCCCAACTCGCCTGAGAGGCGGTGGCGGACAACTCACCGATCTGACTCTGGAGGTTGGCGACCTCACGACTCGCGTCTTGCGCCGAGGTCATCAGGCCCTTGTAGCGATCAGCATTGGCCTGGCCGGACGTGGGGAGCATCTGCTTCCCGAACTGGCCTTCACCGAGGGACACCGTCTGCATCGTGCCCGGACCGGGCTGGCTCTGGATCTCCGCGTAGGCCTTGTCGATGGCCTTCTGGTTGTCGATCTCCTGTGCGACCTGAAGCTCGGTGGCGCGAGCCATGTACCCGGCCGCCTCCGCTGCGGCTCCCTTGGACAGGCCCATGCCGCCGCCGAACGTGGGCGTTCCGCCCTTGCCGAACTTGACCGTGGGCTTGCCGCTCAGGATCTGCTGGTACTCGTCGGTCGCCATGCCCTTGGCCCAGTCGGACCAGCCCTGCTGGTTGCCGAACGAGGCCCCGGCCCTGGTCCGCTGCTTCTGCCAGTACGAGATACCAGCCGCCCCCGGCACGACCCCCGATCCGGCGGGGAGATACGGACTCTGGATCCGCTGCATCGCCTGGTTGAGCGGGATCGTCAGGGTCTGGGTGATCATGCTCGCGATGTCGAGGCGCTCGAACTGCACCGCGACCTTGCGCTCCATCGTCTTGCCCCACTCCGCCGCGTCGGGGATCGTGAGGCCGGTCGTCCAGTCCTTGAGCGCCTTGTCGATGGTGTTGAAGTCCGTGATGATCTTGCCGGTAGCATCCGTGAAGGCGTACCCGGTGTTCATCAGGTTCTTGACCATCTGGGGCAGCGCGGCAGCGGCGGGACTCTTGCCCGCATCACGCGCCTCCTGCCCCCGGTACGCCATCGTGGGTCCGGCCGCAGCCCCGACCCGCTTCTGGGCGCGGGTCATCGCGGCGTTCGTGGAGTCGGTGATGGCGAGTTCGGCATCCATCATCGAGTTGAACTTCTGGGAGACCTCGTTCCAGTTGCCGAACTCCGTCGGGGAGTAGTACATCTCCTGGACGTTCTTCGGCCGCAGAGCCGGCTCGCCGCCCGGTGTCTGGTTCAGGATGTCCCCGACGATGGCACCGATGCCGCCGGCGGCAGCACCGCCGACAGCGCCTGCGCCGACGCCGAACGGGGTGGCCGACCACGCCCCGAGACCAGCTCCGGCAGCAGCCCCGGCACCGGCAGCGCCGATGTAGCGCCCGATGCCGGTGTCGCCACGGCTGGCCCGGATGGTGTTGACCAACTCCTCGACCGCGCCAGACCCGCCGCCGAACTGGGTCCCGAACAGGGGTCCGCCCATGACGCCGCCGTAGCCGCCATAAAGGCCCTGGGCCCCACCCTGCATGCTGGCGGCGGCCAGGATCTGGTCCGACGCCTCGGACCACGCCTTGCCGCCAGCCTTGGCGACGACGGACGCCTTGAGGGCATCTTCCACCCAGCTCCCGACGGAAAGCGAGAGACCAGCCGTCGCAGCCGTTCCAGCGATGGCGGCCTGGTAGTTACCACCCTGCTGGCGCGTCTGATCAGCGAGGGCGTTCGTGACCTTGGTGGCCGTCGGAGCCATGCCCATCATCACGTCGCCGACACGCTGCATGGCCGGTAGGGCAGCCTCGTCAATGATCTTCGACGCAGCCTGCATCGCCATGCCGTAGAGGCTGGTCGAGCCAATGATCACGCCCAGGTTGCGGAGCACGCCGCCCGTGGTGGGCATCGTCTTCTTGGTGGCGGCATCTAGCTCCTTCTGGTATTGCCTCTCGGCCTGAACCAGCGGCTTGATGGTCTCGCTGTTCTTCTTCCTGGCCCCCTCGAGCTCCTTCTCCGCGTCGGCTCGTTCGGGCGTTCCCTCCCCGTACTTATCGACCTCGGAGCGGTAGGCATTCAGGTTCGCCACGCCCTTCTGGATGGCGTATCCGGTGCGGTTGTGCGCCTGGGTGTACGCCTTCTCCGCCTGGGCGCGGGCGACCATCGCCCGGTCGTATCCCTGGACGCCGCCGAACAAGTAGGAGCTGATGGACGCGACAGCGCCACGGGCCGTCCTCGAGGGGAGTTCCTTGCCAATGCCTGCTCGGCCCTCACGGAGGTCCTCGGCGTAGTTGGGCCGACGGATCTGGATCCCCCGAGCCCCGGCGGCGGCCGTCTTCTCCAGCTTGGAGACCTCTGCGGCCCGCTCGCTGGTCGCCTCCTCGACCGTCTTGAGGCCAAGCAGGGTGGCAACGGCCTTGGGGTCGTTAGGTGTTCCGGCCGTGCTTGTTGCTGTAGACAGGCTCCTGATCCTGGCAATGGTCTCGGGGTTCGTTCCAGGGGGAACGGCAACCCCGTGCAGGGCTGTAGTGCCGGGGGACATCCGGTTCACGGCCGCAGCCCCCAGAGCACCGGCAGCGGCAGCATTGCGGGCAGAAACCGTGGTGGTGCCAGATGCGTTGACGTTGACGGTCTGTGCGGTAACGGTCTGGGCAGCAGCTTGCTGGTTCCGCAGGAAAGTTGGAACGTCGAGCGGCGAGCGCGGACCACCGCTGAGACTCAGGTTCCCGATGTCATCCTGTCGCGTCTGGATCGTCGGGAGGCTGTCCCTCGACACGAAACGCCCAGTCGCATCCCTGACGCCCCACCTGGCGTGCGGGATCTGGTCCATCAGGCGGTTGGGAACGATCACCCCGTCCTCGGGGGGAGTGAACAGCTCGTTGCGCTTCCGTCCGATGACTTGCATCCCGCCGGCAGCCCGGGGGATCTGGTCCATGACCTTCTTCGGGATCAGGTGCTGGAGGCGGTTGGGGACGAAGAGCTCGGGCCCGATCTCGCCGACGATGTACAGGCCGTCCATCTCGCGGTGGCGTCCGCCACCAGCGTTGTGCCTGCCCTCGAGCAGCTTGTGGATTGTCCGGTACCCGGCGTCGGTGAACTGCGTGGGGTCGTTGAAGTCCTTGACGCCGAGCTTGTCGAGGCCAGCGTTCTGGCCCGGGTACGTCCCGCCCGTCACGTCGCCGTGAACATCCACAAGCCGGGACGGGTAGCCCCGCGTGTACTGGCCGGGCGGAAGGTCCAGGTCCTTGGGCCCGCCTGTGGACCCGTGGAGCGGCAACCCCCACGGTCGCGTGTTGATGGGGTAGGCGTTGGTCTTGGGCAGGAACTTCAGGCCGAGCTCGATATCCTTCCACGTCCCGCTCACACGGGGCTCGACATCGTGGGAGTAGGCGGTCCTGATCGCCCGGTGGAGGATGCCGAGGGCCTTCAGCATCGGCTGGGGAGCTCCGCCACGGAAGGCAGGCGGGATGATCGGATCCTCCAGCAACTGGTCGAACCGCACCGCGTGCTGGACCTGGCTGGCGCTGCCGCCAACGGTCTCCTTGCCCCAGAGGTTGTTGAGGGTCTCCGTCTCGCTCAAGCGTGGACGGGGGTCGAGGGCCTTGAGCTTCTCCGCCAGGTTGGCCCGGGAGGCGAAGCTGATGTTGAAGCCACTCCTCCGCTTGAAGTCGTAGTCGGTATCAGCCCCGAACTCGTTCCACTTGGTGTCACCCTCGTAGCCTGCAGCCTGGACCAGGCGGTCGAAGGCTCCGCGACCCGGGCCGCCCATCCCCATCAGGCCGTGCTCGTCGAAGCCCTTGTACCGCTGCTGGTAGTACCGCTCGGCGCGGCGACCCATGTTGCGGGTCCCGATGACGCCCTGGGTCAGGAGCTTCTTCCAGACCGGGCCGCCCTCCTCACGGAACGGCAGGCGCATCTGGGTGCCGGCATGCCGGCGGGGGTGGATGTAGTGCTCCCACTCGAACTTGTACTTCTCGGCGAGCTCGTCCATCGACTCGGTCCAGAACCGAGCATCGAGGTTGGTACGACGGCTGTTGAGGGCCTCGAACAGCTCCTCGTTGGTGTTCGCGACCTGGCCCAGGTAGTTCTTGTCCCTGAAGATGCCGCGCATGGCGTCAGAAGGGTGCTCGGGGAAGCCGAGGAAGTTGTTGGGCAGCTTGCCCTGGCGCATGATCGTGGTGTGGTGGGGCGTGACGACCCACGCCTCCCGCATGTCGCCCGCGAGCATGGTGGTGATGTCGCCACCCGACGGACGCCAGATCTCGCGACCCTCGCGTCCCATGTCAGGGTGCTGGTGGACGTTGGTCAGGCCGGACAGGCGGAGGGCAGCCTTGGGCACCTTCGTCATGTACCCGTTGACCATCTCGTATTCGTTCTCGAACCCGTAGTGGGTGTCGTTCGGGGACTTCCACCACGGGCGTCCCGTGATGTGGTGGGGGGCGACACTCAGCTCTTCGCCGACGGCATGCCCCATCAGGCCACCCGTCGGGCTGAACGTCAGCGCGTGTTCACGCTCGGGCACGCCACGGATCTGGTCGATGGCGGAGAGCATCTGCCCCGACAGCGTCTGCTGGACGGGGTAGGCCGGCTTGAACCTGGGGGGCGTGAAGCTGTGCAGCAGGCGGGCGTCCTTGTAGGTGCCCGCGAACACGCCATCGCTGGCGTGGACCGGGCCACCGCCCCGCTTCCCCTTCCGCTGCTGCTGGGCCTGGTAGGCCATCATCGCCATGAACGGGTCGCGGGCCCAGTCGGCACCCGTCTGGAAGATCTGGCTGACCAGACCACCGCCGGGGTGGACAAGGCCGTGGGCCGGGTCGGACGCCAGCGCCGGCCCACCGCCTGCGCGGTGCGGGACCAGGAGTCCGCCGGGGCCCAGCTTGAAGCCGGGCGGCAGCGCGGAGCGGAAGCCCTTCGGCACGACGAGCCCGGTGAGGGAGTTCTCGATGGGCTGGCCCGTGATCGGGAAGTGAGGAACCCACAACCCCGCCTGGTGGCGGCGCGTGGTGGGCCAGACATCCTCGTGGTACTCCTGCGAGAGGCGTGCCGCCTCGAGGACGTGGGCGCGGGCGGCGGACGGGCGGCCCCCCGGGAACGCCCTCGTCGGGGCGAGGTTCCCGTACTTGCTCTCCTCGAGCCGCATCCCGAGCTTCGTGCCGCCGCCGGCAATGTCGAAGTCGTGGCTGTCGATGGTGCGGAGCCGCTCATTGCCGTAGGTGTTGCGGGTGAACGGAAGCACCTTGTCGCTGTTCGCGAGGATGGTCCTCCAGTCAGCGCCACGGGCGATGTCCCAGCCCTTGCTGATGCCCTCCCACCCATACCGGCCGGCCGAGAGCTTCGTGCCCATCCTCGGCTCGGACATAGATGCCATCGCAGCCAGCTCGCGGGGGATCGACCCGCGCTTCACACCACGGAGCACGGACTCGATGACGGCGGGGTCCGACTGGCCCATGATCTCGGCGAGGAAAGCGGGATCGGTGGCGGCACGGGACATGTACTGCGCCCAGGCCACGGCCTTCGCGTCGTAGAGGCCTGGCGATGCGGCAGCGGCGGCGGGGATGACGGCACGGGCGGCGTGGAGGAAGGGGGCGAAGTTCTTGCGGGGAGCTCCCTTGCGACCGATCTCGAGGCCGGCCGTCGGCAGGGCCCCGGCGGCGAGTGCATCGTCGAGCAAGTGACGGCGTCTTCCCGGGTACCAGATGTTCCCCGCGAACCGCGAGATCCCCCCGTGGTTGGAGAGCGCGTAATCCGTCATCGCCTCGTAGTTGCGAAGGAACGGGCGAAGCGCCGAGCGGGAGATCTCGTGGCCGTAGGCTGTCCACGTCAAGGGAAGGCGCTTGCCGTGGACCCCACCGCCGTGCTGACGACCCATCTTCAGGCTGACGAGCATCTTGCTCATCCGGTCGAGCAGGGGCACGGGGATCTTGCTGGGATTGGCTCCCGGCGTGTGGAGGGAGGAGAACAGCTCGGCGAACGGCTCGAACGGTCCGCCGCCCATGAAGGACGGCATCACCCTGGCCTGTTCAGCGTAGGGGCTGATGCCGTAGAAGTTCTCGAAGCCGGGCTCCCGTTCGCGCAGGACGCGGGGGTCGGCCCGAAGGATCTGCTCGAGGTCGAAGAGCTGCTGTGCCGTCTCGGGCAGCTTGAGGCCCTCGAGCCCCTGGCCCTGCAGGGACGCCCCCATGAGCGAACCGCCCTGCAGGCTCGGGGGCAGATAGCGCATGTAGCTCTGCTCGATGTGCCGGCGCAGGGCGTGTCCGACCTCGTGGGTGACGTTGCCCTCGATGGAGCTCGTGCCCAGGACGTGGAAGCCCTTGTCCTTCCGCATCTTCCCCGACGGCGTGTAGTACTCCATCGCGCTGAACTTGCCGGCGGAGGCCGGGGAGAGGTGGATCGTTCCCGGGATCGCGGCCTGGGCGTTCCAGAGGCCGGCGGTGGGGGAGGACCCCGCCTCGCGGGCAGGGGCGGACTCGTAGGCGGCATAGGGCTGGATGCCACGGGTCATCGTCACCCGGGTCAGGTGCTCGCCGACCATCGGGTACTGGGCGAGCAGGCGCTCGACAGTCGCCTGGGCGCGGGGTGCGATGTTGCGGTGGACACCCTCGAGCTCGAAGACCGGCCCACCACCCTGGCGGGCACGCCGGCCGGCGATGATGTCCTGGAGCCCGCCAGCGTCCTTCAGGACCTTGGCTCGGCTGCGCTTGCGGTACCAGGTCTGGTCGGCACCGAGGTCGTAGGCGGCCTGCTCTCCGCCCTTGCGGATCGGGCCCGTGGCGTACAGGAGCTCGTTCGCACCGACCTTGTCCTGGACGACCGTGGACGGGTCAACGTCGATCAGGTTGGAGTTCGGATCCCACCACGTCCCGACGTAGGGAGCACCAGCCTTGCGCTGCGTGTGGAACGCCCGCAGGAAGCCCCTGGGGTCGCTGGGGTCAACGTGGATCGACGACGCCCCCGGGAGGTACGCCGAGATGCCTAGAGCATGCCCCGTGGACGGCACGGGCACGGTGGGATCGACGGGGTATGTCCCACCACCGCCGGGCCCCATCGCCATGAGCGACCTGTAGGCGCGGGAGCCGGCTCCCGCGTGCTTGATCTTCCCGCCCCGGCGCTTCAGGCCGATCCAGGACGGCGGCAGGGAGGCGGGGATGTAGCCCGTCTCGTCGGGTGCGACGGCAGAGATGCCGGGCAGGCGGCTGCCCCTGAACTTAGGCCACTTCTTCTGCTGGATCTGGATCGTCGTGGGGATGGTCTCCATCCCCAGCCGCCGGGCGACCGCCAGGCGGTGGTTTCCGTCGGCGACGTAGGCGGCATGGTAGAAGGGGTCGTAGTGGACGGTGACCGGCCGCTCCTCGTCGAAACCCTCGCGTCGGATCTTCTCCGTCAGCTCGTCGAGGTAGGCGTAGTCGTGCGCCCCACGGGGGTGATGTTCGCGATCCTCTCCACGGATCGGGACCAGGGTGCTGACGCGGACGTGTTCGGTCCGTGGAGCTTCACGCCAGTTGGGTTGCTGCCGCCAGTCAACGGTCTCGGGAGCCTCGGCAGGGCCGCCCAGACGGCGGTACACCTTGGGCGGAAGCTTGCTCTCGCGGGCACGCCGCATCCACTCCGGCTCGAAGACCGGCTTCTGCTCGACGACCACCGGGGGAGGTGTCTCGAGGGGCGGCAGTCCGGCGATGCGGCGCTGGAGCGGGCCCATCGGCTCTGCGGGGCCGCCGGACATGCGGGCGCGACCACGGCGGAAGCGATGCCAGTCGTTGTCCTCGCCCCAGTACTGGAGGCGGCGGCGGGGGATGGCCTTCGAGGTGGTCTCGATGCCCGTGGGTGGCAGGAAGACCGGCCTCTCGACCATGTCCTCGCCAACCAGAAAGTGGCTCGGGTCACGCGGGAACGCGGACTCCGGCGTGCGGACGAGGCGCATGGACGGGACCGACATGTGCGCCCGTGCAAGGCGCGTGCCGGGGCCGCTCCACCACGACTGGCCCATCGGCTGGACGCCAGCGCCCCTCCAGCCACCCTTGCGGATGTCCACGAGGCTGTCGGTCTGGTGGTAGAAGTACCCGCGATCCGTGGACGGGTCGCCCCACATCCGGTCCTGGTAGTCGGCATAGCTGCGGGACGGGGCGGGCTTGGACGACCCGTACTTCCCGCCGTAGCCTCGCACGCCGCCGCCACGGATGCGGCCCATCTCGCGGCGGTGCTGCTGCTCACGCTGGTACTCGACGGCGGCGAGCTCGGCCTCGCGTCGGCGAAGGCGCGCCTGCTCGTGGTAGTACCGCTCGACGTTGGGCTCGATGCGGCCGTGGGACGGGGGGACGAAGACCTCCGCCCGACGCTCGCCGACAATGGTCGGCCGTCCCTGCTGGACGGGACCGCCGTGGGCGCGGGTGGGAACCTTGGGAATGAACTGCTCGATGGCCTGGCGTGCCATCGTGCGCCCCTGCGTGGGCGAGAAGCCGCCCATCGCGGAGAAGACGGTGCCGATGATGGCCTGGGGACTGTAGGGGCCCGTCTTGGAGAGCTGGGGGGCGAGGGTGACGGGGATCGTCCCGAGACCACGCTGGATCTGGGTGCGGAGCTCCGCGATCTGGCCCTTGCTGACGGACAGGGAGACGTTGACGCCGCCCAGGCTCTGGGCAGCCGAAGGCCCGGAGGCAGACGTGACGCCGCCTCCGGCCTTGAGCTGACCCGCCCCCGAGGCAGCCCTCTTCGCGGCTGCCTGGAAGGCGTTGGTCTCCGCCGTGGCGGCGGACATGGTGTCGATGTAGTTCCCGGCGTCCAGGGTGAGCTTGACGCCAATCCTTGCGATGTCGTCCGTCATAGCCGGTCTCCGGCTCTACACCGACTCTCCCTTGAAAGTCTCAGCGTTGAACTCGATGACCTCGTCGTCGCTTGCGAGACGATCTCCGTCGGGGGTGGCCTGGGCGTGGCTTCCGATCCAGTCCTCGCGCAAGGCGAGGTAGTAGTGAAAAGGGAGCTGGGCTACCTCGTGAGGCCACTTCCCGTACCACCTCGCGATACGGAAGATGAGATCACGAGTGGTCAGGCGTTTCCCTTGGCCGGCTCTTCCTCGGACTCGCCGTCCTTCTTCACGGTCTCCGGCTCATCGCCGTAGTGCATCCGGTTGACGGTCTGGTTCAGCTTCAGCACGACCCGCATCGGCAGGCCGGCGAGCGTCTCCGGCGTGAGCTTCGGCTCCACGCTGCACTTGAGGACCATCAGCTTGAGGAGGAGGGCGTTGTCGATGGTCTCGTCCTCCACGCCCGAGAGCGGGTTGACGGTCTTCGAGGTCGCCTTCCTCACGAGCTCGTCGTAGTCCCCGATGGAGAGCTCGCGCAGCTTGTAGGTAACGTCACGGACGGTGACCTCCTCCTCGAGGAAGTCCGGGGTCAGGATCTGGGCACGGGCCACAATGTCACTCCTTCGATCAGTAGGCTCTTCCCCTGGAGGACCGTTCGCATGCCGGGGGTCTGGTCGAGCCTGTACTGCTTGAACGGGTTGAGGTTCACGAGGATCCGCTTCTGGTACTCCTCGTCGTCCCACAACGCCTGGCTGAGAAACGTGAAAGAGGCGTGGAGGTCGTAGAGGCCAGCGTCAGGCCCCTCGTCACCACGCCTCTGAAGCGTCCAATGGCTGAACTCCCCGACCTTGGCTCCAAGGAAGGGGATGTCCACGATGCCAGCCGGCCGGAACGTACCGGACCGTATGGTCTTGAAGAGGTATCCCATTCGCCATCCTGGTTCTCGGCGGAGGCGGCAGCAGCCGGGAGGGGCCTTGGTCGGCCACCTCCGCCGTGGATGTTACGGATCGACTACGGGGTGAGAGTCCCCGAGGTGAAGACGGTCCAAGCGCCGGACGCCCGGAAGTTGCCGGTCGTCTTGATGGCGTCGGTGTTGCTCGCGGTGATCGAGGCGTCCATCAGGCCGGGGCCGTAGGCGACGAGCATCTCGAACGAGGTGCGGTCGTCGGCGTACAGGTAGATCTGGATGGCGTCCGAGTTGGCCGCGTTGACCTGGGCATCGCCCTGGATGTCGAGGAGACCCGCGAAGGTCCCCTGGATGTCCTTGAGGCCGACCAGGTAGGTCTTGTTCGTGTCCCCGAAGACGGTCGAGTCCACGAAGTCACGGTTGAGGTTGAGGGTCCACTCGGTCTTGTTCACGACCTTGACCCCGGACCCCTTGGGGCCATTGAGGTAGATCGCGCCGTTCTTGCCGTGGAGGGCGGTACCGGGCTGTGCCACGGGGCATTCCTTTCAATGAGAAGGACTAGATGGTCCAGGTCCCGGCAGCTCGGAAGTTGCCGGTGCATCGGACCGCGTCCACGTTCGAGGCGGTGACGCTGGCGTCGAGGTAGGCGGGCCCCTCTCCAACGAGGGTCACACCGTCCTCGGCGTACAACTGGAACCAGTAGGCGCTCCCGTCCGCGTAGAGCAGGGCGAGGTCGCCATTGGCGTCGAGCAGTCCCGAGAAGGTCCCCTGCACGTCCCGCAGCCCGGCCGCGTAGACCTTGTTCCCGTCACGGAACGTGGTCACGTCGGCATAGTCGCGGGACATGTTCAGCGTCCACTCGGTCTTGTTCGTCACCTTCTGGTAGTCGATCCAGATGGCACCGTTCTTGCCGTGGAGCTTTCCGTCAGCCGCCATCGGTCTCTCCTACAGCGACTGTGCGGTCCAGACGGAGTACGAGCCTCCGACCTGGTAGATGCGCTTGCCCTCCGAGTCGATATCTGGCCCCGTCGGCAGATCCGAAACTCTTCGGCACAGCAGGCTGTCCTGCCCCTCGACCGTGAGCACAGCCTCGTTGAGTGCTCCGGCGATGAGCGCGTCGAGGTTGTTGGCCTCGACGGGGTTCTCCGCGTAGACCGACACGTCGAACACCGCCGTGATCAGCACGCTGTCCCAGTTGTACGAGTACGGGGCAGCGACGAGCTGATAGACGACGAACGGGTACCGGACCTTGCGGGGAGCGATCCCCTCGTGGATCCCGCCTCTGATGGCGGCCTGGAGGGGGAGTGAGGCCCTGAGGGCCTGCACGACCGCTCGCTTGACTGGGGCGACAGAGGCAACTGCCATCAGCCCTTCCCCTTCATAGCCGCACCGCGATCTCGATGTCCACGCTGGAGCCCCCGGTGCGGGAGGCCTCCTTCATGGCGTTGGCGATGAGGCCAACGACCTCTTCCCGGCTCTCCTCGGCGGCGGGGCGAAGGAAGGGGTGGGCACGGTTGTGGCGCGTGCCGAACTCCTGGTACTTCGCGTACTCCGTCGGGGAGATCACCCATGCGGTTGCTGTGGTGCCGGACACCGAGGGTGCCGTCGCGTGGATCTCTCCCCGCAGGCGACCGCCGATGCTGGCCCCGATGCCCAGGCGAACCCTGTTGCTGCCGATGTACAGCGCACGCTTGGTCTTCACCTCGCTCGCGCCGCGCTTCGTCAGTTGGGGGCTACCTGGAACGCCGGCCTTGTAGTCCTCGAGCAGGCTCTCCGCCGCAGCCAGCCGGCGCTTCTCAACGTCGCGCCGCAGGGTCGAACGGAAGCCGCCTGCCTTGAGAGGGGTGGGGGGCTTGACGTGGACCATCCACTCGTCGGCCCCGATCTGGCCGCCCCGCGATGCGCGCAGGGCCTCCACATCGCCGATGTACTTGTTGGGCACGAGCTCGTGCTGCGCCCCGAAGATGTTGCGGACCGGGGCCCGCGCCTTGGCCCTGCCCTCGACGATCACCGCCCCCTGCCCGAGGGCATTCACGGCGGCGTCGAAGATCTCCCGTGCGATGGCCTCGAAGTTGATCACTCCCGCCTCCGCAGGCTGCACGTCAGGAGGGGCAGCCAGGTGGACTCGGCCGTGGTGTCGGAGACCGTGTAGTCGTCAGGCGCGGTGCCGACGTGGACGTGGTCGCCGGGCGCGATGTCGGTCCCCACGGGGACGAACAGGCGGTAGGTGTTGACCGTGACCACCATCCCCGTGTCCACGTCCTGCTGGGGCGTGGGCGTCGAGTGGAACCACCCCTTGACCTGGAGCCGCCGGCTCTCGTTCGTGACCGTGTAGGCCAGAAAGTCGTCGCCGTAATCGCCGCCGGCAGGGATCGGTCCCTCACTCCGCCGCTCGATGGTGATCGTCGTGATCATCCCCAGGAGCGCCACGTCGCGGACCCTATCCAACTGGTTCGGGGTGAGGAACCTGTTCTGGTTCGGCATCAGCGCACCGTGATGTTGTCGGCCCGGAACGAGGAGAGGAGGAGGGCCGCCTCGGGAATGAGGAGGTCCAGGTTCTTGATCAGGCTGGCCGTCGCGCTCGTCGTGTCGCGGCGCTCCATCGTCACCTCCGCCACCGACAGGCGCGTGAGGTGAGCCATGCCACGGGCGTGGAGCTCGGACTGGCCGTGGAGGTGGGCCACGATGTGCCCAGCCCCGTACTGGATGTCCGGCGGGAGCTTGTGGTGGTAGGAGACGCTGACCGTGTCTGTCGCGAGGAGGTTGTCGGTGAAGACGACCGTCCCCTCCGTCGAGTCCACCGTGAAGCCTGTGGTCTGTTCGGTGCCGTTGAGCTTCACGACCGGCTCGCGGTCGCTGTCGGTGAACCAGAACTGGTTCTGCGCCCGCCACGTCTGGCCGTCGGAACAGGTGAGGTCCTCGTCGGCGACCTCGAAGTCCCAGCCGTAGGTGTAGTCGGTCTCGGCGATGGGGGTCGCGAGGCCCACGTTGGGGATCACGAGGGCGTTGAACAGGCCCTGGCTGGTGATCGCGAGGGAGACCACCTCGGCGTACCGCTCCGTGAAGTTGATCATCAGCTCCGTGGGTGCGATCTCGAGGTACTGGGTGTTGGTGACCTTGATGCGGAACTGCTGGATGGCGAGGATCGGCCAATGGAAGAAGTAGACCCGCCGCTGCCCCAGGTCGTTCGGCCAGACGGGGTAGCGCCAGGGGTGCTGCTCGCGCTTGATCGTTCCGCCCAGGAACGAGTGCGCCTGGGGGATCCGGGGCACGTTGCAGTAGCCGTTGACGACCGTGGTCGCCTGCGCGATGAGCGCAGCCAGCTCCGTGTCGTCGAGCTCGGAGATGTCGATCCCGAAGCCCATCTCGCGGAACCGCTGCGGCGTCAGATAGACGGCCATGCGTACCTCCGGGGATGCGAAGGGACCGCCCCGGAGGACGGCCCCTTCACGCTGTGGCCTAGCTGGCGACCTTGACCCGGATCTTGTTGCTCCAGGGAAGGACCTTCACCGCGAGCCCGTTCATCATGAACACGATGTACAGGTGGGTGAGCTGACCCGAGATGCCGATGGGGATCTCGAGGACCGTGGGGCCCGGGCTGCCGAGGTAGGGAAGCGTGATGCTGCCCTCGTCCAGCATGTACAGGTCGCGGTACAGGGTGCCGCCGATGTGGTACGAGGCGATGGAGTCGCCGGGGACCACCGCGAACGGGACCTGGCCGGCGTAGGTGTTGACCGCCTGCGCGGTGGCACCGACACCGATGTTGACGTACTGCGGGCCGACGAGCCGGACGTTGGCGTCCTGCTGCTCATCGAACGTGATCTTCTCCTGCGGGTGGCCCCACATGATCGACACGTTGCCGCCGGCCTGGGTGACCGGAAGCAGCGCCCTGTCCACGCCCTGCCGGAAGTTGCCGGTGGTCGTGGGGTTGGTTGCCGGGTCCAGGTTCACCGCGTTGGTGACCAGGAGCTGCCGCAGCCCGGTGAAGGCATTGGCGTCGTACAGGCCGAACTCGTCGTCGGCGGTGCCGGAAGCGACTGCAGCGTTGCCGCCGAAGATCTGCTTCTGCATCTTGTGGGACATGGCGCGGAGGCCACCCTGAAGCTCGATGGCCTCGGGGTTGTAGTTCATCCCGCCCGCCATCACAGCGAACTGCGACTTGAGGGAGATGCCGCGCCGGGTCGCCAGGATGCCGACGTTCGTGGTCTTCCGCTCGTAGGTGGACGTGTCGTCGCTGACCGTGCCGAGCTCGGCCATGAACTTCGCGTCACCGTAGGCGGTGATCTGGTTCCAGGCGTGGACCAGGCCGTTGGCCGGCTCCTTGGGGAAGCGGTCGTAGGCCGGGAACTGCCGGATGAAGACCTCGTAGAGCATCGGCTCGAGGTCCTGGCGGATCAGGGCCGTGGCCCCGCCCGTGTCCAGGGCCTTCGCGATGTCCGGGTCGAGCTGCCCGCCGAGCTGGTTGAAGGCGTTCTGGGCCGCGAAGCCCGCCGTGTTCAGCCAGAGGTCGAGCGGAATGCCGGTGTCCTTGCGGGCAGCCTGGCGCGTGGTGAGCTCCGCGATCTCGGAGATGGACTTCGTGCGAAGCACGGCGCTCATCTCGGACCGCTCGTCTGCGGTGATGTACCGCCGGGTGGCGGGTGCCGGAGTGCCCTGGTTCTCGACGCCGGCCGTGACGGCCGTGGTCGCGACGTTGGGTGCCTCGTTCATGCGGAGGAGCGTCTGACCGATCTGCTCCTGCGTCTCGAGGACACCCTTCAGGAGGGCTTCCAGCTCAGGCGACATTGTCATCTGGGCTACTGGCCTTTCTTCAGGAGGATGAGGAACTCCTCGCCGTAGACCGACTTCAGGCTCTCGAACTGCTCGTTCGCCTGGCGGACCGTGGCGCGGCGTCCGACTGGGGTTCGGGACAGGCGACCCAGGATCTCGGCCGTGTTCTTGATGACCTTCTCGGTCACCTCGATGGCCCGATCCCGTTCCGTGATCGCGTCGTCCAGGTCCTTCTTCGTGGTGATCAGCTCGCGGGTGATCGCCTTCAGGAGGTCGCTGGAGGTCCGCAGGGAGGCCACGACGGTAGGCTCCAGGATCTGGAGCGCCGACTCGACTTCCTCGGTCTCGGTGGGTGCGCTGGAGAGGCCGATGGCTGCCCACGGGTTCACGGGCAGGCTCTCGTCCTCGTCCCCATCCTCGGTCTCAGGGGCGCTCGCCAGAGCTTCCTGCGAGGAGCCGCTCGCGGGGGCCTTCTGGCTCCCGCGTCCGGTGTCGATGGAAACGTCCGCATACGGTGTCTTGATGTTCACCGTCGCGTTCGTGATGGGCGGGGCGACGGTGAACGTCGCCGTCGCCCCGCTGGATGTGGTGGTGGTACTCGCAAGGACCGGCTCGCCGGGGGCGTCACCCTCGGAGGGTGTCTCAACGACCTCGGGGTCGGCTTCGCCGTCCTCGGGCGGATCATCGGCATGCTCGAGGGTCTCGGCATCGAGCTCCTTGACGATCTCGGTCGCCTCCTCCGCCGCGTATTCCACGACCTGACCGACCTCGCCGTCGCTCCTCACGCCGAGACCGGCGGGGGCATCGGGATCAGCCCACGAGACGTTGAGGGACTTCACGGCGTACTCGACCCAGGACCTGGGGTTCGCCGGCACGCCGACGAGGGAGGTCTCGAGGAGCTCGACGTGTTCGATCTGGTAGGTGCCCGTCTTCCGGTCGCGGCTCGCGCCTCCGTCGGGGATCATCGCCCCGATGGAGAGGCCGAGTTGGGTCCCGCCGTCGATGGCCTCCCACGCCTTCACGGCGCGGGGGTTGCTCTGGTTGACCACGATGTCCATCGACAGGTCCTTGATCGAGGGGTCCATCGGGTGGGATCGGAGCAGCGCCCGGTCCACATACCCGGCCACGTCCTCGGGGACCTGGTACTCGTGGTTGAGGAAGATCGTCAGATGGTTGTTGGCGCTGCGCTCCATGTCGTCCAGCGCCGAGGTGAGCATCACATGCCCCTGGCGGTCCTTGACGGTGGAGCTCGCGATGCCGTGGAGCATCATCCGGTCGCCGTCCATGCTCGCCTTGAGCATCGGCGCGAAGATCTTGAAGGTGTTCATGCGGAAGCCTCCGGCGCTTCAGTACCCACGGGAGGCTCGAAACTGGCGAGCGCCGTGATGTACTCGTCGAACTTGCTGGCCGCGAAGTCCCAGGTGAAGGTCTTCGCGTGAGCGGCACCCGCTAGACCGAGGTCCCGGCGCAGCCCCTTGGACATGTACAGGCGCTCGATGGCGGCGGTGAACGCCGGGATGTCGGGCAGCCAGTTGTCGTCGCCAGAGGGCTTCGTGAGGAAATACCCGCTCGGCTCAACGAGGATCCCGCCGGGTCCGACCACCTCGGGGATGGCGGACACGTTCTGGGCCACGATGGGGATGCCGCACGCGGCGGCCTCGAGGAGGGTCAGGCCGAAGCCCTCTCCCCGTGAGGTGGAGACGAAGCAGTCGAAGGCGGAGTAGAGGACGTTGAGGTCCTCGATGGCCCAGCCCTCGAAGCTGGTGTGGAGGCCGGGGAAGTGGAACCGCTCCGGGTTCACCTTCTCCGCGTTGCGGCCCAGCATCGCCTTGAACCGCACCCCCACCGACGGACCCTCGTCCTCGCAATGGAAGTGAACGTCGATGTTGGAGTACTTCTCCATCAGGGGCCAGAGCGCCTTCACGAGCGCCGGGTAGTCCTTCCGGCCGCTGTTGGTGTCCACCCGCCCGACAAGGAAGCGGTCGGGGTCGTAGCCGAACGCCCTCTTGGCGTCAGCCCTGGTCCTGCATACGATCCCCGTGCTGGTGGTCTTGGGCTTCTCCCAGATCGGCCAGAACATCTCGTGGTCCAGGCCGTGGTAGACGAGCTTGCTGGGCTCGTACAGCGACTGCCCCCACTTGCTCATGGCGACGGTGTTCGCCACCTTGGGCATCACGGTCGTCCAGCGGGGCGGGAGGTTCATCGAGTCCACGGGGACGTACCACAGGATCGGGCGGTACTGGAGGAGCATCTTCGCCGGGTCGAACTGGTCGTTGTCGAACAGGTAGCGGAGGGCGATCTGCGGGTCGTTCAGCATCACCACCACGTCCGGCTCGACCTTGCCCAGCATCTCGAGGACCCGGCTGAAGCCGAACATGTCGCCCGCCGCGACGGTGTTGGGGCGGTACAGACGGAGGGGTGTGACGTGATCGTGCCCGGGTCGTTCGCAGTCCCACGAGTCCCCTCGGTAGTTGACTGCCACAACATGGAGCTCGTGGCCGTACTCCTCGACCAGTCGTTCGCCAATGGCGTGTGTGACGCGGCTGAAACCTGTCGTGCAGCCTGCGTCCGAGAACCAGAGAACCTTCGCCACGGTGCCTCCCGTTGAGCGTTACTCGAGATGGTCGCCGTCCACGAGGAACGGGCAGATGAAGTGCCTCCAGGCGTTCTCGCGCCTGCGGTAGGCGGCGACCGCCACCTTGGGGTCAACCCCCTCGAGGACAGCCAGTTGCGCCTCCTGGGCGAGGTCGAGTCGCAGCTCGTCCTCCCAGTAGGAGATCGCGGTTCCGTGCTGGAGCGCCGGCATCAGCGGCATCAGCGGCTCGAACCGGGGTGCGGGCTTGCGTTGCCCCCGGTCCTTGCGGCGCTCCTCAGGTGTCATCGCCCGGCGGCGGGCTGCCCTTCTGGCAGCTTCACGCTTTCGGTAGTCGGGGTGGGCCGCCCGGTAGGCGCGGTAGTAGGCCGCGTCGGGCACTACTGCCGGCGGACGTTGATCGTCACCTCAGGACTGGTGGTCTGAACGCGACCGCCCTGGTAAGTGATCTCCCATTGGACGATGTACGTCCCTGGGACCGCGAGGTCGTTGGGACCCCACGAGTAGCTGACCTTGCCTGCTGGGCCGTCGAGGACCACACCCCCGGCATTCACCGTGTAGCGGTGGTCGTCCGCCTTCCGCATCTGGAACTTGACCCCGCTGACGTAGGCGGGGGAGCAGTCGAGGATGGACGACGGGTCGTCCTCTTCGTGGATGATGGCCGTGATGTCCGGGGCGGTGTCGCCCTGGACGAAGGTCAGGCTCATGCGATCTCCGCGTCGAGGGTGAAGGTGCCGGCGATCCACGCCCCGGTCCTGAAGTAGTTCCGGCGGGTGAAGAGCCAGGTGAAGTCGAGCGTCCGCGCCGAGAGGGCCGGCGCGATGGTGGCTGCGGTGTGGTCGCCCTCGATGGTCCCGGCCCACAGGTCGGGAGCAAGGGTTGCGGCGCTGAAGGTCCCCTCGATCTCGACCGTGATCCGCAGGCTGATCGAGGCGTCGATCCCGAACGTCCCGGTCCCAGCCGAGCCGATGACCGCGTCGAGCGTGAAGGAGACCGCCCCGAAGCCCGTGATCAGGGCGTCGAGGGTGAACGATGAGACAGGGCTGGAGCTGATCGAGGCGTCGGCCGTGAGGGTTCCGACGGAGCTCGCGAGGATGGTCGCCGCCGCATCGAAGGCGGAGGAGGGAGACCCCGTGATGACGGCGGCGACCGGGAAGGATCCGGTGACGGCCCCGACCACGATCTCGGCGGCGGCCGGGAAGGAGGAGGTCTGAGGGGACAGGGAGACGGCGTCGGTGGCGAACCCGCCCATTCGGGTGGCTGCCACGACCGCCTGGGTCGTGAAGCCTGCCTGCTGCGCCGTCTTCAGGACTGCGGCTGCGCCGAACCCACCGGGATAGGTCCGACGCAGGATCGCGTCCACGGAAACTGTAACAGAGCGCGTGCGCTTGACAACAGCGTCTGCAGCGAAAGCTCCGGCGTTCGCCCCGAAGATCCACGCCGCCGCGCTGAACGTCGAGACTGACTGGAAACTGATCACCGCGTCAGCGGCGACGGTTCCCGAGTTGTGGCGCAGCAGGATCGCGTCGGTCGTGAACGAGCCGCCCTCCGCGACGGGCGCGACGATCCACGCTTCCGTGGTGAACGACCCGCCGACGGAGGCCTCCACCAGGGCCGAGACGGTCAGGACGCCAGCGCCCTGATGGGCGATGATGGCGTCGGTCGTCAGGGACGCTGGTGCCGTCCGGTGGATGACGGCGTCGGCTTGGACATGGGACGACGCCGTTCCCCTGACGACCGCATCCGCAGAGAAGGCGCTGGTCCCGGCCCCAGCCACCAGGGCCGCCACGCCGAAGGAGGTCAACGTGGGCTTGAGGACGATGCTGTCCGAGGCGAAGGACGCCTGGACCGGACGCAGGATGGAGGCGTCGGCCGCGAAGCTCGACGTGGCGCTCGAGACGACCATCGCGCTCAACGAGAACGCGCTCGCCCTGCTCGACATGATCGCCGAGTCGATCCTGAGCAGCCCCACCGCGCTCGAGCGGATGACCGCGTCCGCTGACAGGCTCGACACAGCCGCCGAACGGATCACCGCGTCGGTCGTGAAGGCGGAGGAGGCGCTCGAGCGGATGACCGCGTTGGCAGCGAAGGTCGAGGACGCCGTCGCGAGGAACAGCGCGTCCAGCGTGACCGGAGCTGACGCCTGGGTCCTGAGGAGCGCGGCATCCAACGTGACCGAGGCGTAGACCGGGCCCGCGATCCAGGCGTCGAGGTTGAAGAAGCCCGCCCGCCCAGCCCGGATGAAGGCATCGACGCTGATCGCGCCAGCCAGCCAGGAGCCAACCGTGAAGGTGCCCGAGAGCCACGCCCCGACCGGGAAGCTATGTGCGGTCTCTGACCGGATGACCGCATCCGCAGATAGACCGGAGATAGACGTGCGCCCGACGGTCGCGGAGGCCGTGAAGAAGGTCTGCGACGAGGAGCGGATGACCGCGCTCGCGGCCAGGGTCGCGGCGACGTTCCTGGAGATGATGGCCGAGGACGTGAAGGAGCTGGCGGTGGACCGCCGGACGACCGCATCCACCGAGAAGGAGTAGGTCTTGGACGTGCGAACGAGGGCGGCGACGTTGAAGGTGAAGGCGACGTTCCTCGCCAACACCGCGTCGGACGTGAAGGTGAAGATGGCCGCGCTGCGGATGATCGCGTCCATCGAGAAGGTCGAGGCGGCCGAGTCCCGCTTGACGGCAGCAGCCGAGAACGTGAAGGAGGCGCTGCTCCTGATGACCGCGTCCGCAGCCGCGCTCGACGATGCCGTGGAGCGCAGCACCGACGCGACCGCGAAGGTGTTCGACTGACCCTTGGCGAGGACGGCCCCGGCGAAGAACGTCCCGGTGGCGGTCCGCTTGCTGATCGCAGCGGCGGTGAAGCTGCCGGCGGCCGTGCCCCTGATGACGGCGTTCACCGTCAGGGCCGACGAGACCGTCCTCTTGATGACCGCGTTCGCGGTGAAGGAGCCAGCGGTCGTCTCCCCGACGAGGGCAGCGACCGTGAACGACCCCGCCAGATGCCCCAGGACGGCCGCATCCGCCGTCCACGCCGTACCACTCCGGGTTCCCCGCAGGATCGCGTAGGCGACGGTGCTGGAGGCCCTGGGGGCCAGGATCGTGGCGTTGGTCTGCCAGAAGCCCGAGGCGGAGACCTTCAGGACCGCGTTCGCGGTCAGGCTCCCCGTGTTCGTCTTCTGGATCCACGCCGCCGTTGTGAAAGCACCCGTGCGTGGGGCCTTGAATACGGCATCGGCCGTGAACGTCCTGCTAACGGTCCCCTTCACAACGGCGTTGGCCGAGGTGGCGCTCGTGGCCGTGGCCTTGACGAGGGCGTAGAGGGTCGTCGCGCCGCTGGCGCTGCCCTTGATGACCGCGTTCGCGGAGAAGGTTCCCGTCGGGACCCGGATCAGCCAGGCAGAAGCGGTCGTGGAGCCGGTCGAGGACCGCAGCAGGGTGGCGCTGGCGGTGAACGAGGCAGCCTGGGTGCGCTTCAGGACGGCGCTCACGCCGAAGGTGCCCGCCGTCGCGCCGTAGATCAGGGCGGAGGCGGTGAAGGACCCGGACCTGGTGGCCTTCAGGGTCGCGGCTGCGGTGAACGTCCCGGCATTGGTCTTCTGGATCCACGCGGCTGCGGTGAAGGTGCCTGCCTGCGACCGCTTGATCACTGCGTTCGCCGTGGTGCTGCCGCTCGCGGACGCCTTGACCAAGGCCGCTGCCGTGAAGGTGCCGGAGGCGCTCGAGCGGATGACCGCGTTGGCCGTCAGGGATCCGCTGACTGTGGCCTTGATGCAGGCAGACGCGCTGAACGTGCCCGAAACGGGCTTCTGGAGCCACGAAGATGCAGTCAGGCTGCCGTTTCGGGTCGTCCTGACCACCGCGTTCGCGGTCAGGGAGGCGGTCGTAGAGGCCTTGACGAGAGCGGCAGCCGTGAACGATCCCGCCTGACCCCGCTTCAGGACGGCGTTGGCCGTGAGGCCCGAGCTCGCCGTCCCCTTGACCACGGCCGCAGCCGTGAACGTCGAGGCGACCGTCTTCTGGACCCACGCCGCTGCCGCGAAGCTCGATGACGCCGGCCGCTGCACCACCGCAGCGGCGGTGAACGACCCTGCGGCGGTTGCCTTGACGAGGGCGGCAGCGGTGAACGTGCCCGCCTGGGTCCGCCGCACCACCGCATCGGCCTTGGTCGAGCCTGCGGCGGTCGCCTTGACGACCGCGTTGGCGGTGGTCGAGGAGGCGTAGGTCTTCTGGATCCACGCGCTCGCCGTGAACGTCGAGGACAGCGTGGCCTTGCGGACGGCATCGGCCGTGAAGGTGCCCGACCTCGTCGCCTTCAGGACGGCGTTGGCGGTCGTGGACGAGGTGGCCGTCCCCTTGACCACCGCGTTCGCCGTGAGCGACGACGAGATCGTCGCCTTTCGCACGGCGTCTGCCGTGAAGGTCTTCGTGGACGACGTGGCCTTGATGACCGCGTTCGCGGTCGTGCTGCCGCTGGTGGTCCTCTTCAGGATCGAGTCGGCCTTCAGGGTCGAGGCTGTGACCGTCGCCTTGACCACGGCTGCCGCCGTGAACGTCCCGGTGCGGGTGCCCTTCAGGACCGCGTTGGCGGTCAGGGACCCCGCCTGGGTGCGCTTCAGGACGGCGTTCGCCGTCAGGGCCGACGAGACCGTCCTCTTGATGACCGCGTTCGCGGTGAATGCCCCGCTGGCCGTCGTCCGGCGGATGGCGTCGGCGGTGAACGAGCCCGACTGCGTCTTCCGCAGGATTGCATCAGCGGTGAGACCGACGATGCCACCCTTGCCCGTGATGTAGTGCGCGGCGACTCGCGTGCTCGACAGCGCCGTGGCGTAAATCGCTACTTCGTCGTAGTCACCCCTGAAGAAGTCAGCGGGGAAGTAGTACATATTGCTGTCGGCCCATGTGAGCCCGGTCTTCGTATCTCCCTGCACGCCATCGACGTAGATGGTGAAATCGGACGCCGCCTTGACACAGACAATGTGATGCCAGTTGGTGTCGGTGATGGCCTGAGAGGACAGCGCGCCAGAACCAGAATGCCCATGAGGCCAGAACCGAATCCGATCATCCCCCTCGATTTCGATAATCGGCGCGTCGTCAGCCGTCTGGTTGAGTAGGTACTCCTCGGCCCCCGAGCGGGTTCTCTTGAACCACATCTCGATGGATTGCGGGTTGTTCCCGAACTTGAGAACAGCCGGAGCAGGATCGATACGAAGCCTACCGTTGTTGTTCGCGCCGGTATTCAGCGCGGTGTTCGAATCGCCAACAATGGCACCCGTGATACCGAACAACGGGTCGGTCGGCCCCGGCAACTCCCCTGTGCCATACCACGTCGCCGTGACGGCACCCATCTCATCGACAGGTGGGTTGGCCTTACTTGCCTCGCCCAGCCGCCAGTACGCGACAGGTGAGTCTCCGAGAACCAGCCCGTGATAGGGCTGCATGGTCTTCTTGAGGACGGCGTTCGCCGTCAGGGACCCGGCCTGGGCCCGCTTCAAGACCGCATCGGCCTTGGTGGACCCGGTGATCGTCTGGGCGGTCACGGCCAGCACGGCGTCGGCAGAGAGCGACCCCGCCTGTGTCCGCTTCAGAACGGCGTCAGACGAGAATGTCCCGCCGGTCGGCGGCGTACCGATGTAGGAGTCGAGGGTGATCCCGCCGGAAGACTCGCTGTAGAGCTCGAAGCCCCACACGTCGAGGCCGGCGTAGTTCACAGTCGCAACGCTGACGATGCGGTAGTAGCGGAAGGACGCTGCGTCCCACGAGAACTCGGTGACGCTGTGGTCGGCGTGGTAGTAGCCGTAGTTGCCCGAGGAATGAACGGACCTGTGGTTGGTGTGATCTGCCGGACCAGCCAGGGTGGTGTATGAGCTGAAGGCGGAGTCGCTCGAGCCGTCGATCCTCAGGGCACCCGTGAGGGTGGTTTCCGTGACCGCAGAGGCGTCCAGCATTGCCCCGACGGTGGACTTGGCAGACCCCAGATCGAAGTACATGTCGATCCGGTTGCCGAGCTGAACCTTGGTGTTAGGGTCCTCGTCCACGATGGCGGCCGGGTCCCCGACGACAAGGCCGTCAGTCGAGTGGTAGGCGTAGGGGACGAGCCGGTAGACGAGGTTGGCCTTGCCCTTGGTCACCCGCCCGATGCCGATCCAGGCATCGACGGTGAAGGACCCCGGAGCCCGGATCGTGAGGTCGTCAAGGTACGTCCAGGAGAAAGGTTCTGCCGACCCGGCGTGGGTGGTGACGATGCCGACGTTCCCCGGTCGCTGGAGGGACGCCTCGGAGTCCTCGACGGAGAGGTTCCAGCCTGCCGGCTCAGAGCCCCCCGTGGCCCAGTACTTCACCTTCAGGACGGTTGGGTTGACCCCCTGCACCCTGACCCGCATGTAGAAGGGGGCCGTGGGCCAGCCGTTCGTATCCTCCGCGATGCTGGTGGGACCGCTGTAGAGGCCGTCAGTCCACTTGCCGATGGTGGGGTTGTAGATGCTGAAGCTGGGGTTCGAGCCGATGACATAGGAGGCGTTGGGGCGGTAGAAGGAGCCGCTGAAGGATCCAGACGTGTAGTACATGTACTGCCAGGCCTGGATGCGCGAGGCGAACCAGAACGCGCTGTCCCAGCCCGCTGTGTTGACGGTGACCAGAAACTCCACGTCCTGAGGCCGGTACTGGCCTCCCGTGTCGCTCTGGATGTAGGTCATCTCCTTGGGCTGGGTATAGCCACCCGACGCGAGGTAGAGGGTGTTGCTCGAGATCGTGGAATAGCCGCCGTAGGCGTTGTGGGGGGTGCGCCACTTCACGCCGATGGTGTCAGGGGTCCGACCCTCGAGGTAGGTCCCGTCCGTCCCCGCGAACGTGTCCCAGGTGATCAGCTTGTAGCCGGTGCCCTTCTCGATGGCCGCGCCGACCGTGAACGAGCTGCTGACACCCGTCTTCTTGATGACGGCGTTGGTGGTGAAGAACGGTTGGATCCAGGCGTTGAGACGGAAGTACCTCTCCTGGATCACGGCCCCAGCCGCGAAGCCCAGGAACTCCAGCCCCGTAGCGGAGAAGGTGGCCGACGCGTGTGTCCCCTGGATGCCCTTCAGGACGTGGTAGGGGACGAGGTTCCAGCCGGAGTCCCCGCCGTAGACCTCGAGCGATGGGTAGGCGGTGACCAGCCCCAGCCCGCCACCGTTGCCGGTCGAGGTGCCTACGTCGTAGATCTCGGTGAGCTTGTTGTCGAGGTAGCCGCTGCTGGTGGCGTTGATCGGTGTCCAGGCGCTGAAGCGTGGTAGATCGCTATCAACCGGGTCGGAGAAGGCGTAGAGCAGGAGGGCGTTCTGCCAGCAATGCTCTTCGTGATCGAGGTCGGCGGTTGCGAGCGACGAGACGGTGGCAACGCTCGTATCGCTGAAGTTCCACGCCCCAGCGATGAAGTTGAGACCCATCTCCGAGGAGTCGCCTCCGCCCGTGTTCTGGGCGTTGTAGGTGGGTCCACCCACGCCACCGAACGCCAGGATCACGCCGTAGACGTGGTTGGCGGCGGGACTGAACGAGATGGCGGCCGATGACTCCGTGCCGCCGTGCGTCCCCTTGCGGGTCGCATAGATCGCGATGGCCGTCTCGGTCGTGAGGACGCCGGTCCCCGTAGAACTCTGGATACCGATGACATACCAGGGGTAGCCGTTGGTGACGAGGTCCGTGGACGCGGTGAAGTCGTTCATCCCAGCGCACTCGATGAACGCGACCAGGAGATCGCCGTCGTTCGAGGCGGGGATGGTCATCGTCAGGCTGCTGGTGCCCGACGCTGCCGTGCCCAAGGAGCGGACGAACGGCCTGCCACCGTACTGGGTCCTCTTGATGACCGCGTCAACCTTGAACGTGGGCACGGCGCGCACGCCGAAGAGGACGCTCGCCACGCGTTCTGCGGCAGACAGGGTGGCCGTGACCGTGATGGTCTGTCCCGAGGCAACACCGGTCGAGGCGACCCGGTAGATCAGGTCCGCAGCCATGTCGTTGCCGGTCGTGGACGACAGGTGTGTGGCCGGGTACTCGACGACGTTCGCGCCCCACGACGGACCGCCAGAGATCGCGGTCGTGGCGCGAGTGAAGGTGGCGCTGTCGTCGGCGACACCCGTCAGGGCGAAGACGAGCTGGTTGATGTTGATGAAGCCCGTCGTCGTGAGGGTGTGGGACATCGCCGTGCTGCCCATCGCCTGCTCGACGGAGTTGGCGAGCTTCGCGATGTCCCAGCCTTCGGTCGCGGCCTTCTGGAGGACGATGATGACCGAGCCTGCGGGGGTGATCGCGCCCGAGCGGGTCAGGGTCGGGTTGTTCGTCTCCGATGCGCCGAGGATCTTCCAGGCGACATAGACGCGGGATGAACCAACGCCGATGCCGTTCGCCGTTGACCCCGGCGTCTCGTCGATGATCTCCGTCCACGACTGGTCGATGGTCGCGGTGACGCTGTACGGCCTCCAGGCCGCGACGAGGATGCCGAGGTCACCGGCCGAGTAGCCGCCGGGGATCGTGGTCGCGACGTTCTGGGTGGTGGTGGCAGCCCAGGTTCCTGCGGCGCGAACGGAGATCGCCATCAGCAGTCACCGGACACAGCGAAGCCCCGGCCGAGAATGGGCCGGGGCCTGGAGATGTTCGTGTTGCCCGAGAAGTCGGCCATTGGATTGGCCCTTCGTCGGACGCCGCATGGGATTGCGGCGGCCTATGTCAGCTCGGGTCAGCGACCCTCAAGCATCCTCGACGCGATGGTGTCCACGTCGTCTCCCCCGCAGATTACTCCGTTGGGCAAGAGCCAGAGGCGCTCGTACCGCTCGGTCTGGGTGACGACCCTCTTGGGCTTGCGGCCCTTCGTCATGTGCCACCTGGCGGGGACCTTCTTCCCGATCCCCACCGCCATGATCTCGGATCCTGCCATCAGGTTGCCGACGTGGTGCTTCACGAAGTAGCCCTGCTCGCCCTCCTCGAGGACGAGGCAGACGATGGGCCGGCCGCTGGCCTTGTGGTGCAGCCACCACGTTCCCGGCGACCGCATCAGCTCCTTGTGCTTCTCGATCCAGCCAGGCTCGTCGAGGTCGATCCCGACGTTGCCCGTGGCGGAGTCGGTCTCGATGACGAGGAAGAAGGGGCTGTCGCCCTCCCATCCCGGCTGGGTCTCGACGGTCAGGGTCTCGACGGCCGTCTCGTCAAGGCGGACGGCGGTGCCTTCGATCACTTCCACCCGAGCTTCTCCAGGGCCTCTTCGCGGGTCAGGATCTCCTGGTCGATCTCCGCCAGGACGGCTGCCCGGAACTCGCTGGCCTGCGGATCGCGGAACGCGATCTCGCGCAGGAAGGTCGCCTCCGTGATGGCCTGCTCACCTACGTGGGCGATCTTCACGGACGTGTCCACGAAGATCCGGCAGCCGGCGGCGACGGCCTCGCGGCAGAACAGGAAGTCCTCGCCCCACTCCTCCTCCCAGCGGAAGAACGGTGCCGGGCGCTGCTTCTGGCGCTCCTCGAAGGTCCCGAAGGACTCCTTGGCCTGCGCCTGGAGGATGCGGTCGAAGACCCTCTTGTGGACGAGGCAGAAGGCCATGCCCGTGGCATCCACCTCAACGGCGGAGTCCTCGGGCCACTTCTCCATGTAGGTGTAGCCGTGGGCACCGTGGGGGGCGAGCTTGTACATCGTCGGCTGGTAGGGATCGCCACGCTGGAAGCAGAGGCCGCCCAGGATGTCGAGGTCGAACTTCTCGCGAGTCTCGACCAGCACCCTGACGGCCTCAGGCTGCCAGGCCATGTCGGAGTCGATGAACAGGATCCAGTCCCCCTCCATCTCGTTGATGCAGGAGTTGCGCTGGAAGGTCAGGACGTTGCCGACGATGATGAACTTCTTGATGTACTGGCCGGGCTTGAGGTACGTCGTGTCGGTCATCATCAGCGAGACCGCCGTCGGGGCGGCGATCTTGTCCCGCGTGATCATGGCGATGGTGCCTACGCACTCGCTCTTGCCGGCCTCGACGATCTCGAACTTCTCCATCTCGAGACCGTCCGTGACCCCGGCCCGCCTGGGGTGGCGGGCCTTAGGCTGGGTGGTCATCTACGCGACGACGATGGTCGCGGGGTCGAGGACGGCGGACTCGGAGAGGGGATTGGTCACGTCGTAGAGCTGGACGGTCCAGGTGCCGGCGGACGGGAAGATGTACGAGTTGAACTGGAACGCGCCGTCCGGCGTGGTGCCGAAGACCTGGCTCTGCCCCTGGGTCGCGCCGAGAACCGTCATCCTCAGGACGTAACGCTTCTCGGGAGAGGTCGGGTAGAGGAGCGGATCGTAGCTCCCCGTGTCGTTGGGGTCGGTGCCTGCGATGGCGAAGGTGCAGACATCCTTCTTGGCGGTGATGGCCCCCGAGGCGGGGGTGACGGTGATCGTTGCGGCCATCAGGTGGACTCCTTCTCGAGGGTGAACTCGGATCGACTGTACGGGATCACGACCCGCTCCGACATGGTCAAGCCCAGCACGTTGACGGGCTTTCGGCACGGGCACTCCTCGCACACGTCGAAGTCGTGACCGTTGACCGTCTGGCGAACCATCCGATGCTCTTCCATGATCTCCCCGCGAGCTCGGGAGGGGAAGAGGTCCACTTCAGGGTGCCAGGCGAATGGTGGCTCGTGGACGAACGACCGGAAGTCGTTCCCGACCCCCAGCCGACGCCCGAGTTGCTGGTCCTCGGACCCGTGGTGTCCGAGGTAGGCGAGGTCGAACCCGCCGACCTTCCAGAAGAGGTTCCGGCGGATCGCCAGCAGGCCAGCGTAGCTGCTCTGCCAGCCGTGCCAGGTGTTGACGGCGGTCTCCCTCGAGCGTCCCACGAAGGAGGGAAGTTCGAGCAGTTTCTCCCGCCCGTAGCGGGCGAAGTCGATGAAGCGGTGATGGCCCCAGCAGAAGTCATCCTTCAGCGCGATGCGAGTCGCCTCCTCCAGCATCTCCCTCGGGGCGATGAGATCGTCGTCGAGGAAGACGAGGACATCGGAGGTTGCCACGTCGGCTCCGATGTTCCGGCGAAGCCCGGCATCACCGTGTCCAATGGGCTGCGTGTCGCTGGCGAAGCGGACAAGAGTCACACCCTCGACAGCCACCTCGTTGCTGACCACCACGACCTCGTCAGGCTTCAGCGTGCCTTGACCCAGGCTCCAGACGAGATCGTCCACCGTCGATCTCGTGGTCGGCACGATGACGGAGGTGGTCATGACGCGAGGATGAGCTCGGACCTGGCCCGGAACAGGGCCTCGTCCTGGTCCCAGCCCTTCTGGACATCGCGGTAGGTCGAGTCCCAGGGGAGCGAGTTGGAAGACCCGAACAGGGGATGGAGATGCTCCACGATGGACTCCATCGCCCTCGCGATCTCACCACGCCGGAGAGCCGTGAGGAACATCTCGTTGTCGGCGAAGTTGTGGGCGTAGCCGGGGTGGAACGCGAGGCCGGGGGCGTCGAACACCGCCCGCTCGAGATACTCCCGGCGGATCAGCGCCTGGGTCCCGTTGGCGTTGTGGAGATCGTTCACGACCACGACCGAGGGACCCGCGTCCATCACCCGCAGCGCGGACGTGAGCCAGCCGGCATGGTGGATCACGTCGTCAGAACCGAAGAAGATCGTCTTCGCGTCGTCGAGCCAGCGCACCAGCTTGTTCATGCGGGTGACGTAGCGGCGGTCGTCGCAGTCGCTGTCATCGACGTACCACTCCCCCAGCTCGTCCAGGATCGTCATGGACTCGGGGTCGCTGACCATGAACAGGATGAAGTGGGACTCGGGCGTGTTCTGGTGGATGTTGGAAACCACGTCCCGGATCCGCTGGGGACGGTCGAGGGAGGGCACCAGGATGGCGCAGGGGAGGAGGTCAGAGATCACGGAACGTCTCCGACTCGCGCCAGAAGACCCTCGGCTCCCAGCCTGGCACGTTGTTGTGGCCGACGTAGCTCCGGGAGTCGCCGTACCGCTCGGGACCGTGGACGTAGTCGAGATCCAGGTAGTTCGCCATGTCGTTGACGGTCACCACGTTGGCCGATCCGCCACCCACGTCCCAGGTCTGGGTCGCGTAGAGCTTCGGGTCCGACATCTGGAGCAGCAACAGGTTGACGTAGTCGCTGACGTGGAGGAGGTCGCGGCGCTGGAGACCATCGCCGTTGACGACGACCTCCTTCCCCTCCTTCTTCGCCTGGAGGAACCAGGCGATCCAGCCTGACTCGAACGACCCGGCCTGTCCCGGACCGTAGATGGTGCCAGGGCGGTTGATGACCAGCGGGAACTCGAAGCTGCGGGACATCTCGAGGCACCAGGTCTCGACCATCTGCTTAGCCGCTCCGTAGGGCGTCATCCCGTCGCGGGCCTTCACCGAGCTGGTGAGGAGCAGCGGGATGTCGAGGCTGGCTGCCACCTGGGCGACCGTGACCGCAGACATCACCGTGTCGCGGAACGTGTCGTAGGGCCGGCTGATGCTGCCCAGCGTCGAGCAGGACCCTGCGAGGTGGATGATGAGGTCCGGCTCCTTGATGGTGAGTTGCCCGGCGGACCATCTCGAGGCCAGGTCCATCCCGGTCGTCTTGTCAGCGGAGATGACCCCGATCCCGCGATCCTTCAGCGCCTTGACGGTGTGCCGGCCGACGAACCCGTCGGACCCGGTGACGAGAACCCTCACTTCCTCACCATCCAGAAGCTCCCCGGCCAACGCTGGGGGGTGAACGACGGGAACACCTTCAACTCCTCACGGGACGCCTGGTGACTCGACCACAACACCTCCCACGACCCGGTGTCGAGGGCTTGCTGGAGGTGGTCCTGTTCATCGTAGCCACGGTCGCTCCACGTTTCCGGGTAGGGATCGGGGAGGAAGATGTCGTGGACGTGGACGACGACACCAGGGCGCAGCGTCGGCAGGATCTCGTGGTACAGGATGTCCACGTCGTTCCCGGCAGCCCACTTGTGGCTGGAGTCGATGAACAGGATGTCCCCCTCGACGAGCCAGTCGAACAGCTCCCGTGGGGCATCCTCGAGACGTACCCGGCGGTGATCGACAACGGGATCGAGGGTCGTCCTCGGGTCTGGGTCGATGGCAACCAGCGTGCCTCCGTAACCGTCCCGGAGGTTGGACCGCATGGCCGCGAGCGAGACTGCGGTGGAGTGACCGGCCCCGACCTCGATGATCCTGCCGGGGTGGTACTTGATCACCATCGCGTACAGGACCTCGGCATCGACCGACCCGAACCAGGTGTTCTCGATGTCGTATCCGATGCCCTCGAAGCCCTCCTGCCACCTGGCAAGGTTCGCGGCGGTGATCATCCGAGGTAGGACTTGTAGTAGGCCACGGTGTTCGCCACACCCATCTCGAGGGGCAGGAGCTCCCAGTCCCCGATCAGGGGCTTCAGGGTCTCGGGGTTGCCCACGACGACGGACTTCTCGTCCTCGCCGGCACGCATCGGGAGGTGGGTGATCTCCACCGCCCGGTTGGTCACCTTCGTCACCTCGTCGGCCACGATGGCGGCGATGTCGTTGACGGTCGTCCTCCGGCCCGTCCCGGCCTCTGCCGTCGCCTGCGGACCGCCGATGGTCTCCTCGAGGGCCGCCACGAGGATGTGGGCCACGTCGGTGACGTAGATCATGTCCATGATCTGGGAGCCGTCGCCGTAGATCTCGATGGGCATCCCGGTCAGGGCGCGGCAGATGAAGCTGGGCATGATCTTGCGGACCTTGGACGGACCGAACGGCTCTGCGGCAACCTGGCGGGGACCGTAGGCGTTCAGCGCCCGGACCACCGACATCCTGCTGTGGCGGAAGCGGACGTGCATGTCCACGAACCGCTCGATGGTGTTCTTGGTGATCGAGTAGGTGTTGTTCATCCAGTAGTTGCCGACGGCGATGTTGACCAGCGGCACGTCGTACTGGGCGCAGGCCTCGAGGACGTTCAGGCCCCCCAGGATGTTCGTCTCAGCCGCCGGCCGAGGGTTCTTGACCGTCTCCTGAGTGCCGAGGACGCCAGCCAGGTGGATGACTCCATCGGCATGGGCGACAGCCTCGGTGACGGCGGTTGCATCACGGACATCTCCAAGAACGAGCTGCGCTCCTGCTGCTGGCTCCCGGTAGCGGGTGTCGAGGACGGCGGGCGAGTATCCAAGGTGGGAGAGCTCCTCCACGACGTAGCGGCCGATGAACCCGTTGCCACCTGTGACTAGGACTGTCTTCACGATCCCTCCCGAGGATGAGGAGTGCGGGCGGGGACCTGGGGGAAGCCCCCGCCCGAGTGGAAGGCTACGCCTCGTCGTAGCTGTAGTTGACGGTCTGCTGGGTCCAGTTGCCCGGTCCAGCAGTCGCGCCCACAGCGAGCTGCATCACGAGGTACTTGGTGTACGAGCCGGTCTGGGCGGCCGTGTACTGGGCGTTGTCCCAGACCGCCTTCGCGCCGGACGTGTAGCTCGTCGCCACCGCGTTGGCGATGGTGGAGGTGGCCGTGGTGCCCTGCTGGTACGTCACATAGGCCCCGGTGAAGTTCAGCGTGGTGGACGTGTCCACGGTGCTGTTGAACCACACCTTGAAGCTCTGGACGTAGTTCGCGGGGGTCGCGGTGATCTTGAGCCGGATCCACTTCTCGTAGGAGTTGGTGCCGACCGTGATCGGGTTGGCCTGGCGGTTCGCCAGGCTGTTGGTGCTGTTGTCGGCCGAGATCAGGTCCACGCCGGTCACGGAGTCCGTGACGGTGGGGCCTGCCCCGTAGGAGACAGCGACAACGAGGGTTGCGGCCATTCAGGTTGCTCCTGTGCTGAAGCCCTGCCTACGACGGCTCGGCTGGAGTCTAGGACCGCTCGATCAGGCCCTTGGCGATGTCGTCCCGGCGCTCCATGTACCCCCTCACGAGGGCCTCAAGCTCGGGCGACATGTCCTTGGTGCTGCTGGCGGGCTTCGACTGTCCAGCCGCCGGAGCGGGCGGAGGAGTGGCGACCTCCTTGGCGGAGAGAACGTCATCGACGGTCACGACGCCGAGGGGAGTGTTCGCCATGAGCTTGTTGTACGGGTTGTTCTCGTCGTTGGGGTCCCCCAGCGGAGGCCGACCCTCGTCCATCCGGGCCTCGTTGACTGGCTTCCAAGGCATGCCTGCGAGCGCCAACTTGTTGATGTTGGCCTTGGACATGGACTCCTTGATGTTCAGCCGCGTGAACCTGAAGGCGAGGTTGTTGCGGTTCCCTCCGTAGGCGTCGTCCCAGACGATCTCCCGTGTGAAGTAGTCCTGCACGAGCGCCAGAAGTGGCCGGAGACCCTGGTCCTCGGTCATCTCGAGCTGACTCTCAGCGGTGGCCCGGTTGATGTCCATCGTGATGCCCAGGTCCTGCGGTGAGATCAGGTAGACCGCGCAGATCTTGAGGACGAGGTACTTGAGCCACTCCTGGTACTGCATCTCTCGGTTGCTGCCACGGAACGGGACGAACTTCGCCCCCTTCGTGCCACCGATGAAGGCCATCGCCCCCTTGCCGGCCACCTCGTACTGCCAGTACGACTTGAAGCCCTCGACCTGTTCCGGCCGAGCGCCCTCGCCCAGGTCAAGCATCCCGTCGGGGGCAGCGTTGGTGACCTGGCGGGTGTTGTACTGGGAGCCGGTCAGCTCCGCGTCCACGGTCATCTTGAGGGTCTCGAGGGGAGACAGGCCGACGACCGAGTACGTCCTGGGGTTCGCCATGATGTAGACGATGTCCTCGTTCTTGAACGGGACCTCGTAGGTGGGGGTGGGGACCCAGAAGTAGCGTGGCTCGTCAGGATCACCGTCCCACAGGGAGTTGACCTTGATCTTGGCCCCGTCCACCGCGTGGAGGGCGGCCAGGCTGCCGCCGAGGGTGCGCTCCTTCTCGATGCTGCCGGCGTCGAGGACCAGGATGTCCTCCACGATGGGTTCGACCCAGGAACGGAAGGACTCCACCGCCGGATTGGGGCGGATGAACAGGTCGCGGAGCTCCTCCTGCATCGCCTCGTTGAAGGGCTTCGCCTGGTCGAAGGGGACGATGTCCCACTCCGCCGAGGAGACCTGGGCCTTGCGGACGTTGATCGCGGCCCGGATCCACTCCGAGTGCTCGGCCCAGTTGCGGAACAGGGCACTCGAGCTCTTGCCGACCTTCCCCCGCTCCTGGAAGACCAGGTTGGCGCTCCCCGGCGGGAGGTTCTTGGGGCTGGTCTTGTAGGACCACGTCAGGAGGTTGGAGATCAGGCCCATCAGCGGAGCTCCCGAAAGTGCGCCGCAAGAAGATGGTCTTGCTGGGCGTTGAGGAAGTTGGACTCCTGCTGCTTGTTCCCGGCCTCGATGGCCTCCTCGTAGGTGAGGCGGTGGGTGTCGATCCCGGCCAGGATCACGGCGAGGTATGCAGGGACCTGGCGCTTCCCGTCTCGGAACTCGTATTCGATCCAGGGCTGTCCCAGGTCTAGCATCATCACCTCAAGCTGCTGCTCGGACGCTGCCGAAGAAGAACGTGTCGCCACCCATGTCCATCGAGTACCCGAGGGAGTCCACGAAGTCGTCGTGCCCCTTGTGGAAGGACAGCAGCTCGACCTCGAAGGCCGTGCCACGCAGGGAGGCGTGGTGGAGGACCTTGTGCCCCTCGTACTTGGCGGCGACGGCCCGACCACGGGTGACCTTGTCGCCATCCGCCGGCTTCCCCTCGATGGGGATGCGGGGGTAGTCCTCCATGACCTCCTGGATCAGGGTGGACTGGAACTGGACCTTCTCGACGAGAACCAGGCTGATGCTGGGGTAGGCCATCCAGCCGTCGTAGACGAACTCGGCATGATGACTCTCGCGCTTGTCGCGGTAGGCGGAGAGGACGTAGAACATGCCCCGCAGCATGCAGCCGCTCTGGCACACGTCCTCGGCGGTCGTCACGCGGGCGGTGAAGTCGGCCCTTTCCTTGGTCGAGCTCGCCAGGTCCACGCCCATGCGGATCGTGTACTGGTGCCCCTCGGGAAGGGTCGTGAAGTGCTCGAACGGGCCGTGGAAGATGTTGCCCTCGAGCAGGCCCGAGATGTCGTTCTGGTAGGAGCACGAGAAGAGGGCCGACCCCATCTCCTCCTTCTCCTTGAGCAGCCGGTCCACCGACCAGTACTCCGGCCAGTAGCTGTGAAGCTGCCCCCGCTCGTCTTCGGTCAGAGCGGACACGACGTGGCTCTTCCACCCGAAGCCCCCGTCGTAGGTGGGCTTCATGAACTGCTCGTAGAGGTCTTCCTCGCCCCACCTGGTGCCGATCACGACGACCACGCCGTCGGGGGCCAGGCAGGGCTTGAGGGTCTTCTTGAACCAGACCTCGACATCCTCACGCTGGTCCACGCTCTGCGTGTTCTCCTCGTCGAGGATGTCGTCCATGAGGATGAGGTCGAACCGCTTGCTGATGATCGCGCCGCCGACCCCGACGGCGAACAGCGTCACGTCCTTGCTGCCCAGCCACCTCGAGCCGGCGCAGAGCCACTCCTTGTCGGTCCACTTGGCGGCCGACGGCTTCGACTCCGGGAAGACGAGCCTGTGGGCGCTGTTCTGCTCGACGGTGTACTTGATCGCCCGGCTGAAGTCCTTGGCCTGGGTGTCGGTGTTGGACACCATCCCGATGCGGATGTCGGGGTACTTGCCGACCAGCCAGGAGCACAGGATCGTGTTGTCCCAGGTGGTCTTGGCCCCGCCCCGGGGAAGGAGGTAGACCTCGTGCTCTCGGTAGAGGATCGACTCGAGCGTCTCCGCGACCATGTCGCGGTGATGCTGGGCGGGGATGTAGCCGAAGACGAGCTCGCCGTAGGCGAAGACGGCGTCCGGGCCGTCAGTTCTCGCCAGTTCGACTAAGGCGAGGGATCGGAGATCGTTCAGCGTTCGAGGGGGCAAGCCCTCGAGTTGCTTCAACAATGCCTCGAAGAAGGTCGGTTCCGACTGCTCCAGAGGCAGATAGGCTGACACCAAGGGAACGCTCCTCCGTGATGTTCGACGGGTGGCCGAACAGGACGTTCAGGCGGTCGATGAGGATGGCGATGTCCTGGGGCCGCACGACGACAACGGTCTCCTCGACCCAGTCGTTGTTCCGCATCACCATCCGGGTGGCCTTCATGTCGGCCCGCATCTTCGTGATCGCCTCGTCGATGGCCTCGATGGCGTTGTCGCGGACGCGCATCTCCTGGGCCCGTCGCATCCCCTCGGCGTCGGCCATGTAGACCACGGCCTTCTCGGACGCCCCACGGCGATATTCGTCACGCTTCCGCACCCACTCCCGGGCCTTGCTCTGGGCCACGACGACGGAGTGGTTGGAGATGCCGTGGGAGCGGGCGAGCTCCCGCAGCCCCATGTCCCCGGTGACGTATTCGCGCTCAAGGAGGGCGTAGTCGTGCTTCGTGTTCACCTGATGTCCCTTGTCACCCCGTGCCGGAAGTCGGGCTCCCACCAGACCTCGACGCGGGTGATCTTGGGGTGGTTGATCAGCAGCCGTTCCATGACCCAGGAGGCGATGCCCTGCCCTGTCTGGGAGCCCCCGATGAGCATGTCCCCCAAGCTGTGGAGGTGGAGCTCGGCGCAGATGTTCGCCAGGTTCGACTGGAGCTTCGTGGTGACCTCGGTCTGCTCCGTCACCTCCACCTCGAAGTGGTGGCCGTGAAGGTGCAGGCTCTCGAGGGGGTCGTTATGGGTCGCGTCGAAGCTGTCTCTCGCGAGGACGTATCGACTCACGAATGGGATCCTCCGGCATGAAAAGAGGACGGGCCGGCCACAGCAATGACCGACCCGTCCATTCGGGGCTACCGGCGCTCGACCATCCTGGAGGTCAACCGGGAGAGGGGGAGCGCCAGACGAAGACCCTATGCAGTTGTACCACGAAGCCTACAGCGCGGGGAAGATGCTGCGCTAGCCCTCCTGGTTGGCTTCTGGTGCGTTCAGGTCGTACCAGCGGTCTGTTTCGACCCTGTAACGGTAGTCCACGGTGAAGTCGGTGACCTTGATCTCCGCGATCTCGCCGTTCTCGAGGACCACGATCCCGTAGAGCTCGTCGTCCTGGGTGTTCTCCATCCCGATCAACAGCCCGTTCCTGCCGTCGATCCAGGAGGCCTTGATGGAGACCCTCGGGGGATCCCCGAACAGGGAGATGGGTGCGCTCACAGCCTGCCCTCGATGGTGAAGGTTCCACGGTCAACCAGGTAGACCGGCCTCGAGTCCGACCGGGTGGTCACCTCGGTGAAGGAGCGGTCGAAGCTGATCTTGATGTCGTCGGTCTCGATGGTCAGGACACTCCCGTCAGGCATCGAGATCACGATCTGCGCCTTCGGACCGCCGGGCTTCAGCTCGAGCTCTCGCGGCGGCGTAGGACGCGCTGATGGCAGCGACCACCTGGGGGTCGGGGACAGGTTCGTGGGGCTGGTCGTAGACCCCGGCCGGAACATATCCCGAAGCTCGGAGATCTCGTGCGTCGTGATACCACGTTCCCCGGAAGTCCCGGATGACCCTGAGGCCGCAGTCCTCGACCTGGCAGATGCTCTCGCCATGAAAGCTCACCGGATCCCGGAGCACTTGGCGCACAGGGACGGGCACGCGATCAGGTCCCCCAGGCCGACGTAGAAGCAGATCCTCCGCTGGCCGCAGGCGGCGCACTTCTGGCGGGCCGTGCGGTGGAGCTTGATCGTGATCGAGATCGCCATCGGGCTGTCCGGTCCGGCGGCGAAGCTGGTGTCGATTGCCGACGCGAACATGCCCAACTGGTCGGGGTGGTGCGGTACCGGGGCTCGCAGAGGTGAAACGGTAGCTCCAGGTGCCATGTTCAGTCCCTCAGGATGGCTGGTGTGCCGGGGCCGGCGTAGAGGCCCACGGTGTTGAACTCGAGGTACTCCCGGGCGTCTTCGTCGGACATCACGTCGCCGTCCGTCAGGATGGCGACCATCTTCTCGTAGCTGTAGACGAGGAAGTAGCGATGACCGCCCTCCTCGAACCTCTCGGCCACGCCCACGAAGGCGTCCTCCATGCCGTCGAACAGGACGAGCTCCTCCTCGTCGAGCCCAGGAAACTCCGCGATCCGCTCCAGGATGTCGTCGCGGATCATCTTCTTCTTCGCGCCCCTGGTCACCGTCTTGCTCAGGATGTACGCCCGAACGTCCTTGCCGTCGTATCGACGGTCCCCGCGAGACCCCACGCGGAAGTAGGGGAGCTCCTCGGGCGGGATCCGCTTCACGGTGTTGCCGTGGATGCCGAGGAGGGCAGCGACATCGTCAACATTGAGGACGTAGTCGCCCCTGGCCTGCCCGTTGCTCACAGGAGATCCCCCTGCCCGCGGACCAGGTACATCGCGAAGGACACCGCGTGGGCCCAGGTGTTGCCCGAGTGGCCGGGATCGATCCAGGGGAAGAGGGACTCGAGGAGCTTGTACTGGTAGTTGTTGGGGGCACCGTTGATCGCGTCGATGGCGAGCAAGCGGTTCTCGGGGGTGTCCACCCAGTCGGTGATGCCGACGCCCTTGGGCTGGTCCCAGGATCTGATCGTGACGTCACCCAGCTTGATCTTGTTGGCCTTGAGCAGAATGCCCGTCGCGGGGTCCATCGCGGCCTTGTACAGCCTGCCGGCCTCGGAACAGGCCGCCATCTCGTAGGCCTCCTCCTTCCAGCGGAAGTCGGGGTCCTCGGCCCGGAACCTGTCGATCCGGCGCTTGAGGGCCGGCGGCAGCGCGTCGTACTCGGCGTCGAGCTCGGTGACGTGGTCCACGAAGTCCTGGCGCTGCTTCTTCTGGTGGTCCGCGATCCAGGCGGCGTGTTCCACGTCCATCTCGCGCTTGGTCTTGTAGTAGACGTGGACGGGCTCTGTGTAGCGCCCATGCATGTCCGGTGCCAGCAGATCCACGCCGTGGTTCTGGTTGCCGTTGCTCCAGACGCGGATGAGCATGCCCTTCTTCGGACGGGGCGAGATCGGCCAGGGCATCCTGGTTGTCCAGCCGCCGAAGGTGTTCTTGCCGGCGACGGAGTCACGGGAAACGGTGACGGTCGCGGACTCGCCGTCGTCACCCTCCACCTCTGCGATGAGGAAGTCGCCCCAGTTGCTGTCGGCCTCACGCTCGGCGGCGCGTTCCTTGGGGTCCGCGAGGATGATCGGGTCTCGCATCATCGGTCTCCATCCAGGGTGCGGGCCTCGAGGTGGGAGTCCACCGGCTGGCCGAAGTAGATGCCCAGGGCCTCGAGCTGCTCGAGGGTCTCGCCATCGCGCTCCGGGGAGCGAAGCAATGGCATCTCCCGCGCCACCCACGGCCGAGGCCAGGGGCTGATGTGGGAGAGCCACTCCTCCAGGTGGATGCCTTGCCAGGGACCGCCGACGGTCACGCCGGTACCCACGAGATCTCCTTCACGCGGCGCTCCAGCCACGCCATGTCCGTCTCCGGCCTTGGCATGGCCTCGACGGCCTTGGGGGCCTCCCAGCCACCGTAGGCCGGGTAGTAGGTCGGGCTGGTGTAGATGACGTTGCTGACCGTGGACGTGCTGGAGTTGGACCAGTTGGTGTTGTAGGTCAGGACGGTGTCGTAGATTGCCATCACCTCAACCTCCAGAGACAGATCTCATCGACGCGGCGCTTCAGCCACGCCATCTCGGACTCGCCCACGTTGCGGACGGAGTTAGGGGAGGGCTTGTCCACGAGGCGGGTGACCGCCTCCGGGCGGCCATCAGCGCCGACCCGGAAGACGGTCTCGACGTTGCTGCTGTCGCTGATCGTCCCGTCGGGCATCAGCCAGCTCCGATCCTTGTCCCCGAAGGTGGCGACCTCAAGGGGCCGGCGGCCGGCCTCGAGTTGACCGGAGATCTGGCCCCAGAGGTCCTTGTCGGACATCCCCTTGAGGTTGAGGTTCTGGCGGTCTGCCATCTCCTGCGCGTGCTCCCATCCCCGCTGTGCAAGCGTCTTGCCGACCCGGTTGCCCATCACGATCAACGTGTCGGGCATCCAGGGCGTCGTGTACACCGGCAACCCGTAGAGAAACGGGTCTCCAGGCATCAGACCGTCTTCTTGGTCGTCTCGTTGATCTGGCGGTCCACGGTGACGGTGGGCAGGCGGTCGAGGATCTGGCCCATGAGGTCCTTGAGGTAGCCGACCTCCTGGGAGAACCGCTCCTCGCGGAACTTCATCTCCTTGACGAAGGCGATGCGCTCGGTCTCGAGGTTCTCACGCTGGACCTCGAGGATGGCCTCCTTGCGGGCGTGCTCGATGCCCTTCTTGGACTGCTCGGCCTCGAACTCCTGCCGCTTCCGCTCCAGGCCGACCATGTGGGTCGTCTCGCGGATCTTGCGGTCGTTGTCCTCGACAATCTTGCCCTTGTCGATCTCCAGGCGGCTGATCTGCTCCTGGAGGCTCTTGATGCGCTTGACGGCGTCACGCTCGGTGGTGACGGCCGCCCGCTCGGCCTTCAGGTCCGCGATCTGGTCCTTGAGGGCCGCGATTGTGGTCTCGAGCTCCGCTGTCGCGGTGTCCAGTTGCTTCGTCTGCTTGTCGAACAGTCCCACGGGGTCCTCCCTGATGGTTGGCGAATATCGCCAGCATGATGGACCGCACCAGACGGTCCGTCAAGGGCCTCTACTTCTTCTTGGTGCCCAACTTTCTCTCGAAGAACTCCCTGTCCTGCTTGGGGAGGCCGGCGAAGGGGTTGTCGGACGTGCTGCGGGGTCGGAGGGGGTCCGAGGGGGTCCTGGGGTTGGTCATGACGGCCACGGCGTCCACCACAACCGGGGGACGGGCTGCGAGCTCCTTCTTGAGACGCTTCACCTCCGACTCGAGGTCCTCGATGCGGGCCATCTGGTCCGTGATGGTGGTGGCCTGGGCCAGGAGGGGGCCCTCGAGCTCCAACGTCGCCTGGGCCGGCATCTCGCCCGGCTCGAAGCCGCCCGGGTAGTAGGTCCCGACCACCTTCGTGTAGCGGCGGATCCTCACGATCTCGCCCAGGACCGACAGGTTCGCCTTGGCGAACTCCGCCGTGGTCATCTCTTTCATGATCGCTCCTCCCTCGGGTGCGGGACGGTCTTGGGATCCGCCCTCCAGTAGATGCCGGAGCGCGTCTCCTGCCCGCACAGGCTGCACTTCTCCTTCTCGGGCTTGACGAGACGAACGGGGGCCTGGCCGGCCCTCCAGAGGTTCCAGCAGAGGTCGCACATCGCCTGGGTCCAGCCGCTCACCGTGAACCCAACCACAGGCCAATCGCCAGCAGACTGATCACGGCAAGGACGAGCATGGCGATCAGCCAGGCCGTCGTCACGCCTTCGATGGTCATTCCTCGAGCTCCTCGTGACTGCCCCGCTGGCACTCGTCGCAGACGATGGTGTTCCGGTCGCGGGTGTCGTAGTCGTCGATGTGGATCTGGTTCTCGCAGGCGCACCAGTCGAGGGGACACATGCACGGGACGAACTCGCTGCTCACGGCGCACTCCTGAGGCGGTACAGCCTGGCCTTCTCGCGGTTGCGAGCCCGTTTCTCGCGTTCATAAGCCTGGAGGTACTGGGGGTAGGTCTCCTTGAGCCACTTGCGGTAGCGGCGGGACTTCTCGGCCTTCTCGAGGCGGTAGTGCTCGTCACGCTGGCGGAGGGCGGCGTAGAGCTTGGCCTGCATCCGCTTGCAGGCGAGGCACATGTGCCACTCGTTGGGTTCCCAGTTCTCGGTGTCGATGGTGTACCAGAACCCGCAATGAGGACACCGCAACTCGGGGACGTACTGGCCCTCGATCACGGAAAGGCGGAGGCGGAACAGGCTCACGCCATCCACCAGCTCGTGAGGTTGCCGGCGACCCCGATCAGGGGGATGGCGAGGGCCATCGTGATCGCGAGCCGGCGCATCCTCCGACGCCTGACCCGCAGCACCAGGAGGCAGATCGCGACGGTGCAGGCGGTCTTGAGCAGGATCACCGAGACGAGACCGATGTCGGCGTACCCCCTCGCCATGACGGGGTTCATCTCGGCCCCGATGCCCACCGCCGGCACGGCCAGGGCGAACGTGAGGAGGTCTGCGGCCATCGCGGCCACGATCAGGACGATCACACCCGGTGACCCTTCATGTCCGCAGCCCACTTGAAGCCGCACCTCCAGCACGTCGCGTGGAAGTGTTCGACCTCGAGGTTGAACTCGCAGATCGGGTCACCAGACCGCCACGTCACCTTGGGGATCGTGCAGCCGCACTTCGGGCAGGCGTCGAACACGATCCAGGTCCTAGGCAGACCCTTCTCGGGGATCGGCTCCTCAGGCATGGTCAGCCCCCTCGGTTGCGGCGAAGCATGGGATCTCCCTCAATGGCCGCGTGCAACCGCCGCAGCTCCTGTTGGAGATATGCCTCGGCTGCCGTCTCGGCAATGAACCACAGGCCCTCGTCCTCGGCCTGTTCGGAAACGACCTGTGCCGCCTCCCGCAGCGCATCGGGGGGCGTGGGGGCGAGGGTGACGCCTGCGGCGATGAGGCGGGCGGCGAGTTTCTGTTGTTTCAGCGATGGCCCATTGCCGACGTTCGGGTCCTCGATCATGTGCAGCAGCGCGGCGAGGCGGTCGGTGTCGCTCATCGCGTCCACGCCAGCCAGGCCACCGCGACGATCAGCGCGGCGACGATGGCGCCCAGC
>CAYHBG010000002.1:0-28559 GCA_964354815.1 uncultured Thermotogae bacterium
AGGCTGTCGAGGTAGCCGTGGAGGGGAGAGATGGGCTCCGGCGCGAGGCCGCCACCGGCCATGGCCGGCGTGAGCCCGCCGAAGTCCATGTTCATCTCGGGCTGTTCGGCCTGGGGGACCATTCCACCGTCCGTGAAGCCGGGGATGAGCCCACCGGCAGCCATCCTCTCGGGGGCCAGCCGGGGGTCGACACGGAGGAAGCCGTCCTGGCCTTCCTCGACGAGGTCGGGGCGCTCCTCCTGCACGTCCTGGGCGATGACTCCCCGGTACTGGCCGGGGAAGCCCTGGTAGCGGAAGGTGGCCTCGGGGACGCCAGGGAGGGCCTCCGTCTGCTGACGGTGAATGTCGGTCTTGACCCTCTCGTCGGACATCGCCATGGCCCCGCCGGCAGCGTCCATGAGCCCACCGGCCAGGGCCGCGTTGGTGGCGGCATTCTGCGAGGCGACTCCGGCGTTGATCTGGTTCGTACCGAGAGTGTTCTGGATGTTCGAGTTGTTCTGCTGGTTCTGGAGGCCGCCGGCAGTCCCGAGGAGGTTGACCCCCAGGCCCTGGTTGACGTTCGCTCCCTGCTGCATCTGGCCGAGGACGCCAGCCTGCTGGCCCATGGCGGCCAGAGACTGCTGGGCCTGGAGAGAAGCTCCCTGCCCGGCGGCCTGCTGGTTCTGGCCGGCGGAGGCATCCACGGCCATCCTGGCCGCGAGAGCGGGGTTCACCCCCCGTTGAGAGGCGGCCTGCCCCTGGGCCATATTGATGTTCTGGCCCGTCTGCTGGCGGAGCATCTCCTTGGCAGGGTTCGGCCCCTTCCCAGCGGCGACCTGCCCGTACTGCCCGGCGAGGTTCTGCTGCTGCCCGAAGACGTTGTTGAACTTGCTGTTGTCGGTGGCCTGGGCCTGCCCCGACGCGATGGTGGGCGCGTAGGCCGTCGTGTCCAGGTTGGCCTTGTTGGCCTGAAATTTATTCTTCGTTCCAAGGAGTCCGGACAAGAAGCCCATCACGCCACCTCTTTCACGACCATTTCGTAGGAACCGATTCTGCGGAAGCCTTGACGTAGAGTGAGAGACACAGGCCCTGTGCGCTTGCTGGAACCGACCACCAGTTTAAACCCGAAACCCTGAGCGGCGCTGGTGAGAGCCTCCAGGATCATGTGGAGCGCCTTCGCTCTCTTCCAGAGGAGAGCCTCCGGGTTCGAGACGAAGCCCTCCACGAGCGCCATGGAGGAGTCTGTCTGGTACAGGAAGCCGGCTGCCACGCCCGGCACGAGGAAGCCCAGGCGTGGGATCATCTCGATCTTGATCGAGGGCTCTCCGCGCAGGTCATACCAGCGGTTCATCTCGTCGAGGTCGAGAGGATTGAAGGAGCGTATGTTCACTTGCAGGCGTTGGGCATCGAGTCGGAGCCGTAGACTTCCACGCAGGGCTTGAGGGAGCATCCGGCGCCGGCCCACAGTCCTGCCGGGATGGTGAAGCCCTTGGGGGCAGACACCGGAGCCCCGAAGCCACCTCCGATGAGAGGAGGCGTCCAGGTGCAGGCACCCGCTCCTCGGCAGGCGCAGGCGAAGCCGGTGGCAGCGGCCTGGGCGATCGGGTTCGTGCGAGCGGCGAGCGTCACCGACTTCTGCGTGGCCGGGATGAGGATGGGGCTCGCAGAGCAGGTCTGGACCAGTTCAGACATCCAGGGGGGCATCGGTTGGTAGATCGCGTTGGCCGGTCCGCAGACCTGCATGACTGCGTACAGGTCGGCCGGCTCCTGGATCGTTCCAGCCGGGATCCCCAGGAAGAGACGCTGCTCCTCGGTGAGCCGGATCGTACACCTGATGCAAGGCGTGTTGGCCGGCTGGGTTGCACCGAAGGTGACAAGCTGATTCCCGTCGATGGTGGCCGGGTTGCCAGGGTTGATCGTCGCCACGGCATCGTTCAGCGACTTCACGAGCCCGTTGATCTGCGCTCCCGTGAACTGCGCGGAGGCGAGCGTGGGGATGAGGGCCAGCACTACGAGTAGATGCTTCACTTGCAACCTCCTGGTTTTCCGCCAGAGCAGATCTTCACGTCCTTGATGTATCCGTTCAGAATGTAACTCGCAGTGTGATACCCGAAGTTCAGGATGGTCGCCGGGCTCAGAACCACGCCGTTCCCGGCTCCATAGGGTCCGAACAAACTGATAGGAGCCCCGTTGCTCGTGACGAGCGGCGCGGTGAGCGCCAAACGATTGAAGCACTCCACTATCCGTGCTGCTGGTCCACCGCCCGCGGTCCCGATGTACCACGAGGGCGACCCGCTCCCGTCTACGGAACCAGAGTACGGAGTGCCGTCAGGCATGGTCAAGCCTCGCATCGCATTCGGGCCGGACCCGATCCCCCAACGCGCAGGATACCCCCCTGCGGTGTAGCCATTCGGACTGGTGAACTTGTAAGACTCCGCCACGCAGAACTTTCCGGGCACGGCCGGGATGGTGGCGGTTGCAACGTCGCCCAGGCGGAGAGTGGCTGTTCCACTGTCCGTATTGATCAGGCTTGTAGGCTCGTTTGCGTACCATTCAAACTGAATCCCACTGAACCGGGTAGTTCCGGTTGCCACTCCCAGTTGCCCCGGGAAAACGACGAGGTAGGTCGTTAGAACGGGATTCGTGCAGGTGTAGACGGCTGACAGTCGGATCGGGGTGGTACCCAGGTCGGATACCTCCGCGAAGCAGGAGTTCACGGAGGACCCCTTACCCTTTGTCGCCGTGCAGGAGCCACCGTCGGAGCGCAGGCACGAGCAGGTGGCGGGCACTTCTCCACACCGAGAGTCAATGGCCGCATACCCGGTCCCGCTCGCCTTTCGCATCCAGACAGACATCACAAACTCCGTCGGCGCATTCCCCGCGTCAGCGGCCCTGTAGGCGAAACCGTCAATCGTGTCACTGATGACCTCGTCCCAGTTCCCACCGAGAGGACTTGCACCGCCGTCAGCGTCGTGGGCGTTGGAGGTGGTGTAATTCGTCCTCATGGTGTTGCTGTAAAGGGCCTTGTTCGTCCGTTGCGGCTCGACCAACAATCCACTCTCAGTGATACGAGCCACGTTGTTCGCGGAGGTGTAAAGCTGCCCGTCCGCTGCACGAGGGATGTAGGTCCCGAGACTCGCTCGCGTGACGGTGAGTGGAGAGGTGCCGTCGAGGTGGCCGAGGACCTTCTGCTGGATGGCGGTGACGGTCGCTTCGTTCCAGGGGGTCGTGGTGGCGTAGAACTCGTAGAGAGTGCCCGGAAAGTAGAGGGATCCATCCTGACGGTTGCCTAGCCTCACAGGGGAGGCAGACGCGGTAAGCGCAGAGGACGCAGCCGTTGCTGTCGTCCCGAGATTCGACTTCGAGTAAATCGTTGTTCCCGCCCGTCCTACGCAGGCGACAATGGGGCCGCCGGCTTGTGCGAGGTTGCCTGTCTGCACTCCCACCTGCCCGCTTCCGGTTCCAGTCATGAGAGTGAGGACTGTGGCGGGAAGCGGATCGAAATATACCTCCCACCCGTTATTCCCGGTCTTGTTCCCGAGGGGGACGACATAGGCGGCCAGCGTGGAGCTAAGTACGAAACAGGCCGTGAACTCACCCGTGAAGTGCAGGGGGGATCCAGCGGGGAGCGAGTAGTACACGGTCCCGTTGGCGAACGGCCCCGCGCCCGGCTTCGGCGTCATGAACGGAGAAGGCGTGGCCTGCACCTGGGGGACGGTGCCGGTCATGGCCCACAGGTTCGAGGTGCTGATCGCTGGACCGCTCGCCGCGGCGGTGGTCGTCACTATGAGTGGAGCCGCCTCACGGCTGCCAACCTCAAGCTGAACTCCGCCGAAACGGGCCGTACCTGTACCCACGGCCCGCTCGCCAGGGTAGAGCATGAGCCAAGGGTTCGTCGTGGCCGCACCACCGGAGCCCATTACCGTTACCCGTACCGGAGTCGTCGTCGCGGTGATCTTGGTTTCACAGTAGACCGAGACAATGGTCGAGGTGCAGGCCGCTCCGTCACTTCTGGTGCAGGTGCAGGAGGTCGGAGCATTGACGGTGTTGAGCATCGAGGTCGTGACTCCCGACCCGCTGCCCTTGACCACCCAGTAGGACCCGACAAAGGCTGTCGCCGGAGGAGTGGTCATGATCTGCCCGATTCGCCCGTCGTCCACGCTGCTCGTCACCTCTGCCCAGGTGCCGCCTATCGGCGCCCCGTCCACCGTCGTCACGGTCGCGTTGGTCAATGCCCAAGGACTGACCGCGCTGCTCCCGCTCGACAGGCTGTTGCTCTGGAGCGCATAGTTCACCGGCACCCGCGTGAAGGTGTCCACCAGGGCGCGGTCCATCTGGACGGCGGTGCCGAGGGTGGGGATGAGGTCGGAGGCGACGGTGCCAGCCTCAAGCTGGGCTCCGGTGAAATCCACGGTGCCGGTGGAAACTGAATAGATGCCAGAGACGAGGAGGAAGTCGAGTGAGGTCTTGGCAGCGTTGCAGGTGGCCGTGACTGCGAGCCGAACGGGCGTGGCCCCCAGGTCGGTCACCGACGCAAAGCAGCCGCTCCCTGCTGACGCTGCCGAACAGGAGCCCCCGTCGTTGCGAGCGCAGGCGCAGGTGGGTGTCCCGGACTTGCAGTCAACAAACACCGACGCCTGTGGCGTACCCGAAGCGTTCCTAAGCCACGCCGAACCCGTGAATGTCACCGAGGAGGGAACGGTTTGGGTTTGGTATAGCCCGTTTGCCGTGTTGGTGCTGACCACTCGCGTCCAGTAGCCACCTCCTTGCGCCGCTGCCGCTGCCTCTGGGGTTGTGACGGTCGTGTTGAAGTTTGTCCAAGGGCTGACTGGGCTCGCCCCCGAAGAAAGATTGTTGCTCTGCAACGCATAGTTGGTGTTCACGGGCCGCACAGTCACGGCTGCGGTGGTCGTCACCACGAGGTCGGAGGGGCGGATCACGCCAAGCTCTACCTGGGCACCGCCGAACATGACGGTGCCGGTTGTGCCTCCGTAGTTGCCCGGCGAAATAAGGATGTATGGGCTAGTGGATGCGGGGCTAGTGGCGGTGGCCCAGAGCCGTACCGGAGTCGTGGTGCAGTCGGTGATCTTGGCCTGACAATAGAAGCCCGATGGGTACTCTACTGTGCAGGCTCCGCCATCGCTGCGAGCGCAGGTGCAGCTACCAAACCCGTTGAGAAGCGTCCACACGCTGCACGTTCCACTTCCGCTGACCGTCCTGACCCACGCAGAGGCCGTCCAGAGGGTTGCGCTGGGGGCGGTAATGGCTTGATACAGGCTCCCCACGTTGCTTGCGCTCGTGTCTATGGTTGTCCACGATCCCGTGAACGGATCCCCTGCGCTCGTGGCCGTTGTCGTCACCGTCGCAGAGTTGGCAATCGTCCAGGGACTTACGGGGCTCGACCCGCTGGAAGCCGAATTGCTCTGCAAGGCGTAGTTGGTCACCGCCGGGTTGAAGATGACGTGACTGACGGTGTTGGCGTCCGTCTCGATCACGCCCCCGGTCCAGGTGAGGGGGAAGTTCGCAAGCACCTTGCCGCTCCCCGCCCAGGGGAGGTTGTTGCTCAGGCCCTGGGCCATCGCCAGGGCGGGGAGGAGCACGAGGAGTGAAATGAGCTTCTTCATGTTCTATCCTTCGCCGCCGACCGTGCCGCGTGGAGCATTCGCGGCCGGGATACCGGGCTTGAGGTTGTGACGGAGGGCGACCTTCTGGAGCTTGGGCAGGACACCGATGAGGAAGGTCAGCACGGAGATGGAGAGTCCTTCGTTGGGGGAGCCGGTGGGGGCCTCGGTGAGCGTCACCTGGATGCTCGTGCATTTCTGCTGGAGGAGCTTGACCTGCCACTCGTAGTTGGCGAACTTCCCACCGCCCGGGTTGTCCGTGCCGGCGAGGGAGGTGTCGGCGACGGGACCGAGGTCCACGTCACCACCGTAGTTCGGCTTCCACTTGAGGACCTGGGTCGCATTCACTTCCACGTTCTGCTTGGGCGCCGGGTTGTCATCGAAGGCCACCGAGATCTTGAGCTTGTGCGTTCCGAGGTAGCTCCCCCGGAGGATGAACCTCCACACTCTCTGGAAGCCGCTCAGGCCCGCGAAGGAGAGCCAGGAGGTGCGGAGCTTGATCAAAACCGGAGCCCCGTCGTCGCTGAAGACGCCCGGCGTTTCCTGGTAGATCGTCCCGTCGGCGAGGAGGTGGGTGAGGAGCCCTCCGAAGGCGAGAGCATCCACCGCCCCGTAGTTCGTCCAGACCGACCACCTCTCCACGAAGTAGTCGTAGACCAGCGCCATGTTCACGTTCGGTGCAGAGCGCTCCATCGTGAAGACGACCCGGCGCCCGTTCTGGATGAGCGTCGCGGAGGTCACCTGGAGGTTGTTGAACCTCTCCGCGGAAGCCCCGATGTACTGCACGGAGAGGTCCCGCCCCAGGAGGTACATCCCCTTCGCCGACTGGAACATGATCCCCTTGGGGGTCAGCACGAGAGAGCGGGGGTTCGAGCAGCCCACGTCCGAGGGAACCGTGAAGGCGTTCCCGTAGTCGTTCCCGGTCCCGTTCGGAGCCGGCCCGTCACCGGCAGTCCAGTAGATCCCCGTCTCCGAGAAGAGGATGAGCTTGTCGTCCATCTCAATCGCGCAGTTGAGGGGAGTCCCACCGCCCTGGACCGGGTTGAAGAACTGTTGCGGGTTGAACTCGATCGGGACCGCCGGCATGACCGACTTCGAGAAGAGCCACTGCCCTGGCGCCTCGGCGGGGATCACCACTGCACGGTTCCTGTAGCGAGCGATGTACCTGGGCGCGTCGCAGGCGAGAGCGGGGACCTCGGCCATGCTGTTCAGCGGGTTCGAGAGAAGCTGGGCGTTCGCGGAGAGCACGTCGTCGGAGATACCCTCGGTGAAGTAGACGATCGGTCCAGTCGTGGTGTTCAGGAGAGGAGCCGAGATGCTCGTCACCCGGTAGAAGACCGACTGGTTCGCCACCGTCCGGTAGATCACGATCGAGACGGGCTTCTTGTTCGAGCCCAGGCAGTAGGTGGGGACGTTGTACTGGAACTGGCTTCCGGCGGGCACGACGCTCTCTCCGGTCGCGTCGGGATTCACCGGCACTACCGGTGAGGGGCTGCTCTGGTAGACGTTCCCGAAGTTGTCCATCCACTCGTAGACCGCGCAGACCTGATAGCTCCCCTCCGAGGAGGCCCCGCCCGCAGCATGGAAGGCCGCGACACTGTCCGGGTAGACGTGGAAGCCATGCTCGTAGACCCCCACCCCGTCGTACATACCGAGGATACCCCCGGTAAGGAGAAGCGTGTCACCCAGTTCGAGCGACTCACGGATGGCGTTCCAGTCGAGGCGTGCGGCCTGGACCCCCGTCTGCGTGTAGACGCTGCCGGCCTGGGAGATGAGCCTGTCCGCCTGGAGGTAAGGGTAGAGGAAGACTCCGTCACTGATAGTGGAGACCTCAGCGAGCCCCGGCTTCTTCGTGTAACCACCACCCACGCCTGGGGCGAGCTTCGCCACCACCGGGGGAGCCGTGAGGTTCGAGGAGTTCACGACTGCGTTTACCACGAAGTAGGTGGGCTGGAGCGCCGACTGGAAGGCGATGACGAGGTGGGGAGTGCCGAGGACCTGGAAGACCTTCGAGGCGAGCCCAGCCTGATAGAGGAAGGGAGAGCCGAGGAGCTTCGAGGAGGTCGAAGCCGTCGACCAGTAGATCATGTTCCCGTAGGTGGGGTGGACCGCTTCCGTGAAGGCCTCCACGTTGAAGAGGGCAGTCCCGGTGATGTTCTTCACGGTCCCGAGCCCCGTCTCGATCGTGACTGGCGAGGAGGGGCTCGCCCAGGAGCTATCGAACTTCCTCCCCACGAGGTCCGTGCCCGTGCTCCAGAGGACCCAGAGCGTGTCATACGTCGAGTCAAGTATGAGCGAGACCGCCGTGATCGTGGTCCCGCTCGCGATGAGCGTGGGGACCTGTTGGACCGTACCGACGAAGCGTGTCCCGTAGAGACTTCCTGCCGCAGTTGCGAAGGTGACGTAGACCATCTCGAACGCGGCGAGCGTGGAGACCTGACCCACCGTAGCGTCGAAGATGCCCGCCGTATTGAGGCTCGTCGCAGCGATCCCTGCCGTGGGTGTTGCGGTGGGCGCCCCCGCGTCGAGCCGGATGTAGCCCAGCGAGGAGTCGGTCGCCTCGAAGTAGAAGACGTAGATGTAGTCCCCGGAGATGAGCACCTTCGGGCGCTGCGCCTGGATCCCGAGGAGGACGTTCGAGACCAGCGCCTGCTTCGAGTTGTTGTCACTGATTGTGTAGCGTGAAACGGTGACCCCGCCCTCGACCGACTCCCAGGCGAAGAGCGAGACGCCTGTCGGGTGGTAGCCCGCGTCGGGCATCTGAAGCGTGTAGTTGCTCTTCGAGACCGACTGCGTGGAAAGGCTCAGAGGCTCCCAGGTCCCCTTGTCGGTGAGACCCTTCGAGGAGTAGCCGTAGAGGTTCGTCCCGTCCATGACGAGGAGTTCGTTCTTGAAGGTCGCCAGTTGCTGCCCGTACTCCGCCCCGACCTGGGCGAGCTTCCGGTAGCCGTTACGCTTGGTGAACTCCTGGAGCACGTCATAGCGGATGTTCTCCAGGAGGGTGAGGTCCCCTGGGACGGCCTGCTTGTCGTCGATCTTGGTCTCAAGGCCTCTGAACTGGACGACGGCCTTCTGGGCTTCGAGTGGCATCCGTTCCCCTTTAAATCAGAACCCAGGTGCTGCCGTTCCAGACGTAGAAGATGAGGAAGTCGGGAGGACCTCCGGCGTAGCCGGTAGCCGCTCCCAGGTGGCCGGTTCCCGAGATGCCCGAGGCCCCTCCCTCGACGGCCTTCGAGCCCACCGCGGAGGAGAGGGCGCCAGCCCCGGTGAGGTCGAGGGCCGTCCCGGTCCGGATGGTGCCCCCGCTGGCGAAGCCGACTGCTGCGTCCAGAGCGCCGGCCCCTGTGAGGTCCTGGGCGGCCCCCTGGGCGTCTTTCGTACCCGAGGCGTCCCCGAGAGCCCCGGAGCCCGCCAGCGTCGTTCCTGTGCCCTCTGCGGCCCTCGTACCGGCTGCGGCGCCGAGTGTGCCAGCCCCCGTGAGGTCCTGGGCGGCCCCCTGGGCGTCCTTGGTTCCGGTGGCGACCCCCAGGGTGCCCGTGCCGGTGAGGTCGGCTCCGGTGCCCGAAGCTCCCTTCGAGCCCGTGGCGACCCCCAGGGCGCCTGTGCCGGTGAGGTCGGCGCCCACCCCCGAAGCGGCCTTGGCGCCGACGGCAGACCCGAGGGTGCCCGTGCCGGCGAGGGTGGTTCCCGTACCCGAGACGGCCTTGCTGCCGGCCGCCGCTCCCAGGGTGCCCGTCCCGGTGAGCGCGGCGGCTGCGGCAGGGACATCCTTGAAGCCCGTCGCCACGGAGAGGATGGCTGTCGCCACCAGGGCGAGGCAGGTCCCGGTCCGGTTGTCTGAAGGGGGGCTGCCCCCGGTCTGTGAGAGGAGGAGAGACACGAGCTAGTACGCGGTGACTTCCGCCCAGTCGACCGTGACATCCGCGCCCCAGGTGCCGGTGGCCGGGACGGTGGGCACGGTGATCACGAAGCCCTCGTTCTGGGCGAGGACGAGCGGGTGTTCCCCGTCGCCGACCTCGGCCTGCCACATGATCGTCCCCGGCGCGATGATCTGCCCGTAGAGGCTCGCCGTGATGGGGCACGCGGCGGTGAGGGTGGAGAGCGCCAGGGTTTCGAGGGTCTTCGTACCCGCGGTGAGCGCACCCGTCGAAGCGATCGCAATATCGGAAGTCGCCACCAGAGTGGAGCCCATGGAAGTGCGCCGCTTGAGAAGCGCCGCTGGGGTGGCCCGGGTTCCACCGGAGCCGGCCGCCGACCACCCGGTCGCCTTGAGGAGTGCCAGACGCATCGGCACGCCAGCGGCGAAGAAGGTTGTGCTGACCGCCGCGGCGACCCGAATCTTCCTGATGACTGCGTACCGGGTCGAGTCGCTCCACCGGAACTGGAAGATCTCGGAGTTCGCCGCCAGCGCAGCCGCTATGACGCCCGACTGTAGGCCGATGGCGTAGGCGCCCAACGCGCCATGGTCGACGGGCCGCGCCGTGACTCGTTGAGCACGGAAGGTTGTGCCGTCCACCTCGGCGACGACGCCACCGTTGCCCTGGATCTGAATTGCCATGTTCTATCTCCTTAGTTCCACACCCAAGCGACGGTCCACTGTCCGTAAAGTCTCGTCCCAGCCCCGCCGTGCGCCTCGCGAACCTCGCCCGGTCCGGCCTTGCCAGGACCTGGGAACGTCCCCGTACCGGAGAAGCGCCCGCGCAGTTGCCCCGGGTCTTCCGGCTCGCTGATCTGGTTCGTGTTGAACCCGTAGATGGTGAAACCGGTCCCGGCGACGATGCTGCCGGCGACGACCCGGATCGTCTCAACCATGTGCTCGTCGGCGAGATGGTCCGCGGTGTCGGCCGGGCGGATCCAGGCCTCGACGAGAGAGCCCGCCACGATCGAGGCCTGCCCGGTCACGGCGACGGAGGTGTCGCTCTTCCCGGGGAAGGACCCGAAGTCCAGCGTGGCCGTCCCCTGCGCCCCCATGGCCTAGAGGCTCACGCCCGCCGCGGTGATCGTGTAGGTTCCTTGCGACCCGTAGGCCGGCTCCGCAGCAGCGAGCGCACCGGAGCCCTTGAACTGGGCCTGGGTGCCACCGGAAGCGACGGACCAGAGGGCGTAGTGGCTGAAGGCGTCGCCGGCCTGGATGTCGAAGACGACGTTCGCGGCGAGAGCCTTCGCTCCCGCGGCTGCCGCAGCGTAGTTCACCTGCTTCCGGGCGTAGGCCGGAGTACCGCCCGCGATCTCGTTGGCGAGGGCCGTGGCGACGGTCGTGGTCGGGTCGCCCGAGTGGAGGCTCATGTACGTTCCCGAGGAAGCTCCGGTTCCGTAGCCCGAGTCGAGCATCGCGTTCTTACTGTCGTTCGTCATGCCCGCCATGGTTCACTCCTAGTTAAGGAATCTGCTTCCAGCCCCAGTAGCCGTCTGCTCCTGCGAGCCACTCCGCGTAAGTCACGACCACCGTGGGTGCAGTCGCCCCAACCCAGACCCCGAGGAGCCCCCAGATACTGGCCCGACCCGCCCCCACGTCGGCCCAGGAGAAGGTCCCGTTGGCGTTCATGAGGCAGGTCTTCAGGATCTCCGGCTGGCCCTTGTCTTTCACCCGGTAGGTCTGCCCGGCATAGGAAGCCGAGGCCACCGGCAAGCTCGCCGAGTCCACCTGCGTGAAGGAGCCAACGGTGTCGGCCACTTCTCGCATGAAGGGATTGAGCACCCCCAGGACGTGGTCCTGGAAGCGATTCAGGGCAGGGTCCTCCCCCTGCACCTTGTGCAACACCTTCAGTGAGATGGCGGTCGGAGCGGGCATCCTAGAGTTCGTAGCACTGGAAGATCAGCGACAGGAAGTCGAGTTGAGCGAGGACGTTGCTCACGTTGCCGCGCACTTGATAGGTGATGTCCCCCGCGCCGGGAATGTCGAGGAAGACGAGTTCCGTTGCGTAGGTGACCGTGCTGGGCTCCCCACGAATGCTGAACCCGGTCAGCAGGGTGTACGCCCCCGCTCCGATCTTCCGATAGACCGAGATGTTCGCCACCCGTGCGGCGCCACCATCCGCAGTGAGCTTGAACCCACCACCACCGTTCGGGCGCAGCAGGACCATGATCGGACGACCGGTGGCGCCAGTCAGAACGAGATCGCCCGTGATCACCGTGTCACTAACCGTCTGCACGGTCTGGGTGAGCGGCGAGATGTACTGCTGGCCCACCGCAGGGAGCAGAGGACGAGTGAGGTCCGACGCAGAGATGACCCCCGCGGCACTCAGCATGAGAGGCTTCGTCGAGACGGGGAGACTCGCCGGCAGCGTGAGGGCGTAGTCGGCGGCGAGCCCGGCCGGCACCGAGATGGTCGCCTTCTTGCCTCCCGCGACCGGCTCGAAGATGGAGAGCGGACCGCAGTAGATCCCGGCCTTGGTTCCCGAGGTCGACTCGAAGATGAAAACGCCCAGCCCCGAGTTCCAGGTGATGGCCGCAGCGCCCGAGAGCCCGGTGATGTTCCCGGCCGCGGCAGCGATGCTCGCACCATTGGTGAGGCGAACCGGGACCGCGGTCCCGTTCGAGATCCAGAAGTCACCGTTGTAGAAGAAGATGCTCCTCGCCGGAGCCGTGGCGCCACCAGCGATGAACTGGGCCGTCGCGAGGTCTGTCGCGCTGAAGCCGTTGAAGGGGAGGTCCGCGGCGATGGAGAGTGCCGAGGCATCGATCGGGGCGCCTCCAGCGCCTCCGTGGTCGTGGGCGTCGACCTTCCTGAAGCCCTCGTTCTGAAGCTCCATCCACGAGGCGCCGGGAGCCTCGACACCGAGAGCCCCTGTCACTCCTGGTGTAGGAAGCTCAATCCCCATGTTCGGCATGATCTCGTTCGCCACGGCTACTCCTTCATTTCCACGAGGGTAGGTACCTGCACGACGGTGCGGGGCGGCTCCGGAAGTTCTGGCAGCGCCTGGAGCATCGCAACGCCCTTGGCGACCTCGCCGTAGGGCCTGCTGTAGAGGTACCCGAGGATGACCAGTCGCTGCTCCTCGGTGATGATGAAGTTCTTCGCTTCCATGTTCCTACCCCCAGGGGCCGTAGCCGCCGAATGGACCACCGCCCAGGGCGCCGTAGCCGCCGGGCTGGGTCTCTGTGACCGTGTTGGGCTCGCCGAGGTCGCGGTTGGCGGCGGCCGTGGTGACCCGCTGTGCGAGTGCGTTCCGGCGGAGGATGAGCCCCGAGGGGTCTCGCTCCTGCTTCATGATGCACTTGATCGCCGTGTCGACCACGACGTACTCCAGCCATCCGCCCCAGTCGTCGGCCACGTCGGTGAGGGCCACCATGGGCTTCAGCTTCGGTGCGTACCAGAGGCGGACGTAGAGACCGGCCTGGGGCAGCGGCTGGAACATGACGTTCGCGCCGTGGAGCCTGTAGCGGGGCCACATATAGCCCGTGACCAGAGCTTGGTTGATCAGGTTGTAGCGGTTCTTCTCGTGGAAGTTGAACTTGAGAAGCGTGATCCAGACGGGCTGATTCGAGCCGATGTTCCCGAGGGCTCGTGCCTCGACGAGGAGCCCCTTGTAGAAGGGAGGCGCTGCTCCGTAGAGGATCCCGTTGGGGAGCGGGAAGAGTTGGTCTGTCCCGTTCGTGGTGATGTCCGCACTGGCAGTGTAGTAGTCCTCGCCGAAGGAGAGGAGGAGCAGGTCGTAGAGTTCGAGCCTCGACTGGTTCAGGTACATCACCAGTTCGTCGTCGGAAATGTGCTCGTCGTTCTCGGTGTCGCTCTCCTGGCGTGCGAGGGCCATGAGTTGCGAGAGAGCCATCTCCCCGCCGTAGCCGTAGAAGCCCAGTGGGACGACGGAGCCGGCCTGGAAGGGGACCGACCAGGGCGAGGCCTGGGCGAGCGTGTCCACGGCCTGGACCCGGTACCAAGTCGTGTTCGTGCCGGCCCCGTCCACGAAGTAGAAAACGCCCGCCACCGCGTCGAAGACGGCCGTGTCGTTCAGGTCGTGGGTGATGGTCGCGATGTTCCCCCAGGTGAGGGCATCCGCCGACGACTCCAGTTCGTAGTGGTCGATGCTCAGGTCGGTGCTTGGTGTCCAGACGACTCTGTTCGACATTCGTCTCTCCTACGTCGGCCTGCGGAACGCACCGGCCACTGGCACGGCGGGGGTTGGGTCGGAAGTCACGGCCCCACCTGATGGCGCTTCAGGCCCTGTGTCGTTGGTGGCGGAGCCGATCGGAGCGGCCGGCGGAGTGCCTGCGGCGGTCAACGCCAGATCGATTTGGGCTGGGGCAACCTGAGTCGCTCCGGTGACGAGGATACCCTCGACCGAAGGGCCAAGCGCCGGCCCGATGATCCCCACCGGGTTGTCGAAGGTCAGTGAAATGTGCGGACCGGCCCCGGGGGAAACATCGATCAGGTTAGGGGCTGCGGCCAAGTCAGAGATGTCACACCACATGAGGCCAGCCTTGCCCCAGGTCCCGCCCGTCGCTCCCAGAGTGAAGTAGACCGTGTTTCCGATGCGAAGCGAGTGGCGGAATCCCGCTGGAAGTCCGGCGGTCAGCGGGAAGTAGCCTGCCTGCGGCAACCCGACGCCATCACGGATCCACCTTCGCTGAATCTCGAAATAGGCCGCAGTGGCCGAGACGTACACATGACCGTCGAAGACCCCTACCCCACCTGAAGCCGTTACATTCTCACCTGACACCGTGGAGGTCGCCAAGGTGCCGACCGTTCCGTCGGGATTCAGCCACGCGCCATCGCTCAGTCGAAAGCGAGCGCACTCAGCGTTGCCGAGTGCCGTCCACATTTCACCCCTGTCCAGATCCATTCCGAGGAAAGGAGACGAGGTCAGGTCGCTCACCGTCAGGATCGTTGCGCCAGTCGTCTTGTTGATCTTCTTGATCCCGGCGGCCGAGCTACGGTGATGCACCCAGAGGTTGGTCCCGTCGCTCTGGATGGCCGACATCACCAGCGAAGACTCGATCTTCGAGACCGCCCAGGTGCCGGGAGTGATCCTCCAGATTCCCTGGATGACCGCTCCCTGGTAATTCCCTGTGAGCCAGAAATAGGTCCCGTCGAAGGTCCCCTGGTCACAGTCCATCCCGATGCCAGTAGCATCTCCGATGGTGTCCAACAGGGTCATATCGGACGCTGAGTACCTGCGAACGCCACCCCCGTAGTAGCTCCCGACGAGGACGCTGGTGCCATCGCTCATGCAGAAGGAGTCGAGCGGGTACCCGTCGAAGTAGACACCTGCGTTGGTGCCGTCCCCAACGGTCCCGTCCGGCTTGATCAGTTGCTTGTCGGACACCCGCATTCGCCACAGGTACTTATAGTTGGTGCCCAACGCCCTGGTGGTGAACCAGATGTACGTCCCGTCGTACCAGGGCTGACTGGTGACGGCGCCCGAGTTGTGAGTCAGGACGTACTCGAAGTCGAGGATGCCCATTTATCTGTCCACCATGAGTGAATAGGTGCTCACGGGTCCTCGGTGAAGGCGCCGGCCACGGGGGCAGGAGGAGTGGGATCGGAGGAGACGGCCCCACCCGACGGAGCCTCGGGCCCCGTGTCGTTGGTGGCGGAGCCGATGGGGGCGGCCGGCGGCTGACTGGCCGTGACGAGGTGAAGGTCGATCGTGGTGTCGTCGATCGCAGCCACGGAGGTCACGTCGATCCCTTCGACCGCGGGGCCGATTGTCGGGCCGATGACCCCCACCGGGTTGTCGAAACCGAGACGGATGATCCGGCTTGCCCTCGGATCGACCGTGATGAGGTTGGGAACTACGGCTGCGTTTTCGCCCTGGACAGGAATGTTCACGGCCCCGGTGTAGGTGCCCCCCAGGGGGATCTGTGTATTGTACGTCGCAACCGAGATGTTGAGGTTGGAGCGTTCCGACCCCGTTGTGTTGTTGGTGCCGCCGCCAATCTGTCCGATGCCCCTCATGTAGCAGGCACCCGGCGAAGCGCCCGCGTTCCCGCAATCAAAGACCGCTCCCGCCCAATACTCCACGATGAGCATATCTCCAGCTAGCCAGGTCGTCGTGTCCAGAAGGTGGTTGTACTCGAACGAGCGAACACCGTAGCCACCCCAGCAAACCCAGTAATTCTCACCAGACCAATACTCGTTCCAGTTCTGACTGGTGACCAGCCCCGGGGTCCAGCTATTAGCAGAGTAGGAGTAAGCGGACGCCACATAGCCCACGGCGGTCATCGTGGATGGACGCCAGATGTAGATGAACCCGGGCCACACCCCGCCATTCCTGGCGTTGAGCGTTGCCCCGAGGGTGTTCACGTTGACCGACAGGTTCCTGAAGCTCATCCCCCATCGACTGGGCCCGGTAGGGTATGAACTCCAATCTTGGATCATCCCCGTCCCGGTGATCGCGCCGCCTGACGCGAAGACACCGACACCCATCGCTATGGGCATCGCAGCACGCACGACCCCGGTACTCAGTTGCGTGACGTTGTGCGAGATCGGGCCGTACTCGTAGGCAACCTGCGCTTGCTGCGTGGCGACGGGAACCCTCGACGTGATTGCGAACTGGGGAAGCTCCCTGTCCGTATTCACTACTGCCTTGAACTCATCGGAGGCGTTCTTGGAGTAGGTCCCGTAAGGGAAGGACCCGATCCTCGATTTGCGTGGGGCTCCGACGAAGGGGCCGGTTATCAGCGGGTGGACGTTGAGTTCGAGCGCCATCTATCCACCCGCCAGTTCCGTGAGTGGGCCTAGTCGCATGACGAAACTCACTAGTTCACTCCCAGAAGAAACGGCGGGGCGGGTTCATCTCCGCCCCGCCGTCGTTTTCATCCGTTCACTGCGCGTCCTACCCGAACGGGCCGCCTCCGGGGTTCGGTGGCATCGGCTCCTCGCCGGTACCACCCTCCTCGTGAGGCTGGGCGTCGACCATGAGGAAGAAGGCCTTGAGGCTCTTCGCGAGCCGCTCCGCCTTGCTCTTCGGGTCTCCGGTCCCGTTGATCGCCTCGATGATCTCGTAGGCTGCGAGCTTCTCCTCGGGGGACACGTCGGTGTCCCCCTCGTCGGGCTCGACCTCCGAGGGCGTCTCCTCGGCCATCCCACCTTCGGCGAAGTGGTCGAGCGGAGGAAGCTTCGCCTTCTTGCCGGCGAAGGCCTTGAAGAAGAGGTTGCTCTTGGAACTCATGAGCGTCCCCCTTCCTTACGGAGCCGACGAGTCGATGAAGACGAAGTCGATCAGCATCTTCTCGCCGCTGGCCGGGTCGGCCGCGTCGCCGCTCGTCGCGGTGAACTTCTGGCAGATGATCTGGACGGCGCAGGTGGCCGGCGTCGCCGAGGCGTCGTTGATGACGCTCACAACGGGAGCCGCCGGGTTGGCGTTGGACGCACCCGTGGTGTCGAAGGTGCAGGAGAGTCCCGAGAACTCGTAGTACGGGTCGAGGACGTTCGCCCCGTTCTGCGAGGTGCCGAAGACGAAGGTGTACTTTCCGGCCGAGTTGCGGGTGACCGAGAGCACGCCAGGGGACTTGCCGGCGTTGAGGGTGGGAGCGCCAGTACCGCCGATGGCGACCACCGCGTGGATGACCTTGCGGTCCTTCCGGTTGGTGTAGATCCGGTTCGAGAGAAGTCGATTTGCCATGGTGTGTCTTTCCTTTCAGTGACAGCCGACGCTCCGGTTTAATCCGGAGCGTCAGCCATCTCCAGGATCAGACCTGGGTCTTGACGACGACGTTCTTCCCGGGGGCGTTGCACGCCAGGATGGCGTAGCTGCCGATCCGGATCTGGATGGAGTCCGCGTTCGGGTCGCGAAGCTCCGTGAGGCCATCCAGTTCCGTGAGAATGTGCGGCACGGCCTTCATCGAACCCAGGGTCCAGCTATCCGGGTCGAGGAGGTACACCCTCTGCGACGGGCAGTTGCGGTCCGCGAAGAGGTTGATCTCGGCGTCAGCGCCGTGAACCCGAATGCCCTGGAAGCCGACCTGGGCGTCCGAGTGCTCGTAGTTGACGTAGTTGACCTTCGAGCCCAGCGCCTTCTCCAGCGCCGCGAAGGTGAAGTGGTTGGTCAGCGCCAGTTCGGGATTCCCGTCTTCGCGGGCGGACAGGGCCGCTGCGTCGATGAGGGCTTCCTCGATGGTCTGGCTGGAGCCGTCCCAGCGGATGCCGCCGAGGCGGCTGGGGTCCACGGAACGGTCGACACCGTTGAAGGAGTCGCCGGTCGTCGGGGCGGTGGTGGGGAGCCAGTCGGCGAGCCCGTTGATCTTCAGGTTCAGGTCGCCTTCCGTCATGAGGTACAGGGTGCCTGCCCACGAGCCGGGGTCCTTCACGGCGCCGCCCTGGGCGTCGGAGAAGGAGACCGTACCGGCCGAGCGGTTCACCTTGACGACGTAGCCGACTGCGGCGATGGCGGTGACGGGCGGGTTGTCCGAGTAGGCCTTGATCACCTGACCGACCTCGAACTGGGTGACCGACATGGGGTCGGCGAGCGTGAAGACGCCCGAGGTCTGGGTGCCGGAGCCGATGACGCCGGTCGCGGAACGGTAGAGACCGCCCGACATCCGGTTCTCGGAGGTGCGGAGAGCGCCGTTCATCTCGTTCTGGACAGCCTTCAGGAAGGCGCCAGCGTCGTTGCGCGACGCGAGGTTCACGAGGTTGGTGATGGTCGCCAGGGCGTAGTCCTGGGTCCAGTTCATGACGAAGCGGACCATCTTGCTGGCGGTCTGGTTGGTCTTCGCGGTGGCGAAGGTTGCGGAAGCGCCCTGCGGGTTCCCGTAGACGACGGGCACCGGCACCACGAGGCCGCTCCAGTCCTCTTCCTTGTGGACCATCGCGAACCACTTGTTGCGCTTGTAGACGAGGTTCTTGACCTGCTGCGGTCCGTAGTATTCCTTCAGGATCGCCTGGAGCGCGGTGACGTTCGAGTACGAACCGTCATTCGCGGTGAAACTGCCATACGAGGTTGCCATGACTTGAAGCTCCTTGACTGTGGGTGAAAAGACCTTGGGTGCAGTTCTCGAACTGTCGATCCGGTCTCTTCACTCACGCCAGGGTAGCTTCAGGCGCACTACTAGCGGTCTCTCCGGCAGTCCGTACAGGCCCTACCTACTCCCCGACTCAGGCCCTGAAGAACTCCCGGACCTTCTCCACGAAGCCCTTCTTCGGGGGCGCCATCCGCTCCTCGAAGGTCTTCCTGGCAACCTCCCGGTGGGCGAGGGCGAAGGTCCTCACGTCGGCACGGACCTTCGCTTTCTCCTGCTTGGTGAGGACCGCCATCCCCTCCCAGTTCGGCTCCTCACCGTCGATGATCCGCTGCTTGGCCCTGGGGTCGTCCAGGAGCCTCATCCCGGCCTCGAAGGCCTTCGCCAGGGCCGTCCGGCGGGGGATGACGTACCAGCGCTCTCCTCGGGCGCTGGCGCGTTCTGAGGCCCTGCTCATGGCTAGTGCCCCCAGGCCTTGTTGATCTGGCCGAGGACCCGGTCACGGCGCTGCTGCTCCGTCTCGGGCTGGGCCGGCGTGGAAGCCACCGGGGGAGGACGCATCTGGTTCGTGAGGGTCCTCGTGACCGGCGGAGGGGGAGCGGCCGGCGGAGGCGGACCGAACTTCGACTTGAGCTTCTTCGAGCCCTCGATCACCTTCTCGGCCTCGGCGACGAGCGCCGCCTCGACCGCGTCGGCCGCGTCCTTGTTCGAGAGGCGGGTCTGGGTCTTCTCGTAGTGCTCCGAGATCCGATCGAAGATGGCCTCCATGGCCTGGGGCCCGGCGAGACGAATCATCTCGTAGGTGTCGGGCTCCGCGTCCACGAAGCTCTTCAGTTCCCCCTTGAACTCCGCCACGGCCTGGGTCTCGTGCTCCGTGCGAGCATTCGCCTCGGCGTCAGCGCGGGCCTTGGCGTCGGCCTCGCGCTGCGCGGCGAGCGCTTGCCGGTCTGCGTCCTGGCGACGGGCCAGTTCCTGCACGGCCTGACGGGTGGCCGCAAGCTGGGCTGCCTGCTGCTGCTCCGGGCTCCATCCACCCTGGGCGACGTACTGGGTCACCGCGTTGTAGTCGTACCCGTAGTCCTGGAGGAGACGCATCGGGTCCTGGCGGTAGGTGTTCTCCCTCTGCTGCATCTGCTCCTTGAATCTCTGCATCTCGGCGCGGTCCGCGGCGGCGGCCTCCCGATCGGCCTTCGCGGCGGCAGCGTGGTCGCGGGCAGCCTTCTCCTTCTGGGAGAGGGCAGCGAGGCGCCAGGACTCGATCTCGGGGAGCTTCGCAGGCGCTGCTGGCTTCTCCTCGACGACCGGTGCCGGCGCGGGAGGAGCTACGTCCGGAGGCGCGACGGCGCCACCGAGGGAGGAAATGATCGTGGACGGGGGCGTGACCGACGTGACGGAGGACCCGCTGGCCGGGGTGATGCTTCCTTCGAGTGGCATCTGGTGACTCCTTTACTGCGGGTTAAGCCATGGCAGGAGGCTGGGTTCCTGCCGGCGGTAAGAGCGGCGATACGGGCGGGGCGGCCGGTGCGCCCATCCCCGGGGGAATTGCCCCACCCTGCGCGGGGGCGCCCGCAGGGGCTCCCACGGGCATCGGTGGCGGCTGCGAGGCGGCCAGCGCCTTCGCCTTGAAGTTCTGGATCTGACCGATGAAGGAGTGGAGGTGCTGTAGCTTCTCCTCCTCCATCCCGTTGGCGGCGCCCAGGCAATACTCCTGGTGGGCGAGGTTCTCGGCCATGGTGAGGTTCATCATGGGGTCAGGCGGCTCGTACTTCCCGTTCTCGACGATCGAGTCGAGGGTCGAGACGATCCAGTCCTCGGCGGCGCCGAGAAGCGTCTCGACCTGGGCGAGGTCGGGGAAGTCGAGGAGCTTGGTGGCCGTCTGCTGGTCGATGTAGCCGGCGCGTGCGAGGTCCTGGATCGTGGCGAGGCGCCCGGCGGGTGTGTTCGGGAGCGACGAGGTCGGGTAGCACTTGAGGGAGTAGGCGTCCTCGTCAAGCTTGACGTTCTTCCAGTCGATGGTCCGGAGGAACTTCCGGCCGGGAAGGCTGGAGGCGCCCACGGGTGCCTTGAGGGCGTAGCCGCCCTTCCCGTCCTCACGCTTGGCGATGTCCCTCACCACGTCGATGGCGAGGCGGATCGTGTCGAGGTGGTACTGCTCGTAGCAGTGACCGACGTACTGGAAGCCCTCGTTCTCGATGTCATGGTAGACACGCTGGGCTTCGCCCGAGTCGAGCCCGGCCGGCTTCTGCGAGGTCGCACTCATCTGTGAGAGGCGAGCGATCTCGAAGCCACGTTCCTTGATCTGGTTGAAGTGGGTGAAGTACTGCGCGTTCAGGGCCGGCGGCGTGACGTACTCCGGCTTCTGGGCGCCCTTGGGAATGTGGAGAATGGTCCCGATCCGGTCGTTGAAGTGTGAATCGGGGACAGTGCCATTCTCCACGAAGATCTTGAAGGCGGCGATCATCCTGAAGGCTCGCTGCATGAGGTGGAGGAGGTGGTTCATCTCCACCTGGGTGCCGATCAGTTCCTCTGCGAGTGAACCACCGTGCCACCCGTAGACGCGGGGCTTCCAGGAGAAACGCGAGAAGGGGAAGTAGTTCTTCTCCCACTCCTCCTCGAAGAGGATCCCCGTGTCGATCGAGATGACGTGCTTCCCGTCGTGGGCTTCCGCGGAGGTGGGGAGCTTCCACGACTCCGCCACGCCGATGGTGTCCGAGGCGTACTGGAAGGAGCTACCGGGCAGGATGCGCGAGGTCTCCGCGGCCCGGTCGATCATCTCCATGACCTCCTTGATCTCCTTGCCCTCGTCGGTGTAGCCGAAGGCGTCCTTCAGCTTCTCCCGGTCGATGTTCTTCACGCGGTGCATCTGGATGGGCTGCCCGTAGAAGCCGTCGATCTCGTCGACCTTGAGTTCGTCGGGGAGGACCCGCTCGATGGCGACGCGCCCCGAGTTCCGGTCCTCGTAGACGTGGGTGATCCCGTCGCCGAAGACGCACCCGTCGCGGAAGATGACCGGGGCGAGGTCGTCGAACTTGCACTCGTAGAAGATGCCCTCGGCGAACTGGGAGAGCTTCTTGGCCCGACGCTGGAGCTTGTAGTCACCGCCCTGGGTGAGGAAGAGGGGACGCACCTTCGACTTGGTGATCCGCGAGACGAGCGAGTCGACGACGATGGCGATGATATTGTAGGTGAGACGCCCAGTCATGCTGGGGTGGATCACCTGGAGCCTGTCGTGGGTGATCCCGTAGAAGCTCCCGGGCACCGCGCCACCGTAGAGGCGAGCGCAGATCTGGCGCTGGAGGGCGAGAGAGGTCTGGGCCTTGTCGACGTGGTCGACGACGGCCTTGATCGAGTGGAACATCTCCTCGGGCTTGAGCTTCCACCAGCGAGCGTTCGGGATGGCCCGCGTCATGGCCGGCTCTTTCTTCGAGCGGCGTGGCTTCTTCTCTTCCTCGCCGATCGTCCCGTCAGCAAGCTTCTTTCGCGCCATCGTCTACTCCTGTCCGCTGAAGCGCTTGAGCATCTCTGCGGCCTTCTCCTGCGTGACAAACTGCGGAGCCGAACCGAAGAGGATGTCCTCGTCCGTGGCGGTTCCGCTGGTCAAGGCCTGAGCGATGGCCCTCATCTGTTCCACGTCAGGCCCTGAGACAGACTTCGGGCCGAGGTCCAGTTCGATGTCCCCCAGCTTCAGGCGCTGCACGCCCTGCTCCTTGCAGAGCTTGATCAGGTCTCTCACATGGGACACGTCCATCGCGTCGAGCTTGCTCATGACATCTCCTCGAAAGGGTTCGGTTCCTGGGTGCCGCGGGCCTCGGCGTCGATCTCGATCGCGATCATGAAGAGCGCCTCTCCCATCCACGGGAGCCAGGGGGCCGTCTGCCGGCCCCAGTCGCGCCTCATGGCGTAGAGGTAGGCCATCCGGCTCGCGTCGCAACAGGGCGCAGGGAGGTTCACTCTTCCCTCGTGTACGTCGGGGGCTTCCTCCCGGGGCGTCCGCCCAGGCCATGCCCGTGGCCGATGGTGGCAGGCTTCTTCGCGTTCCGGGTATAGGCACCGCGGGCCCCCGAGAAGTGGAGGTTGTTCCCTCCGGCGGTCTTGAAGGTGAAGGAGGTCGCCGAGATGATCCGCTGCATATCCCGGTTGCAGCACATGGGGACTTCAGGCCTCTCGGTGATATTCACTGTAAGTGTTTCGTCCACACGCTCGCACTTCGGACAGGCCCACTCGTAGATCGGCATCTCAGTTCACTCCCCAGTCGAAGGAATCACTCACGGGCCCGAAGGGCGTGTCTTTCGTGTTGTGCTTGGCGCTCTCCATCTCGGCCAAGGTCTTCTCGAACATCCGCTTCACCTCGGCCTCGTAGTATTCCTGGGAGCCGGCCTCGACCACGGGAGGGAGTGGCTTCGAGATGTACTGGTAGCAGTAGCGCCAGCCGTAGAGGGCCGAGTCCGCCGCGTGGTTGGGGCAGGCCGGGTGCTCTTCACGCTTGGTGGACTTATCGTTCCAGACGAGGCCCACCCATTCGTCGATGAGCGGGGCGCAGGTGTCGGGGTTCACCTTGATCCGCTCCATGATGAACTCAGCGTTCATAAGCTCGATGAAGTCGGGCTTCCCGGTCTTGTCGGCCGGGTAGAGGTTCAGCCCGTGGCGGTTCTGCATCTCCATGACGGCCTGCTTGTTCGAGCCGTCGATGACGACGATGTCCACCTCGGGGTAGGTCTTGATCCGAGTCGCCACCGCCGAGATGTCCATGCCTTTCTGTTTAAAGCTGGAAAGGATGTAGAGGTAGGGGTCGAAGTCGTGGTAGGCCTTCTTGGTGAAGGCCGAGTCGTCGTTGTAGCCGAGGTCCACTCCCAGTACAAAGTGCCAGCGACCCTTGGGGTACTGGGGGAGGGTTCCGTTCCAGTCGTTCTTGGCCGGGTTGTACCGGTAGACGAGTGCATCGTCCTCGATGACCCACTCGCCGAGGAAGTTCCGGCGGAAGGCGGGAGTCTCCTCGATCCGGGGGTGGGTCTTCTTCAGTTCCTCGATCTGGGCGTCCCAGAGGGCGGCCATGGTCTCCCCGGTGGGCATCACGGAGAGGTTTGCGTAGGTCGTCCAGGAATGCCCCGACCACCCGGCGCCGGCCGAGGTGGGCTTGAGGAGCCCAGCCTTCGAGTTCTTGGTGAGGTCCCAGAAGAGCCCCACCCGGACGCGGCCGGGCGTGCCGGCCAGCGTGATGCTCCCCTTGTGGTCGATGGTGGCCGGCTTGAGCGTCGAGTAGACGAGTTCCTGGAGGTCGAGCTTCCAGTCCTGGGCCTCGTCGATGAAGACCTTCCTGTACTTCTGGCCGAGGAGCTTCCTCCACTCCTGGTCATTCGCGTCGGCCGCTCCGATGTAGATCGTGGCACCGTTGGGCATCGTGCAGGTGAGGCTCGACTCGTTGAAGCTCGCCCCCAGCCCGAACTTGGCGTTGATGTCCTTCAGCACGTCCTTCCAGAAGATCCGCTTGGCCTCCTCACGGACGAGCCCGAGGAAGAGGTAATTCCCCTTGGGCCAGTTCTTCGCGTCGTGGAAGCACTCCAGGCCGAAGCTGAAGCTCTTCGCCGCACGACGGGTGCAGAAGAGGAACTTGAGCAGTGACTGGTCGAGGATGTACCGGCGCTGCTCCGGGAAGGCCGCCTGGAGCACGTCCGCGGAAGGTGGCGTCGGCTTCTGCTGGTACTGGAGGAGCCGGTCAAGCTCCTCCCGCTCCAGGGGAGTGAGCCCGGACATCGCCCGGGAGATCTGTTCCTGATTGAAGTGGGGTTCACTCACAGGAGATCCGACAGGTCATCCTCTTCGTGAGGAGGAAGCACGGGGACCGCGTCGACCTCGATCACGGCCTGGGCCGCAACGGTCTTCTCCAGGGCGCGAGCGAGCCCGGCCGCGATGAGTGCCTCGGCGCGGAGGGCACGCTCCTCGTCGGTCATGGATTCGAGACGCACAGTGAGCGTCTTGTCGAAGAGCTTCAGGTTCTCGCCAAGCTTGGTGAGTGCGTCGTTCTTGTTCCAGAGCTTGACCTTCTTCGTCCAGCCGATCTGCTCTCGGTCCTTCCCGGAGCCCTCGTATAGTTCGTCGACCTCCACCGAGGAGATGGCCGGCGCGATGTCATCGGGCCACTCGTTGGGAGGGAGGAGCCCACCGTTCGGCCCGAAGAGCTTCCTCACGTCCGAGAAGCCGATGGCCCCGAACTCGTTCAGGACCCGGTCCCCGTCTCGCTCCAGGGTGGCGAGCTTCTTCCGGGTGAGGTCCTCCAGGGCGAGCGCCACCGCCGGCTCCTGGAGAAGCTGGGCCGCCATGCTCGTCGAGAAGCCGGCAGCCCGCGCTGCGCGGGAGCCGTTCTTGTCGATGAAGTATTCCCTGATGAAGAGACGACGACGGCCGTCCACGACTACCTCTTGCCGGCCACGGCCTGGACGGGAACAGGAGCGGCGTTCTCGACCTCTTCCCAGGAGGTGACCGCGGTCCAGGGGATCCCGAAGATGCGCTTCGTCGCCCCGTCCCCGGCACTCATGGTGATCTTGAGCCCGTAGCCCTCCTCGTGGAACTCGATCTTCTCGACCAAGCGGACCCCCGAGAGGGAGCGGTTCTGGTCTCCTGCGGAGGGACCGCAGCCCACGGACTGGACGACGATCCCGTGGAGGTGGATGCCGATTGCGAAATTGACCTGCTTGATCGTGCGTGCCATGTGGTGACTCCTGGTTACGGGAAGAGACCTCTCCACTGTAGGTATGGGTTGAAGGTGGCCTTGAAGCGCTCCTCCAGGCCACGCTGGGCCTTGGTGGTGAACCATGCCTTGGTGGCGTAGGAGACGTGGACCCCGCCGAGGTCCTCGGGGAGCCCGGTGGCCCTGAAGAGCATCCCGCCGATCCCCAGCCCGCGCCATGCCTTCTTGACGTAGAGGAAGTCGAAGACGGGAGGGTTCCCGAACTCGTCGGAGCCCTCGAAGACGGCGAAGCCGAGGAGAGCGTCCTGGTCGTCACGCTCGCAGGCGACGATGGTCCGAACGCCGGGCCGATCGAGGAGGGTCTGGACGAGCGCCGTGTGACCGTCGAAGAAGGTGCGCGTGGTCAGGCGCTGCGCCCAGAAGCTTTCCTCGTAGAAGTGGTTGAGGAGCGTAGCCTGGACGAAGTCCCGGTCCCTGGCGGTGGCGCTGCGATAGCCGATCCTGTCTGTGCTGGGTACGGCCATGGCGTCCATCGTCGGTGGCTCCTCATGACTCCTCCGCTCAGGCCCTACCCGTTCTCGATCCGCTCGACCACCTCGCCGGTCTTGGAGTCCACGATCTCGGTGAAGCCGTTCAAGCCCTGGCGCGAGAAAGTCCCCTCACGGCGAGCGCCCACGGCCGTGGAGAGAACAGGAGTCGCCGAGATCCCCTGGGGGTCGACGGCAACAGGAGTCACTTCCATGACGGGGATCTTCTTGGCGGCCATCTGGGACCTCTTCACTGCCCGTAACAGGGCGTTGGTGGGTGAGATACTATCGCGGGAGCCAGAGTAACCCTGGCGGATGATCTCCCATACCTCTGGCGCCACAGGCCATCCACGGGCGGCTGCGGCGAGAAGCTCGATGGCCCTACGCTGGGCCTCGTTCATCGAACCTTGTGGTCCCCGCACCAGTCCATCTCGTAGACGGCCGGGTAGCCACCCAGGGTCGGCGCATGGCGCCGGCAGCGACCGATGGCGCCCTGGGGAGGCAGGGGCTGGGGCTCCGCCGACTTCACGACGAAGAACATACAGGTGTGGCAGCGGAGGCCGGCGGAACGGTGCTCCCAGTTGTCCTGGACTTGGTTGTGCTCGCGAGGGCGGGGCCCCGAGATCTGGTTGAGCCCGTAGCCGGAGCCGGCTTGAACGTCCTTGGTCGGTCCGTCGTACTGTCCATTCGCCATGGTGTCTCCTTCACTGTGGGTTGCTAGGGAGCTTTCGGGTCGCAGGCATGGCGGAGTGAGGACATCTGCTCCACCAGGATGTAGGTGTGGTCGGTCCGCTCCTTGGCCGCGTCCGCCTGGAACTTCCAGAGAAGGGCCCCCAGGACGATGACCGCGAAGCCCAGCGGTCCGTACTTCTCGAAGATGCCGGCGAAGTTCATCGGGACGCCTTCACCTTCTGTGCGAGGTCTCGGAGGAGAGAGGTGTTCTCCTTGTCGAGTTGGTTGGCGAGGTCGATCCAATGGTGGGTTTGCTTCTTCCAGAGATGGTAGGAGACGTTGGCGCCGATGGCGAAGCCTGTGAAGAGAAACAGCATGGTCCAGGCGACGGCTCGCCAGGGGAAGGCGTCGATGCACTGGTAGAAGTTCACTTGGTCTCCTTCCGGAGGAGCGAGAGGAGGTCCCTCCGACGGCGCCGGTACTGGCACTCCTCGACGATGACGATGACGGTGAGCATGACGAGGAAGAAGACCCCGGCGAGGATGTAGTCGGTCATGGCTTCGGCCCGTCCAGGCGATATTGGTGACTGCGCCTCGTGAACCCCTTCCGGTTGGCGCTGGAGAAAGCGTCCCTGCAACGCTCCCCGCAGAAGCCTCTCGACTTCCCGACGTGTGCTGCCCTCTCGAACATCTTCCCACAGGCCTTGCAGACGGCCACGGCCCGAGGGGCGGCGCAGGGGAAGAGTACCCTCACCGGTTGTCGCATCTTCTCCTCGTGGAGGAGGAGCCGGGCTCGCTCCAGTTCACGGGCGGTCATATAATGTACCTCCAGACCCTGACGGCCCGGACGTGGTTCGAGGGGATGCGACTCTTCTGGAAGCCGATCCACTTCCAGGTGGGGCCGCGGAAGACGGACCCCCAGGCGTTGGGGTGGTGCGGGGGGTCCTTCGTGGCCGCTGCGTGCTCTCTCAGGTCGTCGATGGTGATGACCCGATGAGGAGGGCCCAGCGCCAGCCGGCTGGCCTCCGCTCTCATCCGGTGGACCCAGGCGCCACTGTTCTTCTCGACCCGGTCGAGACCTTCCTTCTTCCTTGACTCACCGTCACCGGGGTCGTCGAAGCCATCGAAGATGTCGTCGCTCACGACTTCTTCCTCCCCCTCCAGCCGTGCTTCCGGTGGTCCAACCACGCCCCCACGGCGATGGTGACGGCGAGCCCGAAGAGGATGTCCCCGAGGAGGCCGAAGGTCACGACTGCACCAGGGGCGGCTCGACCTGCTCGTTGTCGGCAGCATCTTCCTGGAAGATGACGCGACGTGCGGCGATGAAGGTGTTGGCTGCGTCCCAGACTCCGGCCAGGGAGGTCTTCAACGACTGGGGGCCGGGAACCTTGGGGGCGATGGCTGCGAGGAGGTGTACGGCGACAGCATCTCGAAGCTCGATCTCGTCTCTCGTGAGACCTCTCATGTGGTAGCTCCTTTACTGCGAGTGACTACTGTCCGTGTCCCAGAGAAGAGGTGACCTCCGGGAGCTTGGCGGGAACCCTAGCACGGGTGATGGCAACACGCACGATTTTCACGCTCAGGTTTAAACGGGAGGCCACCTCGGTGTTCGACTGGCCCTGGGCATGGAGCCTCCAGATGGCCCTGGAGCGCTTGGAGAGCTTCTTGAAGGCGTGACTTGTAGTGAAGTGGAGGGCTCGACTGAAGTAGGCCTCCACCGCGTGGCGCTCGACCGGGTGGGCCTTGTCGTAGGAGCGCCAGCGCCCTGGTGGCTTCTTGGCGGGGAGGAGCGAGCCGTCGGGCATCTCGATGTCCTGGAAGCCGGTGGCGCGGAGGCGGGCTCGCCATCGTCGGAGGAGAGCCGGGTCAGGCTTCACTGGAAGTCACCGGGGTCATGGCGCAGACGCGGCAGTAGCCGACGCAACAGTGATCAGGCGCGTGGCGGCTCATGCCGCGAAGGCGGCGGGGCTCTCCGGAGTAGTCACCCCCGGTGAAGTCCTGGAAGTTCTCCCGGGTGAGTGGGATCAGGGCGCAGGAGCATGGGCGTGTCGGGCTGGCGTCTTTCACTGGAAGTCAACCGTCTCGAACATGAAGGTGAGCGTCCGCTGCGCCTTCACTACGAGTACATCGTCCTGGAGGCGGAAGGAAAGGATGAGGCCGGCGCGTCGGAGCG
>CAYHBG010000002.1:28659-59796 GCA_964354815.1 uncultured Thermotogae bacterium
ACGAGTACATCGTCCTGGAGGCGGAAGGAAAGGATGAGGCCGGCGCGTCGGAGCGAGAGGAGCACGTCTCGGAGGGGGAGGCGACCGACGGCCTCCTGGGCCTGGAGGCGGCAGAGGCGATGCTCCACTACGGGTGGCTTCACTACAGGTGGAGTTACTGGTAGTGAAGGACTCGAGCCCTTCACTGAGCGTCTATAGGCTTGAAGGTCCAACAGCATCCCGTCCATCGCCGCCTCCCTTGTTGTGCCAGTGCCAAGGCCCGGGCCTTGCACTACGAGTGAATGCATCCGCGTTGGCATGAGGCCACCAACCAGCACGGTTGAAGTCGGGCCAGCCGAAGTCGCCGCCCGGCCGGCGCGTCCTCCACCGTCCGTGAAGGGCGACGAAGACCTCCAGGGCGCCCACCGTGCGCCGGCCGTCGGCGAGGCGGAGGAGGACGCGGCGCAAGTGGCGGGGGCGGAGGCTCACCTGCGCCTCCGCGTCCAGTCGACGGCACGGAGAGCGACGATGGTGACGACCACGCCGACGAGGACGAGGATGCTGGCCTCGACGTTCGTCACTTCACTACCGGTGGAGAGACGAGAGCGCCCTGCATCCTCGCCGCTCGCGAGGCACGCATCACCGAGGCAACGCCGGTCGGGTTGCAGGCCGTCTTGACGGTGGCGACGAAGGTCTGCGATGCACCCGGAGTCAACGTCACCGTGACCGGCGCGATGGAGACGCCTGTCACCTTGTCGGCCACGTCCACCACGGCCGAGGCACTCGCGCTCCCGCTCGTGGCCGTGATCGTCACCGTGACTGGGAGTGTAGAGGCGCAGCCCGGTGCCGTGAAGAGCCCCTCCGCCGTGATGCTCCCTCCGCCGGTCACCGTCCAGGTGACGGCCGGCGGGGCGCCCTGGGCCGCGGAGAGCACGAAGCGGATGGCCTGCCCTGGGTCGGCCTGGGCCGAGGCCGGCTCGACGGTGAAACCTCCTCCCGCGACAGGGCGGACGACTGCACAGGCAGTGAAGACACTGAGAGTGATGAGGACGATGAGGCGCTTCATGGGCTCTCCTTGGCGAGGTGGTTGAAGCCGGACAGGAGGACGTGAGAGCGATGGGCGCCCTCGAAGAACTCCTTCACTTGAGGTGTCTGTCCACTTGAAGTGAAGTAGGGGATCTTCGAGATGCCCTCGCAGCGTGTCGCCTTGGCGGCGAGCCACCAGCGGCTCCTCTCCCAAGGCTCCACGGGGCGACTGGGACCGGTGATCCGCTGGAAGTACTGGCGCACCCTCGTGCCTCCTGGCGCCCAACCCCAGCGGAGGAGGTGCTCGTTGTCCGCCCACAGGAGGTTCTTCGCGCCCCGCCACTCGTCCACCACGGGCCCTGGGCGCCTCACCGGACGCTCCAGGCTTCGTTCCAGGAGTCGGTGCCCCACTCTCCACCCAGGCGCCGCTCCTCGATGGCCCTGCCGGCCGCCCTGGCGGCCTCCAGGCCTATCTCCATGCCCCTGGAGACGCCCAGGTCCATGTAGAAGACGCTGGCGTCGGCCACGCGCCCCCAGGCGAGGCCGGCGCGGATGCCCCCGAGGCGCTCCCCAGGCACGTCATCCTGGAGAACGCCGGGCTGGGTGTAGAGGAGGTGGCTCGCGAAGGGGGCTTCACCGCGGGTGATACAGTCTTTCAGGCAGGCGCGGGCGTAGCGGACGTTGCGGGGGATGTCCCCGGCGTAGGGAGACTCGACGATCACGAGACGCATGAGGTGTCTTCACTCCTGGTGTTGTGGCCTTGGGGGCTCATGGAGACGGTTCACTGATAGCTGAATGGGTGGAGGAGGTCAAGAATGGGGGTCGGAGCCTCCTGTTTAAACGGGAATCGGGGGTCGGGAGGGCGAAGGAGGGGAGGCGGAGCCCGACCAGCACGGATCGCCGGCCAAATCGCGGGCGGCGGAGGGCGCGAGGGGGCGCCGGGAGGCCACTCAGGGCCATTTTCTTCCCCCGAAGGTAGAGGTGTGCTGCGTAGGTGTGCTGCGTGTTTTTGGCCTCATAGCACACACTTTCTTCAGTCATCACCTATAGTTAACTCCGGTGTGCAGCGTAACCCGTTTTTTGGGGTCCAAACTCCTATACTAATGTGCGTTCACTAATAGTGTATTCTGAAATAGCTACACGGGTTTATACTAAGATCTCGATGCACACTGCACACTTTCACAATTCCCCGTTGCCATTTCAGGAGCTTAGAGGTGTGCCGCGTACTCTGAGTGAACGCGGCACACGACCCCTTCTCACTGCACACTGCACACCACTACTTCTCCGCCTCGGGCGCCTCCGCGCCACCCTCTCCTGGCTCCTCGGCGAAGTCCGCCGCCGGCCCCGAGGCCTTGAAGGCGAGCACGAGCGCCTCGCGCACCTTCCCGTCGTGAGCCGGGTCGGCGAGCCCTGGGCGACGGTAGATGGTCGGCTGGGGCCCGTGCTTCCCCAGCGGCCTGATGCGACTCTTTGCCCAGCCGGCTCTCTCCATGCTCTGAGCGACGACCTTCCTCGGAGTCCCCGGGCTCACCCGGTGGTTGGCGACGAGTTCGCGCAGGACGAAGTCGCTGGTCACGCCGGCCGTCTTCACGTTCGCCAGCACGGCCTCCACGAGGGCGTCGAGCCCCACCGACTGGTAGTGCTCCCTGTTCCTCTCCGTGACCTCCACGACCTCCTGCCCCTCGTCCCACCAGCGCTCGCCGGCACGATAGGCGACCACGGCCTCGGCCCAGACCTGAAGCACCTCACTGTCGGGGAAGCGCCTCGCTGCTCCGATGTCCTCCATCCCCACGAGCCAGAAGCGTCGCGAGCCGGTCCCGTCTCGCATCCACTCGTCGTCGTTCGTGGTGCCACCCAGGACGCAGCGGCGCGGGAACGATTCGGTCTTCCTTCCGTAGGGAGGCCTGAAGTCAGCGTGTGACTGTGAGATGAAGCTCTTCGTCTCCTCGATCTGTGCCTTCGCCATCGAAGAGAGTTCGCCCATCTCGACGATCCAGGCTCTCACCAGGGCAAGCTGCCCGTCCTTGGTCCCGATCTCGACCTTGCTCTCCGTGTACCACTCGGGTTTCATGGAGAGCTTCTTGAACAGCACGCTCTTCCCTACTCCCTGCCCACCGTGGAGGACGAGCATATTCTGCATCTCGCACCCGGGTTGCATGGCGCGAGCTACTGCGCCGATGCACCAGCGTCTGAGCATCCTCACTGAGAGTGGAGAGTCCTCCAGCCCGACACGCTTGCAGAGACGGTCGAGGCGCATCTTCCCGTCCCAGGTGAGGCCCTTCAGGAAGTCACGGACCGGGTCGTAGCGTCGAGCCTTCCCCACCGAGAGGGCCGCGTTCAGCACGGAGCCTTCACTGGGTGAGCGCTTCCAGTGCATGAACCATGTGACGTGACGTGCGACTTGGTGGAGGTCGAGCGAGGACTGTTGCCCGTCGAGTTCGACCTCCATCGTCCTCTCGTTGTACCTGAGCCTGTCCTTCCACTGGGGGTGACGCTCCAGGTAGAGGCCGACGTTCACGTCTCCTTCGCTGGGTGCCACCGTCTCGTTCTTCCCGGTCCCTCGGATGATCAGGTGGAGCCCCACCGACCTCCACTTCTCCAAGGTCCCCTGCTCGAACTTCTCCTCGCCGTCGGGCTCCACGGGGGCCTCGTCCTGGCCTCGGGCGGGCGTGGCCGGCGCCACCTCCTCACTGGCCGGGGCGAAGGCCGAGAAGTCCTCCTGGGCGCTCGTGCGTGGCTCAGAGGGGCCCCTGGTGGTCCCTCCCCAGCCGGCCTCCCTGGCGTGATGGAAGACCGTCCCCAGCGTCACCCCAGTCCCCTGGAAGCTCCTCCAGACCTTCTCGCAGTCGCCCGGGACGAACTTCCGGCCACCCGCGCTCCAGTTGAACCAGGGGAGCCAGCCGGCGGCCCCGAAGCTCGCCTTGAAGGCCATCCCCAGGGAGAGCCAGACCTCCCTCTCGATGTCCGGGTCGATGGCCTGGAGGGCGTGGGTGGCCGTGTCCAGTTCCGCCTGGAGCTTCTCGGGGGCCACCTCGGGCTGGACCTCTCCCTGGTGGGGGCGCTTCAGCGCTTCGAGGAGACCCGTCTCGGTGAGGATCTCCAGGAGGACATCGTCGGCCATGCCGAGCTTGTCGCTCCCCAGGTAGACGTTCGCACTGACCGTGACGAAGTGTGGCTCCGAGAAGAACTCGATGGCTCCATCGGCTCCGCCCAGCTTCACGCGGGCCTTGCTCCTCGTGATGCCTGGGATGAGTTCACTGAGAGGCTTTCCCAGTTTAAAGATGGCATGGTTCCCGTTCCCTGAGATGGAGACCTCGTCGTAGGTCTTCCCGACGATCTTCTTGAGAATCGGCTGGGCCCAGGGGAGAGCCAGCCTGTCCTTCCCGTAGCAGTGGTCGAGGTCGAGGCAGACCACGCCGGCCTCGGCTGAGAGCATGATGCCCGCGCCGGCCAGTGGGTCATGCTGGGTCCGCTCGTAGAAGGCGGCTGCCTCCTCCCAGGTGGACCACGTCGCGGGGTTGTTGCTCTTCGCGTTCCGTGAAGTCTTGGGGATGAGAGGTTGCTTGTCTCGGTGTCCTACCCAGACCTTCCCCAGACCACGAAGTGAGGCCACTCCGGCCTTCCAGTCCGAGGGTGATAGCTTGGTGGGCTTGCGCCCGGCTTTCGAGTTCGGTATCTTCTTCGCCATCCGCTGCTCCTGTCCGCCACGACGGGGTTGAACGGAAGGGGCCCCTGACCGGGGCCCTTTCCTATTAGTGCTAGTAGAGGTGAGTCACGGTCAGGCCCTCCGCTTGCGAGAACTGCGAACGAAGGGGCGAGGGTAACAGGCGCCGCGGCACCTGTCACCTCACCGCCCCACAAGGTCCCAGGGTGCCCCGTGGGGCCCCATGGTCCGCTCAGTTCACCTGGACGAGGCCCGCCTCGATGAGGTCCTGGGCCGTGCGCTGGTAGGTCCCCTGGAGGTGGCCGATGATCCCGTTCGAGACGAGGACCTGGAAGAGTTCGACGACCTCCTCCTCGCTCTCCATCTCTCCGGCCTCGTAGCGGATGATCCCGTCGGTGATGTCGTAGAAGCTTTCCATGGCGTCTCCTGGTGAAGCGTGGAGGGGGCAAGGCGCCACGCGGCGCCCCGCCCCCGTGGTGGACTAGGCCGGCGCCCAGGCGGCGATGGCCTGCTCGAACTTGGCGAGGTCCTTCGAGGCGTGGCGGATGTCCTGCTCCAGCCCGAAGATGAGCGACTTGATCTCGTAGTTGAAGCCGGCGTCGCCGACGTTCAGGGTGACCGACTTGCCCGAGAAGCGATTCGACTTCACGATCGAGGTGCGGGCCGGGGCGGCCTTCAGCGCGGCCTTCGAGGAGGCGAGGTGCTTCTTCAGGAGTTCGGCCATGAAGACGAGACCGGCCGAGGAGACCTCCAGGGGCTGGAAGCGGACACCGTAGCAGGAGCCGCTCTTCATCCAGGCCTGGGGCAGCGTGTAGCCGTGGTCGTGGATGAGGCCGTTCGGCAGCACTGCCTGATTCGAGAAGCAGCAGGCGCAGGTGGCGCGGGGCTGGCTCTTCACGTTGGCGAGCTTCGCAGCGCGGGCAGCGACGGCCTTCGGGTCCACCTTTCGACCCATGACCACGAAGGACTTGAGAGCGGCCAGCGCCTGGGCCAGGATGAGCCCCTCGGCGACGACTGCGCGGTAGGCCTCGACGGCCGGGTGGGACGGGGCCTTCGCGAGCTTCTTCGAGCCCGAGATGGCGTCATGGCAGGCCATGAAGGAGACGGAGTCGATCGCGGCGTACACGTCGGCGGGGAGCTTCTCCCAGGCGCCTGCGTTGCAGTAGATGGCGCGGAGGGCGTCGCCGGCCTCGTCGTACCGCCGGTTCAGGCAGTCCTTCGCGTCCTTCAGGTCCACGTTGAAGATGCGAGCGGCCTCGACGCCGGCAGCGATGGTCTCGACGGCGGCGTTGAAGCGGGCCAGCGTGTTCGGTCCGTGGATGGAGGCGACGGCCTGGAGCTTCGGGAAGTTGGTGGGCTTCATCTGGTTGGTCTCCGTTGGTGGTGGGCTACTGACTGAATCCTACTCCTCCCCTGGACAGTGTCAACCTGTCTTTCTGTCCATACGCCCCAAGAGGGTACAGGCAGACAGATTGACACGGCCGGAGGGGAGGAGCAGTATCAGGCCATGACCACGACGCCGAACCTGACGAAGCCCTACCGCGCCGCCCTCGCCAAGGTCGCCAACGCTGGCCTCGGCCACCCGGGCACGAGCCGCAAGGTCACCCTCCTCGTCCGCTGGGGTCTCATCCGCCCGGTCCGCAACACCACCAAGTTCGAGATCACCGCCCTCGGCGTCGCCTCTCTCAACCTTCACCAGTAGTCAAGGAGACTCACCGTGAACCGACCCTGCTCCGAGAATGAGTTCTGCCGCTGCTCTCCCTTCTGCCGGAAGCTCAACGGCTTCCCGCCCACCAAGACCGACAAGTTCGACGCCGAGGTCCTCGCCTTCGTCAAGACGAACCCGAACTGCCCCGGCAACGCCGAGGCGTTCGAGATCGTCCGGAAGCTCAAGGCCTCGAAGGCTCGCGTCGTCGCCAGCCTGGAGCGGCTCCAGGCCGCCGGCTCGATCAAGCTCTTCTCCAACACCGTCTACCGCGCCGCCTCGCCCGGTCGTCGCGGCGGCGGGTTCGGGACCATCACCAGCAAGAGCTACTCCGCCTACATCGAGTAACACTCACAGTCTCATTCACCACAAGGAGAATCACCATGGCACGCTGCCCCGACTGCAACAAGTTCGTCAGCCTCGACTCCAGCCAGGACCCGGAGGTCACCATCGACGTGGACGAGACCGGAGAGGTCACCTGCGCCTTCCAGATCGCCAACGCCTGCGAGCAGTGCGGCACCGAGATGTTCACCGCCGACTTCGACACCAGCGTCTCCGCCGACGGCATCACCCGGAGTGAGGACGAGAAGACCCTGGAGAAGTTCCTGGCCGAGTGCAAGGCGGCGAAGGAGACCGGCGCCCTGGCGATCGACGAGGACGACGAGATCGACCTGGAGGTCGACGAGAGCGACCTGGAGAGGACCGACCGGTTCGAGGGGAAGGGGCGCGGCGCCCGCCACTACTACGGGGCCAAGGTCGGCTTCACCGTGAAGGTCACCTTCCGGGGCGTCACCCACGAGTTCGAGGGGAGCGTCGAGGACGAGATCCAGGCGAGCAGCATGGACCAGCAGTACTAGTTTAAACTCGAAGTCAAGGAGACTCACCGTGAAGAGCGAAGAGCTTGCCAAGCTGGACCCGGCCGTGGTCGAGGCCATCGTCGCTGCCGAGAAGAGAGGACACCGGTTCACGCCCTTCAAGCAGTCCTCCATGGGCGACGACACCCGCTACTCCTGGGTCTGCACCCGTTGCAGCGACAAGGTCATCGCCATCCACCAGGGCCGGCGCCCGGTGGTCGTCGAAGGGCTCGCCTCGGTCCTCGGGCGCTGCCCGGCGGACAGGAAGGTACACCCCAAGTGAGCGACCCCTACAGCATCGTCCGCGTGGTCGGCGTCGACCCCCGCGACAACACCACCGTGGTCCTCTGGGAGGTTCACCACCCGTATGGCTACCGCGTGGCGACCTTCTACACCTACCCAGGCGCCTGCAAGCACGTCAAGGCGCAGACTGGAGCCAAGCACACCGAGGCCTTCCTGGAGTCGCCCAGGAAGGCTCCCTGAGAATGTCAGACCCACCCTGTAGACTTCACCCTGTAGCAACCACAACGACCAAAGGAGAACACAATGAGCACCCGTTGCCAGATCGCGATCGAAGGTTCCCCCATCAAACTCTACAAGCACTCCGACGGCTACCCCGAGGGCGTGCTTCCCACGCTCCTCCCCTTCGTCAAGGACTTCTTCACTCGCCGTGGAGATCAGCCCGACTACTTCCTGGCCCGCCTCACGATGACCTTCGGCCTGGAGGACCTGAAGGAGCACGAGGCCTCCAGGGCTCGCGTCCTGAAGAGCCAAGGTGCGAAGGCCGTCAAGGACTACGGGTACGACAAGCCGAACCTCCTCGGCTTCGGCCTCGACGCCGAGTGGCACGGGGACATCGAGTACCGGTACCTCGTGGACGCCCTCGGGACCACCGTCGTCGAGAAGCGGATCGGTGACTGGAGCAACCCCCAGTGGCAACCGATCGAGATCCACAAGCTCCGCCGGCAGCGCTCCAGAAAGACGGCTTGACACTGTCAGAGGGGAGCCGTATGCTCCCCTCGTAGTCAACACCACAACGACCAACGGAGACCAACGCCATGCCGAACCTGACCCAGACCCCTCGCACCTGCCCCCGCTGCGATGCCCACCCGGCCACCGAGACCGGCTACTGCGCCGGCTGCGACCACGAACTCCACGTCGAGTTCGCCGCGGAGATCGCCGCCGTCCGCGCAGGCGCCTCCATCGCCGAGGCCTACGCCGCCCGCGACGCCCGCCGCGTCCGCGCCATCGTCGAGAACGACATCTACCGGGACGAGATCCGCAGCAAGTACTCGTAGTGAAGGGGACACCATGAACTCCTACGTCGCCGTCGTCGCCTACCGTCGCCCGAACCGCCCCACCGTCCTCCTCTCCGACGACCTCTACTTCGCCACCGAGGCCGAGGCCGCGGAGCACGCCCGCCGCGTGGCCGGCGGGGCCCGCTTCTACGTCGAGCAGTCCAACCGTCCCGTCAACGCCCAGGTGTCCCCGTGAAGCTCACCGAGAAGCAGGACCGGATCCTCCGCGCCTTCGCCGTCGACCCGAAGCACGCCATCCTCTACGGGACCTCCTCCCGGCTGGCGATCACCCTCCGCTCGCTCGCCGACAAGGGGCTCGTGGTCGCCCTGGCGAACCGCTGGGGCTCGACCGAGTGGCACCCCACCCAGACCGGCCTGGACCTCGGCAGGACCCTCCAGCGGGCCCGCCAGGAGGCCTGGGACGCGGTCGACGCCCAGGCCCGCTCCCTGGGCCTGGACCCGCTCCCGGCTTCCTGCCGGTGGGAGGACCCGGCGCCGGGCCCGGGGCTGGCCCCGTAGGCACGCCCCAAGAGGGTACCATAGACAGTTTGACACAAGGACCCATCTCGGGTGACAATCCTCTCGTGCCGCTGACCAACCCCACCACGGAGACCACAGTGACCACCCTCAACGCCGGACAGATCGAAGCTCTCGAACTCCTCCACGGATTCCTCAGTGACTCCAAGTCAAGCACCTTCTCGCTCCAGGGCGGGGCCGGCGTCGGCAAGACCTTCCTCGTCGCCGAGTTCGTGAAGTCCATCCTGGGCTCGCGCCGTGTCGTCATCGCCGCCCCGACCCACAAGGCCTGCCGGGTCCTCCGCGCCAAGCTCTCTGCGGCCGGGATCGCCTGGGCCTTCAAGCCCCAGCAGGACAAGCTCCCCGGCCTGAACGTCGCCATCGTCGACACCACCGCGGCGCTCCTGGGCGTCCGCCCCGTCATCGCCGAGGAGCAGGGCGAGAACGAGATCGTCTTCAAGGCCAACGAGTCCTCCGGCTCGCTCCCGAAGTACTTTGACGGAGAGTCCGTCCTCGTGATCGACGAGATCAGCATGGTCGGGACCGACGACTTCCACGCCCTCAAGATCCAGGCCATCGCCCGCGCCTCGAAGATCGTTGCGGTCGGCGACGAGGCCCAGCTTCCTCCGGTCAAGAAGGTCGCCATCGACTTCGAGAAGGACTTCGACGGCTCCTACACGCTCCGTGAGGTCGTCCGTCAGGCCAAGGGCTCCGCGATCATCGCTCTCGCCTGGGCCATCCGGAACGACGACGAAGACTTCGAGTGCGTCGAGGGCTCCGGGCTCGTCCGCTCCGAGGACGTGGTCTCCGACTTCCTCTCCCAGGTCGAGCTTCCTGTCGACGACGAGGGGCAGCGCTCCGTGTTCGTGGCCTACAAGAACGCGACCGTGAACGCGGTCCAGGAGAAGGCCTGCCAGAAGCTCTACGGGCACTCCGCGAAGAGCTTCCTGGCCGGCGAACTCGTCCTCGCCACCCGCCCGGCCTACACCGAGGTCTACGGAACGTACATCAACAAGTTCACGGGCCGTGAAACCCCCAGCCGCTTCCCCAAGGTCGAGCAGATCTGCGCCAACGCCGATCAGCTTCGCGTCCTCTCCTTCGACGACTCCCGCCGCCACCCGACCTTCGGCGTTCCCGTCATCCTGGACCGGGTCGACCTCCCTGCCGACTCCGCCGGGAAGGTCTTCGAGAGCTTCTACCTGTCGGCCGAGGAACTGGCCGACCCGTCGCACCCCTTCAACGTCGAGAAGGCCCGCCTCTCCGACGCCGCCAAGGACCTCCAGGAGAAGTTCCGCTCCTTCAAGGCCGAGGGCAAGCACTCCTCGGCCGCTGCCATCGACGGCGACCGGAAGGACGCCTGGGCCAAGTTCTTCAAGCACGACCAGAAGATCATCTCCTTCGCGCACCCCTTCGCCATCACGTCCCACAAGTCCCAGGGCTCGACCTACCGGGCCGTCTTCGTCGCCACCGTCGAACTCCTCCGCTTCAACAAGAAGGCCCTCTACGTCGCCGTGACCCGCCCCAGCGCCACGCTGCACTGGTAGGGGGTAGCCTGGGGGAGGGGGCCGCCCAGGCCCTCCCCCTGGGCCTCCCAGGGGCTCCTGGAGGGGGTCCAAAAATCGCCCTCCGAGAGTGTTGACACTGTCAGAGGGTACGGATATACATAGTCCAGCCTCACCACAACGACCAACGGAGACCAACGCCATGACCGACCCAGCCGCCGCCTTCTCGACCCTCGAAGCATTCCGCTCCTTCCTCCTCGCAGGTCACGCCCTGTTCACGATCGTCTCGAAGAAGACCGGCGCCAGGAAGACCTTCAAGGTCTCCCAGGCCAAGGGCGAGGGCAAGTCCGGCCTCTACTTCGTGAACCTCCTCGTCGGCTCGAACAACACCGAAGACTACAAGTACCTGGGCGCACTCTTCGTGAAGACCGCCGGCCCGGCCGCCGAGTTCGCGACCCACCCGCACCTGGGCTGGAAGCTCAACAAGCAGGGCTGGGGCGAGGAAGCCGGCAAGGCCGTCGAGTGGATCGTCCGCCACCTGAACACCGTCCAGGATCAGGACCTCCTCGACCACGCCGAGATCTGGCACGAGGGGCGCTGCGGGAAGTGCGGTCGCGTCCTCACCGACCCGGCCTCCATCTCCTCCGGCCTCGGCCCGGTGTGCGCGGGGAGGAACTAGCCATGAAGACCCTCTGCGCCGCCGTCGGCTGCACCAAGTCCGCCACCATCCCCAGGAACCGCCACAAGCCGAACGGGTGGGCCATGCCCCGCTACCTCGTCAACCGGGGCGACGGCCGGTGGGCCATCCGGCTCGACCCGGACACCGGCTTCCAGCGCTGGGTCTGCCCCTCCTGCGCGGCCCGCCAGGAGGCCGCCGTGGCCCTCCACGAGGCCCAGGAGAGGGCCAAGGCCCGCAACCCCCAGCCGGCGCCCAGCGTCGCCCAGGAGGCCGCCCAGGCCCCCGTGGAGCCCGTCCGCTCCCTACCCCCGCCCGGGTACTCGTCCTGGGCGCCCGAGGTCATCGCCGACGGCTCCGGGATCTGGTGCGGGAACGCCCTCCGCTTCGAGACCTTCGAGGAGGCTCACGGGAACGTCCTGGACCTCTCCTGGCGCTGGATGCTCGTCCGTGAGACTCGTGTCGTCCCCTCGAAGGACCCGGTGAACTACCGGTGGTCGGGGAAGGAGGGGCTCGTCGCAGTTTAAACTGGAAGTGCAGTCCACTCGCAGTGAAAGGAGCAACCAAACATGGCAGCCAAGCAGAATACACTCGCAGAGAACGTCGCCCAGAACCTCCTCGCCCTCCGCACCAAGCGTGGGGAGTCCCAGGCGGCCTTCGCCAAGGTCCTCGGCATCTCGACCTCCTACGTCTCCATGCTGGAGCGGGGCGGCCGGGAGATGCCCCTCTCGACCATCGAGGTCGTCGCGAAGAAGCTGAAGGTCCCCGCGGTCAGCCTCCTCGCCAACCCCAAGATCTAGTTCACCTGGAGTCAAGGAGACACCGAATGGCACGAATCGGAAAGAGGTCCGGCAGCAACAAGGTGAAGCCGGCCGAGAAGAAGGTGGCCCGTGCGGCGCCCCTGGAGAAGGACTGCTGCGGCGCCAAGAGGGGCCACAAGTCCACCTGCAAGATGCTCCTCGCCTCGGAGCGCGGCGACGACCACGGGATCGAGCGCATCGACCCCACGGAGCCCGACCCGGGACAGGCCGGCGCGGTCGACCTCATGGACGAGGAGTCGGGTCTCTCCAGCGTGGCCGCTGGCACCGACCAGACCACCCTCTTCGCCATCCTCCGCGGAGTCGAGGAGAGCCTCTCCAGGATCGCCGACTACACCGCGGCGATTGTCGGGTGCATGGGTAGTCCCCAGGCCACGCCTGCGGCTCCCAGGGCGGCCAGGAAGCCGAAGGCGGCTCCCCTGGCGCCGTCGACCTCGACGGGGACCGGCGAGTACATCACGCCCCCGCCGCCCGACGACGCGGGCGCCGTGGACCTCATGGACGACGCACCGCCGCCCCCTGCGCCTCCGAAGGCTGCTCCGCCGGCCAAGGCAGCGCCCACTCTCGACGAGGTCAGGACGGCCTTCCTGGGCTTCGCCAGCCGCAAGGGCCGCGACGCCGCGGTGGGTCTCCTCTCACGCTTCAACGCCGCCAAGCTGGGCGACGTGGACGCCAAGCACTACCCGGCCATCCTGGCCGCAGTGAAGGAGGGCTAGGTCATGGGGGAGAGACTCGAAGTGAAGCACGAGAAGCTCCAGAGGTTCGCACTCTGGGTAATCGGCATCGCGCTGCTCTTCGCCTACCTCGTCGTCTCCAAGTGGGCGTCATGAGCGAGCACGCGAGACTCTCCCCTTCGTCCGCCGAACGATGGTCGACCTGCCCCGGCAGCGTCTCTCTCGCCTCCACCGTCGTGGATAGCGGGAGCGACGCTGCCGACCAGGGCACGGCCTGCCACAAGATGTTCGAGAAGGCGATCAAGGAGTCGGTCCCGGTCGATTCCTGGCTGGGGAAGAAGATACTCGTGGTGAACGAGGAACTGACCACCACGAACGAGATCGAAGTCACCGAGGAGATGATCGACTGGGTGACCTCGGCCCTCCACTGGGTCTGGGTCTACATGAAGGCGCACCCCACCGCCCACGTCATGAGCGAGGAGCGCCTCCACGTCGGTCGAGCCTTCGCTTGCCCCGACGAGATCTGGGGGACCGCCGACGTGCTCATCTCCTCCGACGAGGAGGTCGTCATCGCCGACCTGAAGGCCGGCTACGGCGAGGTCCAGGTGGCCGGCAACCCCCAGTTGACCCTCTACGCCATCGGCGCCATGCAGGAGTACGGCTGGGCCCACCCCCAGGCACGCCTCGTCGTCCTCCAGCCCCGGGTCTCTGAGCCGGTGAAGGAGATCGTCCTCACTGCCCGTGAACTGGAGGACGCCAGGAGGCGCTTCGCCCCGAAGATCAGGGCAGCACTCGAAGAGGATGCTCCTCTCGTCGCCTCCGACGCCGGCTGTCGCTGGTGCCCTGCGGCCGGGATCTGCCCGGAGCTTCACAAGAGGACGCTCGCCCTGGCGAAGTCCGAGTTCTCCTCGGAGAGCAGGGCCATCACCAAGGTCCAGTTGGTCGAACTCCTCGGCGCCGCGCCGGCCATCCGTGCGGCGCTGAACGCGGCGGAGCGACACGCGACGAAGCTCCTCCAGTCGGGCGTGGACCTCGAAGGCTGGAAACTCGTCCAGGGCGAGAAGCGTCGCATCTGGAAGGACGAGAAGAAGGCCGCCGAGATCCTGGGCAAGCTTGGCTTCGACCCGTACAAGAAGGTCCTGGCGTACACGCCAGCCCAGGCCGAGAAGGCCGTGGGGAAGAGCGCCTCCGCCCTGGCGCCCTACATCGAGAAGCCCAAGGGGGAGCCGACGCTCGCCCCGGCCGACGACCCGAGGGAATCGGTCAAGCCCGAGTTCGAGGCCGTTCCGGATTAAACCATGAGTACGGCCGACAAGCCGGGGCGATCGGACCCCGTCAAGCGACTGAAGGAGGCCGCCCTTGCCTATGCCGACGTGGAGGCCGAAGCCGGAGAGGTCTCCTTCAACAGTGCCTGGACCCGCCTCTCCCACGCGGCGGTGGCCTACGCGGGCACCGTCGAGCGGGTCTACTGCGACAACGGTTGCGGCCGGTGGTGGAACCACTACATCGCGAAGGGGAGGCCCAGGCGCTTCTGTTCCATCGCCTGCGGGCTCCAGAAAAGGAGGAAGCAGGAGGCCTTGACGAAGGCCATGGAGTAGGGCAGAGTGGTGTCGAAGTGTCAGGCAGTACAACCCGTAGTTCAATGCACTGAAAGTGAGAATCGACCAAATGGGAACCACCACCAACAAGAAGCTCATCCTCCCCCCGGGTCTCGGGAACTACGCCGCGATCTTCAAGGCGCGAGCCTACGAGGGACAGGACCCGAAGTTCTCGATCGTCCTGACGTGGCCGAAGGCCGAGAAGGAGAGCCTGAAGCCGCTCGTCGAGGCCATCGTCGCCGCGGCGAAGGCGAAGTGGGGCGACGAGGCCCTGGCGCTCCTCAAGGGCGGGAAGCTGAAGAACCCGCTCCGCGACGGGGACATCGAGACGGACACCGAGGGGAAGGCCCGCTTCCCGGGGCACTACTTCCTCACCGCCAGTGCTGCTGCTGACCGGCAGCCGGGCGTGGTCGACGCCAGGGTTCAGCCCGTCTTCGAGGAGGGCGAGGCCTACTCCGGCTGCACCTTCCGGGCCTCGGTGAACCTCTTCACCTTCGAGAAGAAGGGGAACCGCGGCGTGGCCGTGGGCCTCAACAACCTCCAGGTGACGAAGAAGGGGCCGCGCCTGGACGGGCGGAAGAAGGCCGAGGACGACTTCGCCGGGTTCAAGGAGGAGGCCGAGGCCGGCGGCGATGCAGGGGGAGTCGACGACCTCGTCTAGCTTGGGGCGGGACCGGATCCCGTGACGAACCACGCGCCGCCCCGTGGCCCGAGAAGGGCGGCATTCACTCATGGAAAACAAGCTCTACATCGACTTGGAGACCCGCTCCAAGACCTCGCCGAGGAAGGTCGGCGCCTACCGTTACGCGGAGGACCCCTCCACGGGCGTCCACTGTGTGGCCTGGGCCATCGACAGTCATCCGGTCCGTCTCTGGAAGACCGGCGACGATCTGGTCGGTTCCGCTGAGAGTGAAGAGGCCTCTCGCTGGTTCAGTCTGGTGGAGGACCCCCGCTTCACCCTCGTCGCTCACAACGTGGAGTTCGAGAAGAACATCCTCCTCCACAAGTTCGGGATCGACATCCCGATCACCCGGTGGTCGGACACGGCCGCCAGGGCCGCCAGGATGTCCCTCCCACGGAGCCTGGAGGACGTGGGGGCCGCCCTGGGCCTCGACGAGCAGAAGGACGTGGAGGGCCACCGGGTCATGATGAAGCTCGCCCGGACCCGGCGGATCTCGAAGGACCTCCGCGACGAGTTCTGGAGCAGCGCCACGAAGCCCGAGGACTTCGAGCGCCTCTACGAGTACTGCAAGCAGGACGTGGAAGTGATGCGCGTGATCGACCGGCTCCTCCCCGACCTCTCCGAGGAAGAGCGTTCCATCTGGATGCTCACTGTCCGTATGAACGAACTGGGAGTGAAGGTCGACCTCGACTCGATCCCCGCCGCCCAGGAGGAGGCCAAGGCCGCCACCAAGCTCCTCGTGGACGAGTTCACGTCGCTGGTGGGGGTCGGCCCGAACAGCCCCAGGGCGGCTGGGCTCCTGAAGATGACCAGCATGGACAAGGCGGCCGTCCGTGAAGCCCTCAAGACCGCCACGGGCTCCAGGAAGCGTGCCCTGGAGCTTCGCAAGCTTGTGGCGCGTTCCTCGGTGAAGAAGCTCCACGCCTTCGAGGCCAGGACGATGAAGGATGGTCGCATCCGGGGCTCGCTCATGTACGCCGGGGCGGAGCGGACCTTGCGCTGGGCCGGTGGTGGCGTCCAGCCCCAGAACTTCCCACGGGGGATGGGGAAGGCCACTGAGGAGGCCTTCGATGCCCTCGGCCTGGGGCTCTTCACCGAGAGTTATGACGACGTGTTGAAGGCCCTCGCCGATATGCTCCGAGGCTTCTTCGTCGGGCCCTTCCTGGTGGGGGACTTCGCCCAGATCGAGGCGCGTGTCCTAGCATGGCTCGCCGGCCAGGAGGACCTCGTCGAGACCTTCCGCACTGGCGGTGACCCCTACTGCGAGATGGCCTCCAAGATCTACCGGCGGCCCATCACCAAGAAGGACAAGGACGAGCGCTTCATCGGGAAGACCGTCGTCCTCGGCGCCGGCTACGGCCTGGGCGCCCTGAAGTTCCAGACCCAGCTTGACACACAGTACGACGTGCAGATCGAACTCGACTTCGCCGAGACCTCCATCCGCGCCTTCCGCTCGAAGTACGCCGAGATCCCCAAGCTCTGGAGGAAGCTCGAACGTGGCTTCGCCTACGCGGTGGGGCAGGGCTCGAAGCGTGTCCGGGTCGGCCCGGTCCTCATGGGTACACTTGAAGTGAACGGGATTCCCTTCGCCTTCATCGAGCTACCCAGCGGCAGGAAGATGTTCTACGCCCAGCCCTCTTTAAAGGAGGACGGTCGCGTTCACTACCTGGGGCGGAATCTCTACGCCGGGGGCCGGTGGGAGCAGGTCTCGACCTACGGTGGAAAGCTCACCGAGAACATCGTCCAGGCCATCTCCAGGGACCTCCTGGCGCAGGCCATGCTCCGCCTGGACGCTGCCGGCTTCAAGCTTGCCCTGACCATCCACGATGAGGTCGTCGCTCAGGACCACGGGGGCGGCCTCCTCAACCTGGACACCTTCGAGAAGGTCTTGCTCCAGTGCCCACCCTGGGCCGAGGGGCTCCCCCTGGGAGTCGAGTCATTCCGCTGCAACCGTTACCACAAGTGAAGGAGGAACCATGCTGATCGAACTGTCGAAGGTGAAGCTGAACCGGGCCGAGGCCGAGAAGATCGAGGAGAGGCTCTCGAACTGGGACAAGCTCCACCGTGACGTGGTGGCCGACCCACCCTCGCTCGTGGAACTGGAGAAGATGATCCACGTCGAGACGGCCACCAGGAAGCGCATGATCATCGCCACGCGACTCCTCGGGATGTACCACCGGGCGGCTCGCGAGGAGAACGTGCGACGGGTCGTGAAGGCCCTCGGAGCGAAGTAGCCGTGGCCCGTGAGAGCGGGATCGAGACGAGGGCCTGTGTCACCCTGAAGGCCTCGGGGATCGAGACGGTCAAGTGCGGGAAGAACGGCCTCCCGGACCGCTTCGTGATCGTCGGCCCCTGCCGCCACGTCTGGTTCGAGTTCAAGCAACCGGGTGGAGGCCTCACGCCGGCCCAGAGGCGCCGGATCCCGAAGATGCGTGCGAGGGGAGAGGTCGTCTACATCATCGAGAGCGTCGCCGCCGCCCACGAGGCGGCCTCGGCGCACCGGAGGGGGCCGTGAGTCTAGTCCCCTTCGACCTCTGCCCTTCGTGCTCCTGCCCGAAGCACACTGGCGAGGACTGCGAGTTCTGCCCCTGCACGGCCGCCCTTTCACGGAAGGCGAACACCGGGAAGATCTCCGGCTGGACGCTCCTCCCCTGGGAGAGCATCGCCGAGGAGGCCGAGGTCTACGCCTACGGGGCGAAGAAGTACGAGGCGCACTCGTGGAGGAAAGCCGAGAACGCACTCCAAGTCTACACCGACGCCATGTTCCGCCACCTCACGGCCTACCTCGGTGGTGAGGAGCGAGACCCGGAGAGCGGTCTCCGCCACGTCGCTCACGCCCGGTGGAACCTGGGCGCGATCATGGAACTGACGAGGAAGTGATGAGGAGGATGTCCGATCTCTTCCCGCACCAGCGGGCGATGGTCCAGGCCCTCCTCGACAACCCCCACCACGCCCTGCTTGTCCAGCCGGGCTACGGGAAGACGGCCGCGGTCCTCACCGCGCTCCAGCACCTGGAGGCGTGGCCGGCGCTCGTGGTGGGGCCGCAGCGTGTCTCGAAGAGGGTCTGGCCCGAGGAGGCCGCCCAGTGGGAGCACCTCTCCAGTCTCCGGGTCCAGTCGATTCACGGGAGCCCAGGGACACGCTCGAAGAAGCTCACCTGGGACAATCACGTCGAGTGCATCTCCTACGAGAACTACGTCTGGCTCACCGACACGGTCGACGTGGACTCCCGGTACAAGGCGATCGTCTTCGACGAACTCTCGAAGCTGAAGAGCCCAGGCTCGAAGCGCTTCCGGCGCCTCCGCGCCAGGGGCATGAAGGTCCCGATCCGGATCGGGCTCACCGGGACACCGATCGGGAACCACACGCTCGACCTCTGGGCCGAGATGTTCGCCGTGGCCGGCGAGAAGCCTCTCGGCCCGACCTACTCCGGCTTCCGTGAGCGCTACTTCCACGCGGTCGACTACTACCAGCGGGACTGGCAGTTAATGCGCCCCGAGTTCGCTCGCGAGATCAACCTCCGCGTGAAGCCCTGGTGCTTCACGGTCTCGACGAATCAGCCGGCAGTGAAGATGCCCAAGCTCCACCTGAACCGGATCCGGGTGGACTACCCGGAGAACGCCAGGGCGCTGGGGGAGAAGCTGGAGAAGGACCTCTTCATGAGGCTCGACTCCGGCGTCGAGATCGAGGCCCTCTCGGCTTCCACGGTGGCCGGCAAGCTCCAGCAGTTGGCCTCCGGCGCCGTCTACCTGGAGCCGGACAAGCCGGCCTGGGAGGAGGTCCATGCGGAGAAGGTGGACGCCCTGGAAGACCTCGTGGACGAACTCCAGGGTGAGCCGCTCCTCGTCTTCCACTGGTTCAAGCACGAGGTCGAGCGGATCCGGAAGCGCCTCGGGAAGAGGCTCGTCACGATCGACGAGAAGGGCGCCATCGAGCGCTGGAATCGTCGCGAGGTCGAGGTCCTCCTCGCCCATCCGGCCAGCGCCGGCCACGGCCTGAACCTCCAGCACGGAGGCCACAACGTGGCGTGGTTCACGCTCCCCTGGAGCCATGAACTCTGGACCCAGGCCAACGGGCGGTTGGTGCGCCCCGGGCAGCGTTCACCCCTGGTGACAAGCCACGTCTTCCTCTGCGGCGAGGTCGACGAGCGGATCGCGGAGGCCCTCTCCGGGAAGGCCAAGGTCGAGCAGGACCTCTTCAGTACCCTCTTGGGTACATAGACAGAAAGACGACTTGACACGGTAGACGGGTTCCCGTATTAATCGGGTGTGAGCTTCTCCACCCGAAAGGAACCACCCATGAAGACCAACGCCGCCGTCGCCAAGCTCGACCACTCCGCCGCAGCCGCCGTGTTTAAGGTCGCCGTCTCGAACGAGGAGGGCGCCTTCCACGGCTACGTCTCCTCCGAGACGATGGAGTTCCTCTACTCGCACCTGCCGCTGCTCGCCGACGAGATGATCAAGAAGCACCTCGGGCTGGGCTCGCCCGAGTTCACCCTCAGTGTCGACAAGAACAACAAGCGGCAGCTTGCCCACTACAAGGTCGGCCGCGACGGCCTCGGCCTCAAGGAGCGCATTTCACTGAACGTGTTCCACCTCGCCTCGTCGAAGGCGCAGGTCATCTCGACGGTCCTCCACGAGATGCTCCACGGTGTCCAGTACTCCCACGGGAAGCCGGGCAAGGGGAACTACCACAACGCCGAGTTCGTGGGCTTCTGCGCCAAGCTGGGCATCCCCACGAACGCCAAGGGCCAGGACCTCGGGATCGACCCCAACGGCCTCTTCGCCGACTACGCCAAGCGCCACAACCTGGAAGGGAAGTTCGAGCTTGCCAAGAAGGACGCCCCGAAGCCGAAGGGCTCGAACCTCAAGAAGTGGACCTGCTCCTGCGGCGTCAACGTCCGCGTCGCCATCGAGGACTTCGAGGCCACCTGCAACAAGTGCGAGAGCGTGTTCGTCCGTCAGGACTAGCAGTGAACCGGACCGGGGGTGAAAGCCCCCGGTCCACCACGGAGACCAACCATGACCACCTGCGACCTCGAAGGCTTCTTCTGCAAGACCCACCAGTGCGGCGCTCTCCCCGGTGGAGAGATCAAGCTCTGCTTCAAGGAGGACTGCCCCCACTGTGGGAAGGGCTCCTCGAAGATCTCGGGGAGGAAGTACCGCCGGCTCGTCGAGGAGCACGGCCGCGCCCAGGCCACGGCCCTCCGCTGGGAGGCCAAGCTCGACCGGGCCCTGACCGGCCTCAAGTCAGCACGGGTCGAGGTCAAGAAGCTCCAGGCTCGCCTGGAGAAGGCCGAGAGGGAGGGCGTGGAGCCCGAGGCCGAGGAGGACGCATGACGGTGAAGCTGAAGAGTGTGAAGGGGGAGGGGAAGAAGACCGTGAAGTGGGCCCACGGGAAGCACCCTCCCCTGAAGCCAGGGGGGCCCAAGCGGATCAACGCCGCGGCCCCCAGTCGCCCCTACGTCCTGCGGTGGGACCTGTACGAGACCCCTGAACCCAAGGTGAAGCCATGACGAACTACGTCTTCGCGAAGAAGCCCGGCACGGAACTCCTCGTCGGCCACGAGCGGCTCGTCTTCCCCATCGCCGACCTCGACCTCGCCGTCGAGTTCGCCGGCTGGCTCCAGGCCAGGGGCTGGGTCGTGACGATGAGTGACTCGACTGAGAGTCACGCTCCTCGAAACACGGCTCTCGCCGAGGCCGTCGTCCCCTTCCTCGTCCAGGAGTTCATGGGTGAGCTTGCCCGACTCCAGCGCTACAGCAGAAGCCGACTCCAGGGGCGGCAGGACGTGGTCGGGGTCCTGGGGGGAAGTTAACCGCCCACGCTGCCATCCCTGGAGGTCGGGTGCTGCCGTCCGCCGCCGCCGCCCTACTTCGCGGGGTCCACCACCTGGGGGCTGGCTACCCACCAACCCTCCAGGAGGCGGACTTCGACCTTCGTCATGTTCCCGTTGGCAAGCCTCACCCAGATCGTCACCGGAGTCTCGGCGGCGACTTGGTGAGGGATGTTCGGGTCAGGTATTGCCAGCCTGCTCGCGCCGCAGCCGCTCGACAGCATCGCGGAAGCGACGAGCACGCTCAGGGTCATCCGGTGTAGAGGCGACCTCGCGCTCCGCAAGCTTCCTGAGATCTGCTTCCTCGAACCATGCACGAGCCACCCCCTTCGCGATCCCGTAGGCCAGTTGCTCCAGCCCCGTAGCCATTCACGGATCCTTGGCAGTCCCGACGACCGGGGCGACGACGCCCTTCTGGACGAGTTCCGTGCGGACCGTCTTGGTCGCGTCCGACACCTGGGAAGAAGTTCCACCCGAGGTGATTCCGAAGTAGACGGCCATGGGGGCGACGATCGCGTTCCAGATCGTGATGAGCGTGGTCTTGGTCGGGCCATCCTTCATCACGGTGAAGAGCAGGACGTTGGCGATGACGTACAGTCCGCCGGCAACGATCTTGACCCAGTCCTTGGCGAAGAAACTCTTGATTGCGTCCATTGACTTCTCCTATTCACTACGGGTGAGTACATCATTTACCGACGGGATCCGACGCATCTCTTCCTGGGCGAGCTTCCAGGAACGCTGCACGATCCAGGAGAGGGAGCGATCCTGCCGCCGGGCCTCCGCCTGGATCTCCCGGAGCATCTCCTCCGGGAAGTAGAGGGACTGTTTCCTCTTGGTGAAGTCGCTCAAGCGAGGACTCCCTCCACCGTGTAGAACTTGTGGCGCCCGATCTGCTTCAGGAAGCCAGCATCCTGCGCCCAGTGGGGAGCGGCGATGTAGTCGGCGTAGTAGGAGTCGGCGCCCGGCACCGGGTTCTCGACCTTCCCCTCGATCACTTCTCCGGCGATCTCCAGGCACTCCTTGAAGACCGGGTCGGTGAGCTTCGGGAAGCGCCCCGTGGAGGTGTCGTGGGGGTCGGTCATGGACGAGAACTGCATCGGCCTCGTGATGACCGAGTAGAGGTCGACTCCCCACCACCGGGGATTCAAGGCGCGAGTCTTCGCCACCCAGGCGACGGCGACCTTCCCGTCGCGGGGCTCGCTCGCCGATTCACGGTACACCATGAGTCCCAGCAGGAATTGCTCGAAGGTCACTTGGGCTCCTCGGGCTTCCGGGGCAGCACGAGGCCCGGCCTCATATAGCGGTCCTCGATCGCTGCAACGCGCCGTGCGAGGGAGTTGATGTCATCCCGGGTCGCCCTGGTCTCCACCCGGAATCCTTCGACGGCCGCCGTGTGCTCTCGGGTCGCCTTCGTCATCGCACCCAGGGCCTCGGCCGCCGTGTCGGCGATGGAGGCGACGTGCTGGTACTGGCGGCGCTCCACTTCCTCGTGAGCATGGAAGCGACGAGCGAGTGCCCACTCGACGAAGCCGAGGACGACGCCGATGGCGCCCAGGATGATCGCCACGTCGTAGTGCTCGCCGGCCCTGTCCCAGAAAGCCCATCCGAGGAACATCGCACCGACCGTGGACATCGCCATGGCGACAGGCCCGCCGTAGGCAACAACTTTCAGTGCGGCCAGCGTGTGCAGAAGTCTGTCGCTCATTTGGCGGCCACTCTCCCCATCAGGTCATCCATCCGCTGGTGGAGGCGCTTCACTGCCTCGGCCCGCTCGTCGTCACGCTTGCGGAGTTCGGCGACGGCTCGACGGTGCTCCTCGTGGAGCCGGTTCTGGTAGTCGACGGCTGGGGCGAAGGCGGCGGTGACCACCTCGGCGACGGCGGACTTGAAGCCCTTGCTCGCGCTCCACCCGTCGATCCGGGCGTCCATCCTCCGGTCGAGCCAGACGAAGCCGCGCCAGAGGACACCGATGATGGTCAGGAGCCCGCCGGCCAGGGCGACGATGACACCGCCCACGGCCAGCAGCGTCGCCGGGTCGAGGCTCCCCGTGGTAGGCAATCCTGGCACCTTGTACGCCCCTTTTGGGTACTCCCTAATTAAACCAGAATCGCCCCAGGAGCCCCGCAGGCCTCCTCCCCCCTCCTCGGACACCTATGTGATGCGCTGCGAGCCCAGGCGGCGGCCCAGGCTCGTCCTGGGCCGCCTAGCGGACCACCATGTAGACCCCGACGCCGCCGGAGCCGCTTGAGAAGGTGACCCCTGACGCGGCGGCGATGACCTGCCCCCTGGCGACCGGGATCCAGATCCCGTCGAAGGTCTGGCACTGGGTGGTCGCCGTGACCGACTGCGAGCCCGTCTTCCAGTAGGACCACTCCGGCAGCGCCGGGTCGTAGACGTAGAACTCGACCGTGCCGGCGCCGGAGAGCGTGGTGCCCGTGGCGGAGCAGACCGTCACCGCGATCCCGGCCATGCCCGACTGATTCGCGGGAAGCTGGGGGTTGTTCAGGGCGAGCCCCGAGATGGCTCCCACGGTGGCGAGCGTCGGCACGGCGCGGGTGACCGGTGAGGTCGTCCCCTGGATCTCGTAGACCGACAGGTTGCCCGGCTGCGAAGGGAGAGCCCTCGCCCAGGGATGGTCGACCGTGGTTGCCGCCCACATGAGTGGGTCGATCGTCATCTTCAGGAAGTTCGACGTGGCGGCCAGGACCAAGTTCTGGACGTGCGAGGGGACGAGGTCCGGCTGCGCGAAGGCGAGCGAGGGGAGGAGCAGTGCGAGGGCAAGGAACTTCTTCATGGCTTCACCTTCCGTAGAAACTTCGAGGACCAGGGAATCTCGGGCTCTTTGAGCGTCTTCATGGCGAGGTGCGCGGCGAAGGAGAGGTCGGTCGACTTCCGTGGCTTCACGACTCCGGCGACCTTCCGATCGTTGAAGCGCCTCACGCCGATCGTGGGGCTGATCATGCCGCCCCCGGCGACGTGCTGGGGAAGACCCTTCTGCCCCTTCGAGGCCCGATCGAACTCCGCCACGACCTTGGCCGAGACTGGCGAGTTCTTCGAGTGGAAGAGACCTCTCTGCGCTGCGCTCTTGTAAGGCATCTCTCTTTTCCTCCGCTCAGGCCTTCTGCATCCTGGCCTCTGTGGCTTGACGGTCAGTCATCCCCTGCCCGGAGGACTTGAAGTCCACCTTCGGCGGGGGCTTCTGCTGTTGCTGGGCCTGGGCCTGAGCGAGGTAGACGGCCTGCGCCGCGGCGATGGCCCCACCCGTGGTCCGCCGGTCGAGGTCCATCCCCAGGAACTGGGAGAGGCCAAGCTTGGCCCGGTTCGGGATGACCTCTCCCGAGGCGAGCTTCTCGGCGAGGGCGTCGGCCACGGCTGCCTTGATCTTCGGCTCCAGCGAAGGGTACATGGCGCGGAGCCCCTTCCCGTCCTCTTCCAGGTAGCTCCCCTCGGCGATCCGATTGAGGATGGAGGTCGGTTCGTGGGCGATGAGCCACTGGCGGTTGAAGACTGCCAGTTCGGATGGACTGGGAGTGTAGTCCGCGTCGAGCGGTCCCGTCTTCTGGTAGGAGGGGAGAGCCCCCGACAGGTTCTGGGCCACCTTCGAGGCCGTGTCGTGGAGCGCCATGGCAACACCACCGTGACCTTCCACGAGCGGGCCGAAGGAGCCGGTGATCTTCTGGGCGACGTGCTCCGGGTCCTGCGCCATCCGGTTGAGCATGGCCGTCTTTTCGGCGAAGTTACTCCGGGTGAGGCGATGCTCGCTCCAGGTCTCGCCGAGGTCTGCGGAGAGCTTCCCCGCGGCGCCCCGGAAGATCTTCTCGATCCCCTCGCCGATCTTCTGTCCGGAGCGTTGCTGCATCTTCTCCAGGAAGTCGGCGACGTGGCGGGCCCCGGAGTTCTCCAGGGCGGAGCCCTCACGGCGGACGATACCCACGGCCGTGCCGAGGAGGGCAGCGCCGGGCGCGTGGCCGGTGACGGCTCCGGTCATGGCGCCCATGGCCTCCATCGGCGAGATCTGGTTGTTGCCGAGGCCGCGGTTCCAACCCTTCGTTGCGCCCTCCTCCAGGAAGAGCCCGGCCTGATAGCGGAACTTGGCATCCTTCCAGGCCTTGACGAGTTCGCCAGGATTGCCGCCCAGGTTCTTCGTCACGTCGTCGAGCATCTTGTCGAGTCGACGGTCCGTGATGAACCTGCCGGCGTCGAAGGCGTTCGTCATGGCCGAACGGCCCGCCTCCAGGCTGGAAGCATAGCCTCGTGCCTTCTCGCGGAAGGCCTGTGACAGTTCGTGAAGGCTCTTCGGGGAGATGGCCGTGTAGGCCGTGATCATCCCGTTCGCGTCGTGGAGCGCGAACTGGTGTTCGAGGTCGTTCATCACCGACTCGAACTTCCCGTAGCCTTCCTTGTCGAGGGCGTTCCGGGACCACTTCACGATGAGTGGGTCCTTCCGGATCTCGTCGATGATCTCGTCGATGAAGCCGTAGCCGTGCTTCTTCCCGGTGACGCTCGCAAGGACCTCCTCCATCTTCTGGACGGCAGGTGCCTTGAAGCGGTCCTCGGCAAGCTGGAGCATCTCCTCGAAGCTCTTGAAGGGTCCGACGCCTCCCTCACGTCCGAGGAACTTCCCGATCTCCTTCAGGCGCTCCGGGCCGACCTGCTTCTCCCACTTCGAGAGGAGCCCCTGGATCGCGCCGGTTGCCTTGAGGCCACCGCGGGCTTCGAGGTCTCGGAGGGTCTCGACGAAGTCGGCCGTGTGGCCGCTCGCCATCTTCGTCATGGTGCCACCGAGAGCGCCGAGGCCGCCACCGAAGAGTGCGGCTCCGACCCCCTGGGAGAAGAGTTGCTCTGCGGTGGCCTTGGGGTCTCCTTGCACGACGCGGTTGGCCCAGTCGGCTCCGGCGTAGGCCGCCCCCTGGGTGGCCTGATTGACCGCACTCGCAGTGATGCGAGAGAGGGCCGACTTGCCGGCGATCCCTTCCACGCCCGTGGCGGCTGCCCGCCCGGCGAGGTTGATCATCTCGGGGGCGCTGGCCCTGGCGGCCACGCCCAGGCCGGTCCTGGCGGCGCCGGTCACGCCGGCAGCGGCAGAGGCCGGCGTGGAGCCGCCGAAGGTGGCGATGGCCGGCGCGACCGCGCCCAGGACCTGCCCGACCGGATGGGCGATCGGGTGCATCTCGGCCGACTCCCGCTGCGTCTCCATGGAGCGCCCGGCGGCTGCCATCGCCAGCGGGCCCACCACGGGTGCGAGTGTCTCGACGGCTCCCTGCCCGAAGGCCTTCAGCCCCTCGATGGCGCTCTCATGCTTCTCTTCCAGGTCGAGCTTGTGGGCCGCGGCCGGGTCCATCTGCGTGTAGCCGGCGCCGACGAGCGTGGGGAGGTCCGAGATGGCGAACTTCCCCGGCTTCCCGTCCTTCGAGACGAGCCAGACGCTGGTCGCACCCGGCTGAAGCTGGAGCGAGACCGCGCCGGGCGCGACCGGGGGTGGAGGTGTCGTCTCCGGGATCGTCCCCGGCGCCGGCTGCGAGTAGTCCGGTCCAAGCGGAATGCCGCTGAGAGGGTCCACTAGTAGTATGCTCCGTTCCGTTCAGCCTGGAGCGTCTGCTCGACTTGCTGGAGGATGACTCCCAGTGCGGAGGCGCTGCTCCCCACGACAGAGGAGGTCAGGTTGCCGGGCTTGTCGAGGGCGCCCTTGAGGACGTTCAGAGTCTCCTCGTTGGGCTGGCGCTGGACGCGGTTCACCGTCTTCTCGTAGGCGATGTAGATATGCGCCAGTTGCTGCTGGAGCGCGGCGTGGTCCTGCGGAGCCCGGTAGAGGCTCGTGCCGGTCGGGTGCTTCTTCAGGATGTCCAGCGCCATCTGCACTGAGGGTACGAGCGTCTCCGAACCACGGAAGACGCCATCGGCGAGGCGGGCCCGCTCCGGGTCCGCGTACCAGTACTTCTGCTGGACGGTCTGCGTCTCGGGACGACCGGTGGCCTGATTGATGACGGGCTGGCCCGTCCTCGGGTCACGGAGAGGAACTTGCCTCGACTCCTGGGTCGTCTCGTTGCGGGGGACCACGCCCAGGATGATGGCCTGATTCAGCCAGGGCGTGTGGTCCTCGGCGACGGCGGAGCCGGGCTGGGCGCCCAGCATCCGCTGCATCATATCCAGTCGCATCTTCTGCATCCGGAAGTTGTAGTCGTTGATCTGGCCTTGCTGCTCTTGCAGTGAAGCCCGCTGGCGAAGCTCCGCCGACTGCATCTTGAGTTGACCGCGGGCGATCTCCGCCATCGGTCCCACCACGGAGGCTTGCATCCCGAGTTGCTTCGCCTGGATCTGTGCGGCGACGGAGTCGAGGAGGTCGGCCTTCAGGTAGTTGGTGGCGATGAGTTCGTCGCCGGTCTTCTTGACGTAGTAGGAGAGGTAGTTCTGCTTCTTGTTGATATTGAACTTCTGGGCGTCGATGTCCCGGTCGATGGCGCGGTTGATCACGTCCATGGCGAGGTTCGGCTTCCCGGTAAGCCCGGAGCCGATCCCCGAGAAGAGCATCCCGATCCCGGCGAGGATCTTCTGGCCGGTGTCCTTCGACTCGAAGAACTGGTTCGGGTTCACCTTGGCGTCGAGGAGGTCACGCTCCATCTGGTCGGAGATGGCCTGACGCTGGTTGTACCGTTCCTGCCTCTGGGCGGTGAGCGACTGGAGGTCCGTCGCTCCACGCTGCTGGATGGCGGCCATCTCGTCGAGGGCGTTCTTCTCGACCTTGGCCTTCTCCTGGAGACCCGTGGAGGCCATCTTCTCGCCGGCAGCGATCTGTCCAGGGGCGCCCGTCCCCCAGGGCTGGATCTGGGGCATCTGTGGCAGCGCCGGAGGCTGCCCGCCGGGCTGCGGGAGCGCCTGGGGGTTCCCAGGCCACGTCGGTGAGCCGGGCCCGTTGTAGGAGGCCTGCCCTTGCGCTGGAGCGGCTGCCGGGGCCTCGGGACCGGGCGTGCCGGCGCGGATGAGCGGGTCACCGATGTTCGAGGGGAGGATTGCGTTGGCGGCCTGACCGACGCCTCGGGCGATTCCCTGGCCGAGGGAGGCGAGCCCCACAGGGGTCTGCCCTTCCTGGGCGGCGGCGCCCATGGACACGTCGCCCTCTCCGTAGCGGGGCTGGGCCGGTGGAGGCTGGGTCACGAGCGACGGGTCGATCGCCACGCCCGTGTTCGCCCAGGGGTTCACCCCAGGTGCAGGGACTGGAGGCATCGTCGGAGCGACCATGGAGGGCTCCGGGATGATGTCACCGAGAGCGTATCCGGGAGTCTGCTCGCCGGCCATGCCGCCCTGGGAGTGCTTCTCGGTTCGAGCGGCCTCCTCTGCGAGCATGGCCGGGATGAGGGCAGGGAGCCCCTTCGAGCCGTGCTTGGCGATGTAAGCCTGGAGGCCGGCGAGACCCTCTTCGCTGATCATGCCTCGGAGGCGCTGGATGTCCTGCCTGGGCTGACCCACGCCGAGTTCGCCGCTCATGGCGGCGTCGGTCTGGGCACGCTTCCCGATGAGTGCCCGAAGCTCCGGGCTCGCATCGATCTTCGCCATGGTGTTCGGGTGGAGTTGCTTGAGGAGGTCTTCGGTCACGACGCCTGATCCTTCCGCGCCCCACGGGGGCGACCATACTCCCTGGCCCTCGTGACCGGAGAGGAACCGACCCTTGACCGTACCTGCTCCGGCCAGTGGCTCCTGCATGGCACCCAGACGCTTCGTGAAGTCCTTGGCGGCCATCCCGCCGAAGTCACCGGTCAGGGTGAAGGTTCCACCGCCAGTGTCGATGAGGTTCAGCCCGGCCGCCTCGGCCTGCTTGTAGAGGTTGCGCGTGGCGGCCTCGTCGAGGGCCTGGGGGAAGCGGACCGAGGCCGCGTTCTGCCCGCCACCGGACTGGCGCACCCCGTGGTAGGCGCCGGAGTCCTGAGCGTCGAGGACGGTGCGGAGCTTGTTCGTGTCGCTGATCATCCTCTCGTCGGGAGCGTTCATTCCACCGGCAGTGGCCTTCCCCTTGGTGTAGCTCACCACGGGCTTCGCGGTGACGTTCGGGTTGAAGTCGTTCCCGAACTGACCGAGGCCCTCCTGTGTCGGGCGAGCCGGCATCCCCTGCGCCTTGTAGAAGGGGTCGGCCTGTCCCGCGGGCGACCACTGGGTGGCCTTGGTGTAGGTCGCACGGTCGGCGAGGGGGAGGTCCTGGATTCCTTCCAGGTGCCCCTGCACTCCGCGTCCGGGTACGGTCTCGTAGGTCTCCTGCCCGGTGTACTTGTCGAGGACCGTGTCGTAGGACTGGGCGGCCTTCTCCCGAAGCTGGGCGTCGGTCTTCGCCTTGAAGGGCTTCCCGGCTTCCTTGGCCTTCGCGGCGGCGGCCTTCTGCTTCGCCAGGAGTTGGTTGTAGCGCTGCCCCACCCAGGAGGCGGCCTGGACGTTCCCCACGTTCGGTTCTGCCACCTGGGGGATGAGCCCGGCGGCCTTGGCCCGCTCCGCAGCGAGGAGGTTCTCACCGGTCATGAAGGAGTGCTGCGCGTCCGAGAAGCCGGCCTTGGCGGCGAGCCCGGTCCCGACGCTTGTGTCCTTTCCGGGGGGATAGCCGAAGACTCGACCCTGCCAGAGGTCGTTCACTCCCCGTACCTTGGCTTCCTCGGCCTTGTTCGGGTTGATATGCTGTTCGTAGCGCCCGGCCTTGGGGCCCAGGTCGAGTTCCTCTCCGGCCGCGATCTTGGCGCCTTTCACTGCCTGTGCCTTCGTCTTCGGAGGGACGAGCGCAGAGGCCGCCGGCCCCTCGTGGGCGGCGCGGTTCGTCTGCTGGATGGCCCACCCGAAGTTCGCGTCGGGGGTCGCCTGCGGCGAGTAGTTGGCGAGCATCGCGGAGAGCCTGTCCGCGGCTGCCGGGTCGTTGTGGGAGATCTCGGAGATGGCCCCACGGGCCCGCTCGTACCAGTCGGCGCCGAAGGCGCCCTTCTCGACGGCCTTGTCGATCCGACCACGCATGGCGCCAAGCTTGGAGGGGTTCGTCACCGAGGGTGGAGCCCCGACGTAGTGGCCTCCTTCAAGCTGGAGGAGGTGGGCCCTGTCGCGTGCGGCGGCGACTGCCTCAGGGAGCTTCATCTCGTCCCAGGGGATGAGCCCGACGCGGGTACGGGCCACGGCCTTCGGTGCGGCACCTGCCGCGGCCTTGCCGATCTCTGCGACGACCTTCCCAGGAGCGGTCACGCCTCCCACGATCCCGGCGATCCCAGCCGGGTCTGCCGCGTTCATGAACTTCAACCCGTAGTGAACGGGAGGATTCTCCGGTCCGACGAAGTCCGAGACCCCCTTCAGGATGGCGCGAGGTACGGAGCCCTCCTCGCCCAGGACCGCCGAGGCCACCTTCTGCCCGGTGGTGGGAGGGAAGAATCCGGCGGTGGCCTCGTCGAGCTTCTTGTTCTGCCCCTCCACCTCACCACCACGGGCCATCTTCTTTGGCACCACGCCACCGTTGCACATGGCGAGGTACTTCTCGTGCTGACCCTTGGCGAGACCACGCTTGGCGATCCGGAAGGGACCGTTCGTCCCCTGGGCGTGGAAGAACTTCGAGTCGTGGTGGGTGAGCTTGAAGGGCACTGGCTACTCCTGGGTCTGCGTATCCACCTTCTTCAGCGACGCACGCTTCGTCTGGAGCGCCTTCCGCCCCGAGACGAGCGAGGGGAGGAGAGCGTTCAGGGCCTCGTCCACGTTCCGTCCGTGTGCTTCCTGGTCGGGCGTGCCACGAGACTTCCACCACCCGGTGACGGCCGCGGTGAGCGAGGGTGACGCGCCCTCCTGGCCGGCGCCGCCGGACTTGACCACTCCACCCTCGGCCATCTTCCGCCCACCACGGGCAGCGATGGCGTTCTCGAAGGCTGGCCCGGTACCGCGTCGTCGGAGGAGATGCTCGATGAAGGCAGCGGCCTCTGCCGGCGGGTTGTCCGACTGCATGATGGTTCGAGGAACGACGGCTTCACCCGGAGAGAGGTAGGCCGGCACGATGTCGTTCTTCTGGCTGTCACCCTGCACCTGTGCCTGACCGGGGACTGGACCTCCGCCCACGAAAGACATCGGCACAGGCCCACCCTCGGCCATTCCCGAGGCCTGGGGGAGGGGCATCCTGGCGAAGCGATCGAAGGCGCTCGTCCCGGCCGTGCCCAGGTTGGCGAAGGAGGACATCTTCCCGCCCTTCGCGGGTGGGGCCTTCGCAGGCTGGGCCTCGGGAACGGGGATGGGTGTCACGGTCGGTGCGGGGAGAGGCTCCAGGCCGAAGTTGGGCATCCCGCCATCGGCGAAGCCCTGCGGTGCAGGAG
>CAYHBG010000003.1:0-46551 GCA_964354815.1 uncultured Thermotogae bacterium
CCAAACGCCACCCTGATTTTTCAGTCCTCCGAATACTCCTTCAGATCCGGCAGCTTGTGGCCGCCTACACTCGAACTTGTAGACTGAACACCGCCTAACACAAGTCCGACGAGCATACGCTTTCCTTTCGCCCCCTTCCGATTCGGGACACCCAGCCGGGCCAAAGCCTTCCCGAATTTCTGGGGATTGGGCACCGAAGGGTTGCCCGCTCGAAGCCCCTGGGTCTCGTGTATCCACTCGATGAAGTGCTGGTAGGCCTCCGTCGAGCCCACCTCTCCGGGCCCCTTCCGAGCGCACTCACGGAACCAGTCGTCGACGGGGTTCATGGACGCCCAGTACTCTGCGGCGGCCTGCTGGACCGCAGGGCAGCTGCCCAGAGATCCGGCCGACTGGAAGGCCCTGAGGCCCTCCAGAACCCACTCCATCACCACGAGCAGGCCGGCCTCGCTCGTGAACATCGACAGAAGGGCCGGGTTGACCGTGCGGGGCTTGTGGTCGGCCGGAACCACGCGGAGCCTTCGCTCGATGCCCGAGTCGAGGAAGTCGGCCTCAGGCGCCACGTTGCCTGCCACCCACGCCGTGAACTGCGGGTTGAACTCGAAGGGGTGACCGAACAGGTGACGACCCAGAAGGCGGTCTCCGCCCGTGAGGTCCTTCATTCGAGCGCCCAGCCGAGCTTTGTTTGGGATCTCACTGCACACGACAAACCGCACGCCGCGCAGCCGAGCGATGTCGGGAGTGGCGGCCGAGCCCGAAGCGGGTGAGTCGCCCGCGAAGGTCTCGAACGCGACCTTCGCGCCATACGAACCGAACACCGCGAGCAGCGTGTTGAGGAACGTGCTCTTGCCCGTGCCTCCCTGCCCGTACAGGAAAAGGATCACGTGCTCGATCAGAACGCCGAGCGTGCTCACGCCCACGGCCCTGTGCACGAACGAGAGCACCTCGGGGTCGGGGAACGTGTCGACGAGGAACTCGGCCCACCTCTTCCGAAGCCAGTCGCTTGGCGTTGCGTAGTACGATCCCATCTGCCTCGTGATGTAGTCGGCCGGCTCCGCCTTCCGAGAGTGGTGCGAGTCAAGCTCCACCACGAACCGCACGTTGGCTCCGTCGTCCCCCATCAGCAGGAGGTTTGTGTCGGAGTCGAAAACCGAAACGTCCACCAGAACAGAAGGCTCGACCGCTAGCCTGGCCACGATCGCCTTCACGCGGGACGCCATCCGAAGCTGCCTGCTCATGGCCATCAGACGATCGCGCCGAGTCGCGTCTGCCACCTCCCGCGCCGCGTCGTCGAAAAGAACCTCGTGGAGCTGGCCCACGGACTGGTGCACCCAGTCCACCGCCACGTGCTCCCACATCCCCCGCGTGTATCGGAACCACTGCTTCGACGCGGGCTCGAACGCGAAGGAACGAGATGGGTCCATCAGGAAAAGGTCCACGAATCCCTGGTCCGTCCTGTCCTCCGTCAGCGGGTTCGCTCTTCCGAAACGGTCCCATCCCGAAGCCACGATGCGCTCGACCTCACCGCCCGCCGCAAGAGCGTCTGCCAGCCGCTCGGGCCTCCCGCGGTACACCACCTCCGCGAAAGCGCGCGTGCGCTCCATCGCCTCTGCCCTGCTCGTGAGGTACCGGCACATTCGGTTCGCGAAGAAGCGAACGCGGTCGTGGCCGGGGATCTCGTCCACGTTCACGCGCGCTGCCGCCTCCGGCCTAACGTGCGCCCGAAGGAGGTCTTCGAGCTGCTGCGGCATGCTGGGAACGTCGGCTGGGTCCTGGGGCAGACCGCGCTCCCACACGTAGTGGACCCCACTCTTGTGGCGTGACGGAGGAACGACCGCCTGCGCCTTGCCCGGCGTTCGGAGGTCCAGCGCGTATGCCACGTCGTCGTTCTGCCAAGCGATGCGCTTGGCCTTGAGCGCTAGGTCGGCCGGGAAACGAAGGTAGTAGTGCGCCGAGCTGTCGGTTCGCCGCATGACGGGCGTGTCTGCCGGGCATATTTCGTCGAGCCAGTCGACGGTCGCGCTCGTGTCGGCGTCGATCACCACCACGCCGGGAGGCGGCACGAGCCCGAGGTTTCCTCCCGCGTCGAGCTGAGCCTGCGCGGCCGCCATCAGCGTGTCGACCGAGCATCCCTTCCAGCGCTCGGCCGCCGTCGAGTTGAAGCCGGCCGAAAGGGGCCTCTTCCCCGGCGTCTGGCAGTCGACCTGCGACCAGCTGCCGTCGGGCTGCCGTACGCCGTGCGTGTGCGGGGACACCCCGCAGAGGTCCACCAGACCAGCCACCCACGCGGGCGGTATGCAATCCTCAAGAATCCTGATATCGTTCGCCACGTTACCTCTCTTTCCTCGGGGCCCGGTCCGCACGTTGCGGGCCGGGCCTCTGCCGTTTTGGGAGCCGCCACCGTAGCGCGCCTCAAGAAAGCGCAAGGAGCACCCGATGCGCCCCTTGCGGGGTTGTAGATGGCGTGTAGACTCCCGCTCGTTCGACAACCACTTCGGAGATCGCAGACGAAATAGACTCTCAATCGCGGGCCACGGCGTGCCAGTCCCGAACAGCGCCAGGATGAAGAATCAATCGCACGGCATCTCCGAGAGCCGGGACCACAAAGGGGTCGTGCGACAGGCGAAGGCCCACACCTCGACGCGCGACCCCGCACGACTCACCGCTGCTCACCGTTCACCGAACGGCGCACCACCGAGTCCGCGGATCTCCGAGCGACCAGCAGAGACCGGCCCAGCCTACGACATCCAACATCTACAGCGATCCAAGCCGGGGACGCCCGGCCAGGATCGCAGAGATGGAATCACGCACGCGCCGCTCGGAACTAGCAGGCACCGATCCCCCGCCGCCATACGGGGACCTCGACGATGCCGGGCCCGGAACGTCAAGCCGCGTGGACAAGCTGGACCGCCGCAGAGCCCAAGGGAGCGACCACGGTGGGGCGAAGGTCAGTGCGTGATTCCATCTCTGCGACCCAACAACATTCCGCAGAGAAGGAGACATAACATGAAGGGTAGATTTGCTTTCTTCGTCCGGCCTGACCAGATCCGGGTGCACAACCCCGAGCCGAGCGCGATCGACGACCAGTACTACTACCTCGACCGGTTCCGCGTCATCGCGGAAGACGAGATCGGGGACCGGGTGGTTCACGTCCACCTCTTCGAGAAGGAGGACGAGGCCGAGCGGTTCGCGGACAAGGTCGCGGTTGCTCACCGGAAGGGCCGGGCGCTGAGCGACGACCACTGGTATCCGATCGATCCCTGCTATGGCTCGAAGGCCTATCAGCGGGACGAGCCGTTCATCGCGGCCCGCGAACGACGAGAGGAACAGCAGGGCTGGTGAGATTCAGACGGCCGGCAGGGGGTGCGTTAACGGGGACTTACACGCTGCAGCGTGCCCGTGAAACCCTGCCGGCCCACTCAATCGCACCCAACCTAACAACGCGATTGACTAGGAGAACAAGACCATGGCAGCAGCATTCGACATCAAGACCGTGACCTACGCCGACCTCAAGAGCCGGCACGTGTTCCTCCGGGATCTGGACCCGGCCGACAAGGCGGCGGCCATCGCGAAGATCCCCAACAACGAGCGCCTGCGGCTCGCGAGCCGGAGCGCGTTCCCCGGCACCGACGTGAGCGGGCTCTCATGGGACGAGGCCGCTCGCAAGGGCGGCATCGACTTCACGGTGACGGAGGAGCCGGTCTACTACACGAACGAGAGCGGGCCGGTTCGGACCATCGTGCCGGGCTACAAGGCGCTCGTCAAAACCGACCGAAAGCCGATCAGCATCGTGTCGGACACCTACGGCACGCTGCAGAACAGCGACGCGTTCGCGGGCTTCAAGGCCCTGTGCGACGCGGGCCACGCGGTGCCCGCGAGCGTGTGGTCGAAGGACGGCGGGCGCCAAGTTGGCGCGGCGGCCCTCATCGGCAACAGCGCCATCGCGGCGCGCATCGGCGGCGACAAGCCGGAGGTCTTCGCGCACTACATCGTGGCGCGCGGTGGCTTCACGGGGCAGGAGGCGCAGACCTTCGAGCGGTACTGCGCTCAGCTCATCTGCTTCAACGGTGCCGTCACCAACGCACGCGAGAGCCGCGTGTACCTGAAGCACTCCAGCCGCGTGACTCAGCGCGTGGGCGAGGCCAACGAGGCGCTCGTCAAGCTGATCAACGACGCGGTGGAGGAGCAGCGGCTCTTCGAGGAGCTTGCGCAGTCGAAGTTCGACCTGCGGCAGTTCCTCGACTTCGCGGACGAGCTGCTGGGCGGCATCGACCTGGAGAAGGCCTCCGATCGGTCGAAGACCATCTACTCCAACAAGCTGGAGGAGCTGGGCTTCCTCTTCACCGAGGGCCAGGGCAATCATGGCCAGTCGAAGCTCGACGCCTACTCGGCCATCACCGAGTGGCTGACGCCGCGACGGGCGCAGTACGAGGACGCCGCGAAGTTCGCGGCCAAGTTCTACAACGACACGGCGGCGGGCGCTCGCCCGGCGCAGCTCCGGGAGCGGGCCGTTCGCCTGCTCACGAAGTAGGAGGCCGACATGACCTACGAGGACAAGGTGTACCTGTTCTGCATCGTCATCCCGCTGGGCGGGCTGGCGTTTGCGCTGGCGGTCTTGGGCCTAACAGTCTTCGCGCGGTGATATGACGCGCGGGGAGATCGAATCATCGGATGTGATTCAGACGCCCGGCAGGATGTTCCTGCCGGGCCACTCAATCGCACCCCAACACACAGCGATTGGAAGGAGACGAGCATGACACCGGAAGAGTGCGCCGACAGCGCGCACGCGTTCATCGCCGCGAGCGGCTCTCCGCTCAAGGCCATCAACAACCTGCGCGCTCTGCAGGCGCGCAAGGAGGAGCTGGGCATCGACGCGGAAGGGATCCGCGATCTCGACGAGCTGATCCTGTTCACGCGCAACGTGCGCGAGGCGCAGATCGAGGCGGGCCAGATCTTCAAGCGGGCCCGCGCCGCCCGGAGGTACAAGGCATGAGCGAGCGAGACGAGAAGACGCTGCTGGCGGAGGTCGCCAGCAGGCTGTGGGACGTGATCGAGCTGATCCTCGAAGAGGAGCAGAAGATCAAGCCGCCCGCTCAGCGGGCGGACGGCAAGTCGCTGGCGACGGAGCCCGCGCGCAAGTACGTGTTCGCCAAGCGTCCGAACGCGACCCTCCGCCCCGGCGGCAAGTGCAAGAAACGAAAGCACGAGCTGAGGGCCGAGGACATCGGGACGAACAGCGTGGGCAAACACTTCTGCAAGAAGTGCCGACGGATCGCCTACGCCCGCAAGAGGCGGGCGAAGAAGGGGGACATGTTTTGAGCGAGAAGGACGTGAAGCAGAAGCACCCGCCCGAGCGGGGCATCGACGAGTGGATCAAACTAGCACTGCGACAAAGGGAGAAGGACCTTGAATTACATCAAAAACCTTGAGCTGGAGCTGAAGGCCGCGCAGGCCTTCGAGCAGGCGCTCTCGGCCGCGGTCATCGACTTCAAGTCGGTGCTTCGGTCGGCCAAGTTCGTCGGGGTTGACGAGCGCGGAGACCGCAAGGACTGGATCTCGGTCGGAGACGTGTGGAGGTGGCTCGAACGCATCGAGGAGTCGGCCTACCACGCGAAGTACGCGGAGATCGAGGCTGGCCGTGCGGACCTCCGCGAGGCGGCCGAGAAGAAGCTTGCCGCAGCCGCGGTCGGCGTGAAGGAAGGAGACCTCTTCTGATGGGCAAACGAAGGAACAGGGACTGGCTCTCGATCATCACGAAGTTCGTGCAGTCGGGCCAGGAACAGCAGAGGATCAAGACGGGGTCCGAGTCCACCGCGCGGCAGACCGCTTGGAGGCTTCGGCCCCGCTTCAAGGGTTGGGTTCGCGTGGAGGCAGACCGCGGGTACGTGGTCTTGAGGAGGATCTGACATGACAGACATCACGCACGAGGAAGACATCGTCGCGATCAAGAAGCGCATCGCGGCCTACGAGGCCGCGAAGCAGGCGGAGAACGAGGCGCACGTGCGAGCCGTGGCCACGGTCGGCTCTCAGGTCGGGCGCCTGCGCTACGACGTGCACGAACGCTTCGGGCTTCTGAACTGGCTCGTCCTCACCCTCATCGTGATCGAGGTGGCCAGCAAGGTGCTGGACCTGTACCTGCACGATGTCCTGTGAGGGCCTGATCGATCGACTGCTGGACGCCTGCCAGGGCTGCACGCGGTACATCCGCGAGGCCCTGGAAGAGGCGGGCGTCCAGTACGTCGAGGACTTTCCCGATTCCGACTTCCTCGTGCAGCGCGTTCGAGCGCTGCGCGAGGAGGACACACTCTACGACTGGAGGAACGATGACGACTGACATTCCGCGGGTGGGCTGCCGCGCGTGGAGCGAGAAGGTGTGGACGTTCGACTGCGACCACTGCGGGGTCCCTCACCTGCACGGAGCGGGGGCCGGCCACAGGGCGGCCCACTGCACGAGCCCGTCCAGCCCATACCAACAAACCGGCTACATCCTGTACCTAACGAACGAGGAGCTGATCGGACATGACCAAACACGCGATCCACAACCCTAGCTCGGCCGACTACTGGCTGGAGTGTGGACACTGGTACCACCACAAGATCGCGGCCGAGGCCGCGAAGGAGGACTACAACCCAGACAGCGACGCGAGCGTGCGGGGGCACCGACTGCACGACATCGCGGAGGGGGCCATGCGTTATGTGCTAGGCCAGACCCCCGACTGGTCAACCGCGCTGGTCGAGAACGCGGTGGGGCTGGTCATCGAGACGCTGGAGCTGGACGATCAGGTTCCGGCCGAAGACTTCGAGCAGGTCGTCACGGCGCTATGCGCTGTGCTTCAGCTGATCGACACGCTGACCGAGCAGGCGGGCGGGGACATCCGCGTGCTTCTTGAGAAGCGGGTGAGGCTGTCGCACGAGCCAGACTCGTACGGCACCGTCGACGTGGCCATCGTCGGTCCCGACTTCCTTGTGGTGCTCGACTACAAGTTCGGGGCCGTTGAGGTGGAGGCCGACGCGAACCAGTTCTGGGTGTACGCGTCGAACCTCGCCCGCACGATCCCCCGCAAGAAGCGGGTGGTCCTCGGCGTGGTTCAGCCGAGGATTCGTGAGGACGTTCTCACGTTCGAGACGAGTTGGGACGACCTCGTCGAGTTCCGTGGCCACGTGAACCACACCGTCAGCCGACAGCGTGCGGGTTCGGCCTACGCACCCAGCGACATCAGCACGTGCAACTACTGCCCGTTCCGAGACCGCTGCGTGGGATACACGCAGCTTGTCACGTCGGCCACCGACACGCTGTTCAACATCGTGAACGACGGGCAGATCGAGTGGGTCGTGGCCAACCGCACGGCCATCACGGAGGGCGTCGAGATCCTGGCGGGCGTGGTCAAGGATCAGGTCGATCGGTTCCCCAACTGGAGCCGAAAGACCGTCGACAACCCCGCCAAGTGGAACCCGGCCGTCGAGCCGGGGGAGATCGCTCATCAGCTTCGGCTGAAGGGCGTGGTCGAGCCCTACACGCTGAAGACGCCGGCCTTGCTTCGGGACGAGTACCCCGACTCGGCAGGCGTCATCGACAAGTTCGTGCTAGAGCGTGGCACGCACGTCCGACTGACGCGTCCGACATCGGCGCCGGACCTGCGAGCTGAAATCAAGACGAGAGAGATCAGTGAAGCGAACGAGGCGAAAGCTGCGGCCAAGGCGGCCAAGGCGGAAGCCAAGTCAAAGAAGGAAAAGAAATAACATGGGCATCAATTACGAGCAGGCGGTGGGCCTCGAAGGTTTCGAGGACATCGCGGACTTCCAGCTGGACGAGCAGGAGCAGAAGGGCATCGCGGCCCTCACCGGCATCGTCGTGTTCCCCCCGAACCTCGCCGCGCCGGGAGGCGCCCCGGGATTCGACGCGAAGTTCGGCGTCGACATCATGGTCCAGAAGGGGAGCGAGGACGCTCAGCTTCTGTTCGCGGTGTCGAAGCACGTCGCGACGACCAAGTGGGGCGAGGATACGGAGCGCGAGTACGACATCGCGCTCCAGATCGCGTCGGGCCTCAAGAAGGTCAACGTCAACATCAAGGACGGTGACCTCATCGACCCCGAGTTCAACGCGGGCTTCTGGGTCGTGGGCGCGAAGAACGAGGACCAGCCCGTGATCCTCGACGCTCAGGGCCGCGTGTGCACGCGTCCCGACCAGTACCCCACCCGCAACTGGGCCGTTCGCTGCATCATCGAGTTCTGGGCGCAGCCCAAGCGCGATCGCGTGAACACGCGGCTTCTGGCCGTGCAGGGGCTTTTCCCCGCCGCGAGGCGGGTGGGCCGAACGCAGGAGCAGACTCTTGCGCTCGTGCAGGGCGTCGTGGCCAAGCTGCCCGCCATCTCGGCGCCGCAGGCGGCCGTCAGGCAGGCGATCGCTGCCCCGGCCCCCGAGGCCCGGCCGGCACCCGCGGCGCCCGCTGCGGCCCCGTCCAGGCGGCGTGCGGCGCCCGTGGAGGCGGAGGCACCGGCCCCTGCCCCCAAGAGGGGCCGAGGCGCGGCCAAGCCTCCGCAGGAGGACCCGTCGGCCTTCTTCCGAGAGGCGGCCCCCGCCGAGGCGGAGCCGGCACCGCGGCGAGGGCGCCGCGTGGTCGTCGAGGACTCGAACGGAGACGAGTTCGACCTCGAAGCGGACGCCTGAGGCAACGGGCTGAGGTTCAGCCCAGGCCGTCGGCTCTCCGAGTTGGGGGTGGGCCGACGGCCCGGGGACAGCGCGAAGTGGCGCTGTCCCTGTCATGACGAGGGGCCCGGCGCGAGCCGGGCCCCTTTTTTCGTTTGGAGGTTTCCATGGCAAGCAACATCGTTTTCGTGGACGCGGAGAGCCAGTCCGCGCTCGACCTCACGAGGGTCGGAGCGCACGTGTACTGCGCGGACCGATCCACGCGTCCGATCCTTTGGTCCGTTCTGCCGTTCGACGACTCGCGCGCTCTGGTGTTCGAGGAGCCTGACCTCTACGTGGTGCTAGGCCAGCTTCGCAAGGCCCGCGCGCTGAAGTGGGGCAAGAAGTCGAACCCGCTCTACATCGTGCACTGGTCCCCCTTCGACAGGCTCCTCGCGAAGGCATGGCACGAGAGGTCCGGCAGCGACTGGCCGGCAGACGACCAGCCCACTCGGGCCGGGGTGGCGGGGCCCTACAACACGATCTGGGTCGACCTTTCGGAGCTTGCGCTCACGACGGGACTCCCCATCAAGCTGCAGAGGGCGGCAGACTTCGATGGGGTCGAGCTGAAGAGCCCCGGCAAGAAGCTCATCGGCCTCTTCTGCGTTCCGAGCGACAACAACACCTTCGAGGACTCCACCTCTCAGCCGGTGGCCTGGGAGCAGTTCAGGCAGTACTGCGCGCAGGACACGCAGGCGCTGCGCCCTCTGTTCGTTAGGCTGCAGCGAAACGGCGTCGACCCCCTCTTCCACGCGGCTCGTTCCTGGGCCGTCAGGCAAATGAACGAGAGGGGCGTTCCGGTGGACGTGGCCAGCACGCGCTACGCGCTCGACACCCTCGACGTGGCGCAGGACAAGGCCGAGAGGGAGGTGTTCGACCGATATGGATTCAAGACCACCCAGGTCAGGCAGGCCGCCGAATTCATCGGGACCCCGAACCTGCAGCTGGAGACGGTGGAGGCCGCCATCGAGTCGGGAAAGCTCGACGCGGACCAGCTTTTCGTGGCCGAGGCCCGAGTGGGCCTGGCCGGAGCAGCCCGCAAGAAGCTTCGGCCGCTTCTCCTCCACACGGGGACCGACCGGAGGATCCGTGGGGGGTTCATCTATCACGGGGCTTGGACTGGGCGCCTAACATCGTTAGGCGTGCAGTTTCAGAATTTCGTGAGGCAGCCGTCGGACCCCGCCTTCTTCGACAACATGTTCCACATCGAGCCGACCGAGCTTTTCTCGGCCACGCGACACAACATCCGCGGGTTCCTGCAGGCGCCCGAGGGCCGCACGTTCGTGGCGGGCGACTACAAGGCCATCGAGCTGAGGGTTGGGGCCTGGCTGGCGCGCGAGGAGTGGCTTCTGTCTCTCCTTCGGTCTGGCGTGGACGTGTACCGCGCGGCCGCTTCCGAGCGGCTGTCGAAGCCGATCTCAGAAGTGACGGAGGACGAGCGGCAGTTCTACAAGAGCGTGGAGCTGGGCTGCATGTACGGTCTCGGGCCCGACGGTTGGGTCACTCAGCAGGGAAAGAAGGGCATCACGTACCTGCGCCCCGCAGCGAAGGTCATCACGGACCAGTACCGCGTGACGCACCCCGCCTTCGTGGCGGCTTGGCGACACGCGTCCGACTCGTTCACGCGTGCCCTTCTTCGGCCTCCCGGGCTTGTGACGTACGCGTTCGACGACCGTGTGCGGTTCACGAAGCACGAGAACTGCGTGACGGCCACGAGGCCGAGCGGTGCCACGCAGACTTTCTGGATGCCCTCGATCGTCGAGGGCAAGTGGCCAGACGGGACCCCGCGAGACGAGATCCAGGTCGTGCTCAAGAACGACAAGACCGGCTACATGGAGCCGGCCCGCACGTACGGCGCTCGGATCTTCCAGGGCCTCGTGCAGGGCATAGCGTTCGACCTCATGATCGAGGCGCTAGGCCGGTGCGAGTACACGGGCCTGTGCCCCGTCATGAGCATCCACGACGAGGTCGTGACGGAGGTGGGTGAGGACTCAGCGGCGGAGCAGGAAAGGCTCCTGCGCCGCGAGCTGCTGAACGGCCGGGAGTGGGCTGAATCCATCCCGGTGGAGGTGAGCATGTGGACGAGCCGGAGATTTACAGCGAAGTGAGGGAGTCGGAGATCGAGGCAAAGGGCCGAGCGCTCGTGACCAACAAATATGACGGGGTGCTCCTCAAGTTCCGGCTGATAGGCCGGCGCGGGGGAAGCGACAACCTTCTGGTGTTGCCCTACGCGCCGGTTGTTTTCGTCGAGTTCAAGACGTTCGACGGTCGGCAGTCGGCCGGACAGCTTCGGTTCGAGCACGAGATGGTGGGTCGGGGACAGAGGTACTGGATCGTGCGGTCGGTCGAAAGTTTCGACCTTCGCATCCGCGAGTACCTCAACTACTGCGACGGAGGAGGTGAGAGGTGGAAAGAAGATCGCTGGACGAACTACGACCCGGACAGAGAGAAGCGTGGCCTTGGCTCGCGTCGAGGACCGAAGCGCTCGTGCCCGCCCCCATCGGCTGGGGAAAGACGATCGTGACGCTGCTGGCCATCGCGAGGATCCGTCAGGTGTACGGGCCCTGGCGCACGCTGGTGGTGTCCCGCAAGCAGATCGTCGAGAAGACCTGGCCACATCAGATCGACGAGTGGGGCCTCGACCTGACCTACGCCAGCGCGGCGGAGCGAAGAAGCTCCGCCGTTCTGGCGAGGCCAGACGTGCTGGGCCTCAACTTCGAGAACCTTGAGTGGTTCTACGACATGGTCGACGAAGACCCCACGCTCCTGCCCGAGATCCTCGTGATCGACGAGAGTCACCACATGAAGGCTTTCTCGGCCAACCGCGTGCAGAGGCACTGCGGCTTCAAGAAGAAGGGGAAGGGCAGAAGGCCCGGATACGTTCACCAGTTCAAGCGCCGCTTCGCTCTGACGGGAACGCCTAACCCGGAAGGATACGCGGACCTTTGGACGCAGGAGGCAAGCATCTCTCTTCGCCGAAGGCTCGGTCTCAACATCACGATGTTCAGGAGGGACTTCTGCGTGGAGGAGTGGGTGGGAGAGCGCGTGAAGTACACGGTCGACCGCGTGGGAGAGGATCGTGTCGAGCGCGCCCTCGCGCCCATCACGTACAAGGCCTCGCTCGGGCGCTACCTCGACACGCCGCACCCGTTGGAGACGACGGTGCACGTGCCCTGGGACCCAGGAGCGTTCGACGAGTACTGCGCGCTGGCGGCCGACTTCGAGCTGGACCTTCGGGACAGGCTCCGAACGGTGGAGCCGGAGGAGAACCTTGAGCACGCGGACGTGGACCGGCTCATGCAGATGGGCATCGACCACGCGTTCGCTCCCAACGTGGGCGTGCTCCTCGGAAAGCTGCGTCAGGCCTGCTCAGGCTTCGTGTACGACGCTTCGGGCAGGGCCAGGCTCCTGCTGGACCACGACGCCAAGATCGAGGCGCTGCGCGACATCGTGCAGCGCGCAGAGGGCGTCCCCGTTCTGGTGTTCGCCGAGTACCAGGCCGAGCTGAAGATGATCAGGCAGGCGTTCCCGAAGGCGCAGATCGGAATCCCCAAGTCGCTGTCCGCGTGGCAGCGCCGAGAGGTCCCCGTCCTCGCTTGCAACCCAGCCAGCGCGGGGGAGGGACTCGACGGTCTGCAGCACGGCTCGCACGTTGCCGTGTTCTACTCGACGCCGTGGAGCGGGGGCCTTCGCAACCAGGCCATCGGGCGCCTGGACCGGGGAGGCCAGACCCGGCAGGTGTCCGTCATCAGCATGGAGAGGCCCGACTCGGTGGACCAGTACGTGAAGGAGAAGCAGCGGAACAAACAGGCGAAGCTCGCCAAGTTCCTCCGCAAGGTCACGCAGGCCTAGCCCGACAGCGCGGCAGCCAGCCAGGTCGTCCATCCCGTGTGGACGACCTGGCCAAGGCACGCTCCCACAAGCATGAATCGCATGTCTCGCTCGGTGTCGTCGATTCGTTCGATGGGCGCCTGCGACACGAACTCCCGCCAATGCGCGACGGCCCACGCCGCCGCCGCCGTTCCCAAGCAAGCGATCAGGAACCACCCCGCTAGGTGGAGGCACTGGTCGACTGCGTCGCGTCCGCGTCGGTCGAGGTGATCCTCGTACCAGTCGTCAGCGCGCTGGAACACTCGATGCAAGGCATCGACAAACCCCCCTTCCTTCTCCTGCAGCACCTCCTGCACATCAGTCTCTGACAGATCGGACATCGGTTCGCTCTCCTCTGCGGATACCGCCCGCACACAACGCACGGCCCGATCATCCTGTTGCTCACGCGCGGCGTCTCCACAGAAGAGCGGCCACGCCAGCGCTTATCACGACGGGCGTGGGCGGCTCGGGGACCGGCACGCAGTCTTCGGGGTAACCCCGAACGACGACCACAGACACGAGCCCACCCACCGCGTTGTGGGCCGACACGTGAACGCACTCGGTGCCCGTCGACTGCGACCAACCCGGCTCCACGCGAACGGTCGTGACGGGGCCCTGCGACTCAAGGCACTTCATCTGGATGTCGTACCCGCCCGCAGCGTGTGCGGAGCCGCCGCACGAGAAGGCAGAGAAGAGGACCGCGAGAACGAGGGCCGTCGTGTAACGCATCAGAGTGTCCTCATCCACTGGCACTGCGAACCTGCCAGCGCGTTGATCAAGCTGTTCGCCACCTCGCTCGCATGCGTGACCTGCATCGTGCCCGATGCCGACGGCGTGACGATGCCCTCGATGATCGCCACGTTGCCAGCCGTCAAGCTCGATGCGTTCGACGCGGCCGGGATGGCGAAGGCCGTCGCGTAGTTGGTCGTCAGCGTGGTGGCCGTGAGCGGGTAGCTGCTCGTGTAGCTGAGGTTCGTGACCGTCGGGCCGCTCATGCTCCAGCGAGACCCGGTCGTCGTCGCGGCAGACGTGTAGGCGATCGCGCAGCGCCACCAGTACGACTCGCCTGCCGTCACCGAGAAGCTGAGCCCGGTCACGTCCTCGATCGTGTTCGCGACGGCGTTGTTATTTCCGACCGCGGCCGAAAGAACGACGGTGTTGAGCGTGTTGGCGACCTGTCCGGCGTTCTGCACGCTGGTCTTGAGGCGGCCCTGCGAGTCGTAGAATCCGAAGTTGCCGTTCGCGAGAAGCTTGATCGACTCGCCCGCCGCCACCGTGGCCTTGAACTGTCTTCGGTCGGTCGCGCTGCGGTCGATGTTGATCGTGATGTCGTTGGACGTGGACGCGTGCGTGTTGTAGACGGTCAGCTCGCGCACATAACGCCAGTTCGACGCGGCGGGGGCAGCGAGGATCGTGGTGGTCGTGGCAGACGACACGGTCCCCGTCGTCGTGCCGGGGGTCGTCAGGGCCGTGGCCGTGACGTTGCTCCACGACACGTGGTACTCGGTCGTCGCGGTCGACGACGTGATCATCTCCAGCGAGTCGGTCGACCCCTCCAGAATCAGGTTCGCGCCAGCGGCCCCGGCCCAGAGACTAGAAGCCAGCCAGAGTAGCAGCAGCAGCATTCGCATACGTTATTCCCCCACCGCCGCCCTCGGCGTCTGAACCGTCCCCCACGCAGCCGTCGGGGATCGGTGTTGAGTCGTTCTCCAGAATGCAGTTGTCGATGATGTAGTCCAGCTCCGCGTCGGCCCGCTGCGCTCCCGCCGTCGCGCGGATCGCCGCCGCGTCGTTGTCGTCGAGAAGACCGCGCGCGTATGCCGTCGTGGGGAGAGCGGCGATGGCCTCCAGGTCCGCGTCGAGCCAGGCGCTGTCGAGGCGAGCGCCGGCACCCGCCTTCGGAATCGCGTTGGCCGCGGCGGTCGCGGTGGCGACCTCGTCTCCTCCCCCGTTCTGGTGCTCGGTCGCGTGGGTCTCCTCTTCGAGGTCGTTGGCCACGTTGGTTCCGGCGTTCACCACGAGGTCGCAGTCGACCTTGGCGCCCGTGGTCTCCCACGTGCACAGCGCCTCGTCGGTCTCGGTCCCCACGACCTCGTCGGCCTCCGTCAGACCGTTCACCTGCGCGTCGGTGGCGGTCCCCGACAGCCAGCTGAAGTCGGGCTGCGCCCGCGTGACGGCGCCCGCGGCCACGCCCGTCACGCACTGGTTCGCGACGGCGGCCCCGAACACGATCTCGGCAGACAGCGAACCGCTGGCCGTTCCCACGAGGTAGTCGACGGTCGTCGGCGCGCCTCCACCCCCGCCGATGGCCGCTCCGCCGATGGTGGTGCCGGCACGGAGGTCGACCGGAGCCACGGTGTCGGCTGGAGCCGTCAGAAGCGCGTTGAGGCGCGCGTTCAGTTTGTTGACGCGGGGCGTGAGGTCCTGCGCCGAAGCGCCGACCGCGCACAGCAGCCCCACCCACACGACTAGCGCTTCAAGATTCCGCATCGCGTAAGCATCGCCCCCATCGCCTCGACGGCCTCGGCCACGTGCGCCTCATCCCCCGCCGCCGTTTCCTGCTCCGCCAGCTGCACCAGCGCGAAGTAGCCGATCAACTGCTGCCTGTTCCACTTCCGACATACCCCCTCCGGCACCGGCCGCGGAGCGGGCGGCTGCCTCGGACATGCGAGAAAGCTCGTCGAGATCAGGATCAGAATCCACGAGAAGGTCGATCGTCGCCACGAGGTCGGCCATCCGCGACTGGATGTCGTCTCTCTCACGTTGCGCCTCCAACAGCCTCTTCTTGGTCTTCCTGCGCGCGGCCTCGACCGCGCAAAGCGCGGCGACCAACACGAGGATCACGCCCGCGTTGACCGCCGCCGCCCACGCCATCGCGCTCACGGGTTCGCCTTCGACCGCCGACGCAGGATGAACACACCCACGCCCAGAAGAGACAGCACCAGCGCGCCCCAAGGCGGCGGGATGATGGGCGTCTGCAGGAGCATCTGCTGCGCTGCCTCCAACCCGCCCAGAACCGCGACCGCCACCCCGGCCTCCGTCAGACCCGTCTTCTGAATTGCTCCGCTCACTTCGCGTCCTCCTCTTTCATCGGGCAATCGGCCCGAAACAGCGTGAAGTCTTCGGACGTGACCGCGTGGTCCCCGTCGAGGTCGGCCCGTTTGTTGTAGCCCACGTCTCCCTCGGCCAGCCCCAGCGTTTCGTAGAACGCGCTGTAGTCGGCCAGCGTGGACTGTTTTCCGTCGCGGTCGAGGTCGCAGGGCTTGTCCTGGCACCCGGCCAGCACCAGCGCGGCGGCGAGAAGTAGTCGTTTCATGCGGTCCCCCTCTGAGGCTTGGGGTCGTGCTCCACGTGGATGTGGAGGTTCGTCCCTTCGCCGTGAACGATCACATCGTAGTCGGCCCCCAGCCATTTGCGAATCTGGGACCCCACGAGGTCGTAGTGCATCTTCAGCAGACGCTCGCCCCTCCCGTTCTCGGCCGTGAAGTCGAAGGCCTTGCAGGCCTCGTGCTGGTCCTTCGTGTCTCGGATGTGGCGGTGGCCCTCCGTCACGCGGACGACCGACACGTCCTCGCGTAGGGCGAATGCCTGAACCGACGCTCGAAGGATCTCCAGCGTGTAGGGCTGGAAGTGCGCCGCGAACATGCGGCAGCCCCGCCCCGATGCAGAGTCTCTGTCGTCCTTGAATATCACGCGAGGTCCTAACGTCATTTCAGTACGTGCTCCTTGAACCAGCCCCACACGGCAGACAGCGCGCCGCCGCCCAGCACGATGGTCGCTCCCGTCCGCATCCAGGTGTCCTTGCGCTCGTCGGCCTTCTCCTCGGCGTCGTCGCGCTCGTCGAACCGCGCGTTGGTGTTCTCGATGTGCAGCGCCAGCGTGGTGTCGATGCGAGCAATCTTCTCGCCCTGCGAGTCGATCTTCGCGTGAATGTCCTTCAACGCCGCAGTCCTGTCCCGATTCGCCTCGGTGAACTTCTGATCGATGTGGTTGATCAGCGTGAGCGTGTCGTGTTCAGCGGGCATCAGGGGAACCCGCTCGTGGCGAACCACGCGATTACTGCGCCGCCGCCGACCGCCTCCAGCACCCGCCAGTAGTGGAACTCGTCGTCAGCCATCAGGGCATGCCCACCGCAGCGCATGAGACCGGGACGCCTTGGCGGATGTGGATGTTGTCTCGGTAGCGGTAGGCCACCTCTGCAAGTCCTGTGTCGTTGGCGAGGTTCGAGTATGCGTTCCACCAGAATGAGTTGTAGTAGTTGGAGACCATTGCAGTCGTGTCGAGTCCGCTGATGTGGATCACGAGCATCTCGTTGTGCCAGACCTTGAGTTCCATCGACGACGTGCCCATGCCCGTGATATGCCCGCGCGTGCAGGCCCACTCACCCCACGGCCAATCCGTCGCACGGTCGTATTTCGTGACGCCGCTTCCCTCGTACTCATCGACGGCCCAGTTCGGGAATACGTTTCCGTCCGCCGAGAGGCCCATCTTCGTGTCGTCGTTCATGCAACCAATCGATCCGACATGCGCCGTAGCGGTGTGGATGTACGACTCACAGGCGGCGTTGGATGTCACCCAGAAGAACGGCTGATAGGGGAAGAAATCGTTATCGCCCGCGCCGCCCGGGCCGATCATCCCCATGAACGGCTGTTCGTCTGCGGGTCTCCACTCTTCAAACTTCCAGGGAGCCCCTGATGTAATAATCCCGCTATCGATTGTGTTTGTGGCGTGCGCACTGAGCATCGTGAACCCGATCTCAGTCGAGTTTGTAAAGTTCTTCTGACCAGCGCCGCCGTCCGTGTCGAAGTAGGCGCCGCCTCTTGGCACGCGGATCGCGAGGTGAGCATTTCCCGCTCCGATATCTGCGGTGGCACCAGTCCCACCCGTGAGGGTCAAGTCCGTGACTTCTTCGTCGAAGTCTCCCGAACGCTGAAACCAAACCTGCGATTTGTCATTGATATCAGGTCCCCAGCAATCGAGGCCAGCGCCGTTTAGAGCACCCTGCGCCGCCGAGCAGTATGTCAGAACACCGGCACATACACCCGTCGCTTCATTGACGTTCGACCCGCAGGCCGATCCAAGTGTCGGCGTTGGATCTGATGAACTGAAATAACCATCCCAAGACGGCTGACCGTAGATCGAGTACCACGTCGATGCTTCGCCTCGGTTATGGTTGACGCCTGAACCCGTGCCCGCGATGATGCTATTGGCCGTGTTCAGGTAGTAGTCCGGGTTCTCAAAGTCCTCGCAAAGCAACAGGCTCCCGTCCGACACCGTGTCGCAGTAGCAGTCGACGCCGTCTGTGCAGGCGCTGAATGAACCACCTCCACCGGCCGGAGGCGCGATTCGCGACACGCCGACGAAAGTCACGCCAGAGTCGGCCGACGCACTGACCGAAAATAGCAATGCAAGGACGACGAGAAACCGCATAACACACCTCATTCTGATTTGAATCCGAGAACGGTCACAACCCAGTGGTTGTTTGCTGTGTAGGTTGACGACGCCGTTTGGGTGGTCAGAGGCGATGTGAACGATCTGCACCACGTGTAGGCCCCGTTCTGCTGGTGGACGTGATCGGCTGTCGTCCCGGCAACCACCGAGTTGCTGTGTGTTCCGCTCGTGTAGATTGCTGAAAGAGCGCACACCACGTTGTCAGAGCCGGTCGTCGAGAAAGACCCCGACAGAAGGCTAAGGCTGTTTCCCTGCCCCTCGCGCGTCCCGCTGATGTCCTTCGACACCGTCTCGGTTCCCGCTCGGCGGTACTGCATCACGATGATTCGGCTGTATGCCTTCGCCGCTCCCAGCGTGGCCGTGAACGTGGCCGTCGCGTTGGCCGACGCGCTCGTCTTGTAGAGCGGGTGGACGGTGATTTCGCCGCCCGAGTTGGTGATGTCCTCTCCTGTGTCGAAGGTCAGCGAGTTGGAGCCGCCGTCCGTGACGGTGGCCGTCGTGGCGCCGCCGTCCTCGTACGACACCATCGCGACGACGAGGTCGCCCGCCGCCAGGACAAGTGGGTCGGATGTGGAAACGGTCGTGCCAGCCGCGTCCACTCCACCGCTCGCGGAGTCGACGAACGTGAACTCGGTGCCTCCACCCCCGCCGCCGCCGCCGCCGCTCTCGCCACCCCCGCCCATCGTGACGACGCCAGGCCACGCGCAGAGGAGCGGGATCGCGAGGAGAACGAGTAGTAGTTTTCGCATCAGTTTGCCGCCCAGTCGCCGGCCTTGCCCAGCACGATCCACTCGTCGTCAGCCCCGTTGTCGCGTCCGATCATGCACACGAAGTCGCCCGTCGTGGGCGTGCTGGCGTCGATCGTGGAACCGGCCGTTCCGGCCACGCCCGACAGCCTGATCCAGTCGTCCGCGTCGGCGTCGATGATGAGGTTGCCGGCCCCGTTCATGTTGTAGAAGCATGCGTTGACCCCGTCGCCGGCCGTGGCGATCTTGGGGAGCGTGACCGTCTTCGTGGACCCGCTCGTGTACCAGTGGACCGCGCCTCGGATCGATCGTCCGCTGGGCGAGTGCGTGGTGCCCGACGTGGTGAGGTTGTAGGAGGTTCCGGTCAGGAACCCGCTCACGTCGAGGGGCTTGGTCGTGGTGATGATCGCGTTCGCCCCGTTGAGGAGCATGTACTGCTGATCGATTCCGGTCCCGTCGTCGACGACCATCTCCATCGATGACGTGGTGCCGTTGTCGCTGAGCCTGACCGCGACCTCCTGCGCGTCCGTCGCGCTCGTGAGCCTGACCTCGGCGGTGTCCGAGGGCGTGGTCGTGATCGTGGGCGCGACGACCGAACCGAGAAGCGTCAGCTTGTCGAGGGCGGCGTCATACACCATCCCCGCATCGCCGCCCAGAACGTCTCCGGTGTCGTGGTACTGAACGGTTCCGATGGCGCCGCCAGGTGCGCCGCTGCCACCCGTGTCGAGTGCCGTCAGCGCGTTGTTCTGGCACTTCATCAGCTTGCCTTCAGACGTGTCGTAGAAGATCCCACCGCCCGGATTCGCGAAGGTGGAGCAGTCGTTCAGGGCGTCGCCCGTCTCGAACTCGACGCCGAGAGCGTCCGCGAACATCTCGGCCGTGTTGATCTGCGCGCCCGTGAAGGTGTTGCTCGCGTCGGTCCTCGCGGCCGTGAAGTTGGCGTCTGGGAACGTGACTGTCCTCGCCTGCGTCGGACCCGCGATCATCAGCGAGAAAGGCGCGAGCGGGAAGAAGTACTCGGTGTCTGCGCCGCCCGTGTCTGGCGCGAGAGAAATGCTGTACTTGAACTCGGTCGGATTGTTGGTTGCGCCCTCTCCGATCCATCCGCCGGCTCCCGTTCCGGTGGTCGTGAACTCAAGTTGCTCGACGCCCATCGACGCGGACGCGTAGTCCTTCGAGAAGTCGAAGTCGAAGGAGATCGTGTCGGGGTCGCCGTTCGTGAAGACGGGGACGATGCCTCGGCCACCGTACAGCTCGACTCCGTCCGGGGAATCGACGTAGTTGGTCCCTCCCTCGGAGATGGGGAACCCGTGATTGAACTGGGTCCACTCGCCCTCCGTCTTGCAGATCCCGTCGGTGGCGGGCGTCGGCTCGCACACGAAGAGGGTGTCGTCGGACTGGAAGCAGAGGTCTCCCGCAACGTGAACGCCGGCCGCGCCCCAGGCAGGGCAGTTGGCCGAATATCCCACTTCGCCCGTTGCGGTGGTCGCCAATGCTCCGTTCCACACGCTGATATTCGCGGAGTTGAGCAACCTGATCTCAGCCCCGCCAGTGTAGTTCACACCGCCAGCAAGGTCTCCTCCTATCACTACGTCGGGTGTGCCGAACCAGTTATTGTCGCTGCGCACGATGTCGTGCCCTACCGCCGCACTCGACATTTGTGGGGCGATTCCTATGTACGACGCATGATTGCTGACGATGTTGATGTTGTCGGTCTCGTTCTCCCAGTGCGTTCCAATATCCCGGACAAGGCACGCCGACGCTGTCGTGTCGGTTCCGAGAATTGAGAGTCCGATCGTGTTGGCCTCAATGGTCGCACCCGACAAAGTTATGTTTTGGCACGACCCCTGGTCCGCTAGCAGAAGGCCCACATCGTTCGCCCTGATCTGAACGCCAGACAATAGGTTTGCGTTGGACTGATTGCTTTCGGGGCTGGCAATCGTCAATACCTTCGTCAGCTTGATACCCGCATCGAAGTTCTTGATCGTCCCGCCTATGATCTGCGACTTCAATCCGAACCGCATTAGGACACCAGTCCCTAACGTGTCAGTCAGGTCGCCCAAACTTGTGTCGATGCCGATCACGGAAACGTGATCGAGCAAGAAATTGGCGACACCGTGCTCTCCGGTCAAATACGCATCGAAGGCCTCCGACTCGATCTGGATTCCAATCCCGTTTGCGGTGATACCCGGAAGAACCATGTCAAACCCGCGCAGCACCTGACTTGACCCATTCACTCGGATCGCGGTCTTGTCTGCGCTGTTGTTGATGATCAGCGTGCTTCCGCCATAGACGTTGTACTCCGTCGCGTTCATGGAGCCCGCCCCTTCCAGAGAGCAGTGCCCACGGTGGCCCCAGTTGTCAGCAGGCAGGTTGATGATGGGCGAAGCAATGGCCGTCGCGTCGATCGTTGTGACGCCAGCCGGCAGAATGACCCGACCACCGTTAGCGGCATCGCAGGCTGCGAGCGCCTGAACGATTCCACCCGTGTCGGACCCTGACGCGTACTGCGACGCGAACCACGTGCGCGAGTCGAGCTTCTTCGTCTGAAGGTCGAGAACCTGAGTGATGCTGTTCCCGTTCGCTTCGAGCGGGCCTCCGAGGGTCGGCGAGCCGTCGGCGGCCACCTCGGCAATGCCGCCTCCGGCGATCCCGATCCCGACCCAGCTCGTACCGTTCCAACCGCACCACAGGTCGGCGGTGGCCGGCGTCCCGCCCACGTCGCAGACGGACCCCACGTTGTTGTCGTCGGTCAGCAGCCACTGGTCTCCGGCCGCCGGGACCGACAAGATCATGTCTTCGTAGAGGCCGCTTCCGATCACGCCGCCAGACCCGCTTCCCGCCGAAGCGGAGCAGAAAACCAGCGCGTACGACGGGATGGTGGTCGACGTTTCGGACGTGTCGACGACGATCCTGAACTGCGTGGAGTCCTGCGGCACCACGATGGTCTGGTCCACCGTGAACTGCACGACGAGCGTGGCCGCCTCGATTTCGGCCAGCGTGTCGTCGGTCGGCCTCGTCGCGTACAACGACGCGACCGCCCCGGTGGAGCGGTCCCAAGTCACGCGCATGGAACCGCACGACTGGATCGGCATCGTGAAGTCGTTGACCGCGCGGTTCGACCCGAACTCGAACATCTGCGAGGCGCCCGAAGGCAGCTGCTTGTAGCTGCCCGTGAACTCCGCGGCGGTCGCGGGCAACGCCAGGAAAAGGGCCAGCAGAAATAACACAAAGCGAATCTTCATCATCATTCCCTCCTATCTCGGGGCTTTCGCCAGATCAGGTCGCGCGGAGAGCCCATCTCCTCGCCCGGCCAGAAGTTGTCGACCCAGATCTCGGCTTGCGAGAGCGGGGCCACGCGACCCATCGTGAGACCTTGCATCGTCAGAAGCGTGAGCTTCTCCGCGTCGAACTGCTCGTCCTCGTTGAACACCGCCTGCAGCTCGTCGAACATCTGAACGGGCACGTCGAGCATTCGGCTGGCCGGGCTCTTTCCGAGGAACCTTCGCTTCTCGGGAAAAAGCATACCGTCGACCAGCTGGCTGACGCCCGGAACAGGCGACGCGAGAAGCGAAACGGCGCGCTTGAGTGACCAAGACAGCCACTCCTTCTCGCCCTCGTCGTCCTCGGGAGGGCCCTCCCCGCGGATCAGCGCGTCGAGCATCGCTGGCACGTAGATGGTCGTGATGATCATCCACGCGGCCGACGCCGGCATGGCCCTTCGGACCGCGCGCCCGTCCACGTCCTCGGTCGCCTGAAGCCCGCCCGCCATCCGAGCGGCGCGACGCGTTCGCGCGTAGATGTTGGACGTGAACGATCCGAACAGCGTGACCCACCGAACCCATCCCTCGGCCCGCATGAGCTGGCTCGCTCCCGCGATGGTCGACGATCCCTGCGTGCGCTCGATCGCACGATCTGCCTCTCGGATCGCGCGGGCCATGTCGCCGTGCTGAGACATCGACTTCATGCGCTGCGCGTCCCACACGATCGAGCTGACCACCGCGTCGGCCGTCGTGATGAGGATGCCCGTGTTGGCGTCGATGCGCGCCTTCAGCGAGTTTCGGTCCTGCTTCCTCGAAAGCATCTCCCGAAGCTCGCGGTCCTTCGTGATGCCGCGGTGCTGGAGCACTCGGCTGGCCGCGCGGACCTCGCGCACGAGACCCCAAACACCCTTGCGCGTCGAGTTGGCGATGGCCATGGCCATCCAGTGCGGTCCGACCTCCGAGAATCCGGGAGCGAGGCCCGTCACCTGAATGAGGCCGGTCGAGATGCGGTAGGCGAGGCCCGAGTAGATCACGCTCGAACGCGCCAAGCTGTTGATCTTCTCGGCCTTCCGCCATCCGTCAGACGGTTTGCCGCTCTTCACTCGCGCGGCGTCGTGCACCATCTTCTTGAGCGCGTCCACGTACTCGGGCCCCCACGTCTTTCGGATGACCGACTCGAAGCGGGGGTGGTTCACGATCTTGTAGGTGTCGCGAACGGCCTTGCGCATCGTGAGGTCGTAGATCACGCGGTCAAGATGCTGAGAGATGACTCCGATGTCGGTGTCGAGCGGGGCCGAGTACTTGGCCGCGCGCGACTTCACGTGTCCGTGCTCGACCTCGCTCTTCACGAAGTTGTGGCCGAACATCCCCTCCACGTCTGCCTTGTCGTTGAGGGCCTGCGCTCGTTTGTTGTACTTGCTCCAGTACTTGGCGGGCATGTACCCGCCGTTCATCTTCTGTCCGGTGTGCGCGATGAACTCGCGGCGCTCCAGCGCGGTCGGGCGGTTGCCCGTCATCTCGAACTCGTGCTCGAACACTCGCCCGCGAAGACCCTCGAACGCGTCCCAGATCTCCTGCGCGATCTTCAGATCCTCGACTGTCAGGTGCTGCTGGATCGCCTGCTCCATCACGCCGGGCGTCCAGCCCTTGAGGTCCTCGTTTCCCGCATATCCCTCGTCGCGGCGGTACAGGTTCGACTCGGTCCCCGAGTGGAGGAACCACATGAGGACCTCGTAGATCCGCACCTTATTCGGCGTGCCGGGGTTGTCGACGCCCGGCAGCGCGATCTCGCGGTTCATGCGAACCCAGTCGAGCTTGTCCATGGCCGCGAGCCAAGGCTTCGTCAGCTCGTTGGAACCGTCGATGTAGTCGTGCTCGCCTCGGTCGATGCTCTCGAACACGTACCGCCGAAGCGTGTTGTTCTGGATGTCGTCGCCGCCCGCGAAGTCGATCCAGTCGACGATGCGAAGGAGCATCGCGTCGGCCCACCGGATCATGTCTCGGAGCGACTGCAGCGACATCGGGTTAGGCCGGCTCGACTGGCCCTGCTTTCGGAGTCCGTTGACCTCCTCCACGCGCGACACGATCTGGTCCACGGCCGTCTCGATGGCCACCTTCTCGCCCGTGCGGATGTCCTTGACCTCCTGCCTCGAAGCGGTCTCGATGTTTCGGATCACGTCGATGAGCCCGAGGAACTCGCTGACGGGCATCTTGGACCAGTGCCTCGTGTCGGACTCCGCGTGCATCAGCCAGTCGGGAACCGAGATCGATTCGAGGTGCGACTCCTCTGCCGACTTCACGAACTCGGCCAGCGACTGAAGACCCTCGGCCTGCTGCGCGGCCACGATGATCTTCTGCAGCTTCACACCGAAAAGCGTCTGGCCCTCGGGCCGACCGCGGCGGGCCTTGCTGAGGTCGTACCTCTGCATCAGCTTGACGATCTGCGCGGCTCCGTCGAAGCCGGGCGCTCGCAGCTTCGCGAGGTTCTTTCCCTTCTTGAGCTTGTCGAGCATGCGCCACCCGCGCTCGCTCTCGACCATCGTGCGGTTGATCTCGTCGACCGCGTAGTCGGCCATCATCTGCCGCTCGATCTCCACGGCCGCGTCCGCGAACTTCCTGGCGGCGAGCGCCTTGCGAGCGGCCTTTCCCGCGGCGCTCGCGACGGTGTTCCACGCGTGGCGCTGCTTCTTGAGGTCGCCGGCCAGAACGTCTCCGACCAGCTGGCGGGCCCGGCCTCGGAGGATGCCCGCGCGAAGGCGCTCCTCGATCGCTCGGAGCGTCTGCCCTGCCACCCGAGCCTGCTTCCTGCCCTCGACCGCGGCCGTCTGCTGCGCGCGGGCGTTGACCACGAGGGCCTGAAGGTCCGAGATGGCCTGCTGGCTGGCTCCCGACGAAACGGCCTCGGCCAGCGAGGCCTCGGCCAGCGCCACGTCGGATGCCGCGTCAGGCGCCGCAGGAGCCCCCGTGCTGGCCTGGGCCGTGCGGGCGGCGTCGAGGGCCGGCCCCTCGACCATCTGCCGCAGAGCGGCCAGCTCAGCCAGCGCCAGGGCCTCTCGGTCGGCTCCGGCCGCCGCCTCGGCGTCGGCCGTGACCGACTCCTCCGACCACTGGTCGTTGCCCTCGATCTCGCGGTTCACGCGCTCCTGCACGTGCTGGTCGACGGTCCGGGCCTGAAGCATGGACTCGACCATGTCTCCGACCGACCCGAAGCCCAGCGACTCGGCCGCCCACTCGGGGTCCATTCCGTTGGCCACCACCAGCCTTCGGCCCGTGCCCTGCGCAGGACGGGCCAGGAGCGCGTCGATGAGTCCCGGCCCCTGCGTCCCGAGGATCTCTTCGAGGCCGGCCCTGTCGAGGCCCTGGCCCTGCTCCGAACGCTTCAGCCACTCGATCGCGGCCCAGCCCGGGTCGGCGGCCACCGCGGCCTCTGCCTCCTGCCGGAACATGTCCATGGCCTGCGCGAGCTGCTCTCGCATTCGCCGCTTCGCGTCGGGCATGTGGCGGCGGGTCACCCGCGTGAAGGCCTCGCTCTTGTGGCGCACCCACATCTTCTGATACGCGGCCCACTGCGCGTCGGACCAGCCCTCGGGCCGGTCCGCAAAAAGCGGCTCCGCGATGTCGCCGGCCGCCTCCTCCACGGCCCCTTCAATCAGGAACAGTCTGTCGTACACTTCGCGGATCTCATCCGTGAGGCTGACCCCCAGCAACTCGCGGGTCTGGCGCAGGCCGCCGTAGGCCTGACGCACCCACGACTTGAACTTGAAGAAGATGCCCTCCATCTCGGGCGTGGGCGCCTTGCCCTCTGCCAGCCACACCTCGAAGCCGCGAGCGAAAAGCTCGTGCGGCTTGTCGGGCTTGCCCTGGAACATCTGGTCGACGAGCGGGCGAGTGAGGTGCTCGAAGCTCTGCGCGCCGGTCCAACGCACGACGGTGTCGAGGTCCGCGTTCATCTGCTCGCTCGCGAGACCGAGCTGACGGAACACGACCATCTGCTGCAGGTACCAGTGCGCCAGCTCGTGCTGGAACCCCGTGAGGTCCGACGCGGACAGCACCGCCGCGTAGGCCTCCTTCTCCTTCAGCGCGATCTGGGCGCGCGGTCCGTCGGACGCCTGCTTGCCCGCCGAGTCGAGGGTCTCGACGATCTCGCTGATGGCCGCGTCGTCGTAGATCACGTAGTTGGTCGCGGTCTCTCCGTCCACTGTGCGGCGGCCCGAAATCGACTGCGCGTCGTAGCTGTGGCCCAACACACCGTTCGCAGCGAGTGACTCGGACAGGCCTTGCGGCGTGAACTGCTCGCTGGTTGCCAGCTCGTAGATCTGCTCGAACCGCGCGTCCGTTCTCTTGATGAAGTCGAGCGTCGAGTTCGGAACACCTTCGCGCAGCGCGCGGATGATGCCTTCGCGAACCTTCGGGTCCTGCTTGCTGAGCGGCAGCTCCCAGATCGCGAGGTCGTGGCTGTCGGGGATGTGGACGGCCGCGATCATTCCCTTGTTCTTGACGAGCGCGTCGAAGTCGAACGCCTCCATCTCCTCCGCAACGAGCCGCTCCGTCTCGGTCAGCGCAGCCTCGTTCCCCGCTCGTGTCTCCGGCGTGATGTGGTGTATTCGGGTGTAGCCGTCATCAGCGCTGAGGCGCATCGTCTTGTCGATGTCGGACTTGACTAGAAGCCCGACAGCTCTCCGCAGCGCGTCCTCTTCGATCGGCACCATCGTACCATCACGACTCGTGGCACCGTTGTAGATGCGAAGCGTGTGGTGCGCGATGATCTGCTCGATCCTTTCTCGGGCCCCTTCGATGTTTTGAGAGTGAACGGACCTAAGAAGACCCCAGACAGTCGGGGGCGCAATAACCGGATGGCCTTTGTACTGCCAGCCGCCCGACAGCTTGTCGCGATAGAACCTCGCGATGCCCCGGCTCGTGGTGAAGTAGATGCCCCAGCCGAACGCCTGCGCGCCCTCGCCGGTCCCGATGAAGCTGATGTCGAACTTCTTGAAGATCGCGGCGGTGCCGTGGAACACGAGCTGGCTGAGGATGTCGAGCTTCGTGGCTGTCTTCGTGCGCGCCTGCTTGTCGTTTACTCCGACTTCGAGGGGCGTTCCGAGGGGGCTGACGGTTCGCTTGGGCTCGAAGCCGAGTCGCTCGACTGCGGCGCTGTACTCTCGCCAGACCGGCTGATAAAGATCGTTGACGACGGCTGACTGTAGATCGGGTGCTCCGGCGGCAGCTCCGTCGACCCAAGTCGTTGCAATATTCGCCGCGCCTCTTCCCGCGTAAATGTCACTGCCATCGTAGTTGCTCTCCACAGCGTAGTGGCTCAGAACATAGAACCCGTCGCCCAGCGCGGCGGCGATCTTCGTGCCGAACTCGTCGAACATGTCGGCCGTGTAGTCGCCATCGGCGAAGCGGCGGCCGTCCATGAACGTGAGCCCAAGACCGTCCGGCGACAGCGTGAAGTTGACGCCGTCGGGGTCCTGGGTCGGGTTCACCTTAGCGTAGAGGGCCTCGACATCGCTCGCGCTGATCTTGCCGCCGCCCTGCCGGTCAAACCGCAGCACGAAGTCCTGCCCGTTGAAGTCGGGCCGGGCCGTGATCGAGGCGTCCTGCAGGAACGCGTCGCCCAGCAGCCGAGAGGCCGTCAGGGCCGTCTGCCACGACTCTCCGGGGTACGTGATCACGAGGCTCGGCTCGACGCGGTCGAAGGTCCCAAGCGTCTTCGTGATGATGTGGTTGATGCCAAGCCGCCGCAGGACCTTGATCTGCCCGTCCGCGTCCGTGATCGCGGTCAGCACGCGGTCCTGGTACTCGACGAGGTCGGCCAGCGGGGTGCTCTTCGGGAACCCGTAGCCGCGGCCCTGCCCTGGGTTCACCGACACGGTGGTGGTCGGAGCACGAGCCTCGGCCAGGGCGTCCAGCTCTGCCGCGAACTCGTTGGTCGACCAAGGGTCCGCCTGCACGTCCGACGTGAAGCTGGGGTCGACCTCGCGCCCGAGCGCGGTGTTGAGCGGAGTCGTCGTGTCGAACTGACCGTTCGCGATCATCTCCTCGATCTGCCCGATCTCGTCCTGCGACTTGAACTGCGCCTCCTCCCACGACCCCTCCGTGAACTGGCTCACGGGTTTGGTGTCGCGGGGAGACAGGTGCGTCTTCGCGTAGAACCACAGAAGAGCCTGGATCTCGTCGGGAGCCATCCCGAAGTGCTGCGCCAGCTGCTCGGTCATCAGCATCGAATAACGGATCGCTTCGGGGCTGGGCATCTGCGCGGTGTCGACGATCGTGCTGATGCCGGTCTTCTCGCTGGTGACCCAGTCGCGGAACCGGAACCCGAACACCCGCGACATGTGAACGTCCTGCACGGTGAACGGATAGAACTTGTTGTCGGCCCGACGCCTCGTCAGCGTCATGTAGTTGGACACCTTGAGGCCGCCCGCGTAGGTGCCGGTCTGGTACACCTCCACGATCTTATCGAGCGCCGCGTTGGTGATCTTGATGCCGAGGCGTCCGGGCCCCTTGCGGATGACCTCGCGCTTGAATCCGTCGGGGTCGGTGGTCGGGTCGAACTTCCGCGCGGCGATCATGATCCGAAGCGTGTTCTTGAGGTTCTGCCACGTGTTGGTCTGCGCGCTCGTGATGCCGAAGATGATGGAGGCCTCGTGCAGGTTGGCCCGTCCGACCACCCGCGCGATGCCCTCTCCGAACTGCTTGTACCAGTCGCGCTGCCCTCCCGCCTCTCGCCTCGCCGTCTCCACGAATCCGACCAGCTCGTTGAAGGACGTGGGCCTAACGTCCGCGTCCAGGCTCTCAAGGTCAGCCGAACGCGCTCCCTCTTTCTCGACCCGAAGCATCTTCTTGGCCAGCTTCGCCGCGCGCTTCACGAGGCTGAGGTCCTCGTCGTCCGACATCGCCGCGTCCTGCAGCTTGATGTTCTCCTCCGCAAGCTCCTGCGCCGTGAGCCGGACGGCCTCCCCGCGCTTCTTGGGCGCTCCGGGTAGGTCCGCCAGCACGCTGCTCGTGAGGCCCTCTCGTCCGGTCCTCGCGACCGTGGAGAGGAAAGCCTCCTCCACGCGCCCGACCGGCAGGTTGGTGGCCGGCGTCTCGTTGGCCGCCTGCACGCGGACCTTCGCCTGCTCCTCCACCTCTTCCTGCGACAGCGGGGCCAGCTCGGGCCCGGCCGCGGAACCGTCGACCTCGCCCGCTCGGATCGCGCGGACCTGCTCCTTCGACAGCACGTTGAGCGGGTACAGCGCGAAGACTTCCTCGGGCGTGTACAGCTTGCCGGTGGCCTGCGAGACCATCGCGGCCAGCGCGCGCACGCGATCGCGCACGGCCATGCCCTCGGTCTCGGCCGTCTTCTCGTCGCGGAAGCCCGTCTTCGCGAGCTGTTCGGCCACCCGCATGCCGACCTCACCCGCGGAGCTGTCGAGCATGACCTGCATGGCCAGCACGCTGTCCTTTTCCTCGGCGAGGTCGCCGAGGCCGATCTCCTGCATGCTCTTCTTCTGAGCTTCCATCCGCTGTGCTGGCGTCAGGCCGGCGGGCACGCTGGTGAGGTGCGCTCGGATGTGCGGCATCAGCTTGCTGTTGCTGACGACCGTCGCGAACTCGCGCGCGGGGATCGCGACCCTTCGTCCCTGGTCTCGGGCGTCCTGAATCCGCTTGCTGACTTCCGGCATAACGGCGTCGGCCTCCTCGGCGGGAATCGCCTCAGAGTTGAGAGCACCCTGCAGGATGTCTGGGTCCACGTACACGGTCGATCGGTCGGACCCCTCCGTGAGGATCCCGAGGAACTCGCCGGCCAGACGCGGTGAACGCTCGATCAGCTTGGATGTCGACTCGGTCTTGGCCCAAGCGTCGAAGAACTCGGCGTCGTCCTCCTGCGCGGAAACCTCTTTGTTCGCGCGGTACGACGCGAGGGGAGCGAACAGACCGCCCGTCAGCATCATGGTCGCGAACACGCTCGCGGCCTCTTCCAGGCCCTGCACGGCGTTAGGCCCCATCTCCTGCAGGAACACCTCGTCGAGGATCGCTCCGAGAGGCTTGCCCTGGCCTGCTCGCAGTACGGCGTCGCCGATCGCGGGGCTCAGAACGGCCTGGAAAAACTCCTCGCTGGCCTCCGCGCCAGACGCTTTCGCGGCGGCCCCCAGCCACCCCACGGCCCGGGCAAGTCGTGTCGGGTTCGCGAAGTAGGCGAGCGCCTCCTTCCGAACGGCAGGCTTGAGCATGCCGGGGATCGCCTTGGCCAGGAGCGGCTTCCCGAACACGTTCCACTGGAACTTCGCTCCCATGAACTCGATGCCCGTCTCGACGGTGCCGAAGGTGATCGCAGCGAGCTTCGTCGCGAGGGCGTCGGGGTCCTCGCCCGCCTCGATCATGTCGCCGTACGCGGATCCGGTCGAGCGCCTCCACATCGACACGACGGCCCCGATCGCGAACGCGGACGGCAGAATGACGAGGGGTGCCGTGGTCGCGCCGATGGCCGCTCCGGGCGCAGCGCCAACGCCTGCGGTCGGGGCGCCAAACAACGCGGCGCCTGCCGCCGCGCCGCCCACGATCGCGAAGGGCACCGCCACCCGGGCGGCCTTCGCTCCCTCGATCGCGGGGTCCACGAACATGGTGTCGGCCATCCCGCCCAGCGTTTCGAGGATGCGACGGTCGAACGCAGACTTGGGCTGTCCGCCCGTCTCCGCGATCTGTTTGTTGATCCGGCTGATCTCGCCGGCCACCTCCCACGCGGGGGCGCCGCGAAACAGATCCTCGTACACGCGGCTCTTCTCCAGCTGCAGGCGGCTGCGCTGCAGAGCGCCGGCCACCACCGCGGGCTTGTCGATCACGTCGCGCATGAGCTGGGCCGCGCCCTCGAAGAAGGTCGAGTCGTCTGCCCCGTAGAAGTTGGCCTCGGGGTTCTGCTCGACGAAGCGAACGAATCGCTCGTCGCTAGCGAGGGCCGACACGCGCCGCTGTCGCTCCTCCACCGACATCCCGACGGGCGTCTGTCCGGTCGGGTCTGCGGTCCTCTCGAAGTTGAAGAGCCTCGACTGGATCGCGTCGGGCCCCACCTTCAGCCCGATGTCCTGGCGGTGCACGGCCGCCTTCGCGCGGTCGAGGCGCGCGGCCTCCTCGATCTCGATGGGCTGATTCGACGGGACCACCGACTTCAGGCCAGCGGCCACGTCGAACGAACGCTTCGCGGCGATCCGCTCGCGGTACGGCTCGTCGGTCAGCAGCATGTCGAGGGGCAGGCTCACGAGGTCTTCGCTCACTTCGCCACCGCCTTCTCCGCGGTGTCGTCCCTGAATCTGCGGGGTTCGAGCCCGTCCACGATCGGCGTGAGCGGCGCGTTCGTCAGAAGCCCGAACCGCAGAAGGTGGATCACCATGGCGGGGTCCCTCGACAGGCTCTCGGGCGTCGAGTCGAGCGGGAACCGCCTACCATCCACCACCAGACTGGGATGGTTCATTCCGATCTCTAGCGCCGTGGCGATGAGGCCTTGGTCCTTCTTCTGCGCGAGGTCGAAGGACACCTCCTCGGGGTCCGCCGTGAACAGCTCGCCTAGCGTCCCATCGAACCCACCGCTGTGCCACTGGTCGTCGTACGACAGGTGAAGGCTCGTGGCCATCCTCTCCAGCTCGATGCGGTCCGGCAGCTTCTCGTTCAGCCGGAAGAAGTCCTGCGACAGGTCCAGCATCTGCTGGTACTTCTTCGCGTACGATCCCCGCACGTCCTTGGCCGGCGTCTTCTCGTAGGGGCCCTTCCCGTCTACCCGCACGCGGGCGGCGTCGAGAGCCTCTCCTATCACCTTCGGTTCGGGAACCGACCCCTTCATGCCGAGGGCGGGTCCCGCCCACGCCGTGAAGTCGGACTCCTTCATGAAGGGCTTCCAGTACATGATCTCGGACCGACTCATGCCATCTGTCGGCTGGTACAGGCGGTCCTTGGCCTTGGGCGTCGACTCGGCCGGGAACCCGGTGCCCGTCTTCCCCATGTTGGTCTGCACCTGAAGAAGCCAACCAGCGAACTGCGTGTCCCTCTCCCCGTGCGCGCCCTCAAGAAGGCGAGTGACCTCCGCCGACACCGCCGCGGTGTCCCCCTTGGCCAGAAGCTTGATGACGTTGGTCTGCTGAGCGCCTCGCAGGTCGTCGTGCGCCTGCTTGTCGGAGTCGAGACGAAGGCCCAGGTCCACGCTGGCCCTCCGCTTGACCTCCTGCACCATGTCGTCGGGAGCCTCGTATCCATTTCGGGCCTTGAAGTCGGACTTGAACACCGAAGCCGCGTGGTCCCGCAACGCCTTCTCGCTGGGCGTGCTGTCGCTCGCGAGCACGGCCGAGTAGGAGCCCGACACGATCCCGTCCATCGACGAGTAGGCGCCCTCGTCCACGATCCTCTTGGTGACGGCGGCCCGCTCGGTCGGAGACCACATCGACTCGTAGGCCTCTTGGATCTTGCGCGCGACGGGGATCCTGTTGGGCGATAGGTCCAGCTGCGCGAAAACAGACTTGTACGCGTTCTCCGCGATGAGGTTGCGGGTCTGCACGGCGGTCTCTTCGTCGCTCATGCCCCGGTGCATCATCTCAAGGTTCTGCTCGGTCTCCTTGATCAGGTCGGGGTCCGCGTAGCTCGTCGTCCCGTCGGGCCGCGTACGCGGGAGGAATCGCTCGGGCGCCTCGATGACCGTCTTCTGCATGCGCGTGCTGATCGCGGCTCCGGCACGCGACACACGCAGGTCTTCGAGCTGTCCGGCCTCCTCCGCCGCCACCTGATCGCGGGTGCGAGCGATCTCCTTCGTCGCGAACTCGATGAACGCGTCGCGGCCCGGGCCCGTCTTCATCTTCGACGCGTACTCGCGCGCGTGGTCGTTCAGCTTCTGCGTGGTCTCCAGGGCCGCGCCCTCGAAGTCCTCCGCTCGGCGAAGGAGAACGCCGTCCTTGCCCCGGAGAAGGTCCGACTCGAAGGACCAGTAGTCCTGCTGCCCCTCCAGGTACACGCGCTCGTTGGCCCGCTGGTTGTACCCACGAGCCACGATCGCGACGGCTCGGTTCGTGTCTTCCCCCAGCCGATCGAGAGCGCCACCCAGCAGCGTCATTCCAGCCGCCACGCGGTCTGCGCCAACGTCGGTCTGCACGCCGCCTAACGAGGCGCCGAGGGAGTTGCGAACGTCTACCGGCTCGACTTTGGCCACTTATCGCCTCGTCACGTAGTTGGAAGGCCCGATGGCGAACGGGCGATCCCAGTCAACCCCGCCGAACGTATCCTCGTTGGCGACCGAAGCTTTTCCGAACCCGCCCATCGCGTATCCCACGCTGGTGTAGGCGCTCGTTATCCCGCCGAGTATCCCAACGCCCGCCGCCGCGGCGCCGTACATGTGGCCCGACGCGATGTTGTTTCCGCGAGCGATCGCGTTGCTGGCCGTCAGCTGCAGAGACAGCACGCGCGCGTCCACGTTTCGCTTGATGATGTCTCCGTCGAACGTCTGGAACTTGCGGGCCTCGGTCATCTGCCGGGCCACGTTGCCGATCGAAAGGTCCTTCGACGACGTGGCCTGCGCGACCATCAGTCGTCCAAACTCGCGCTGCGCCTGCACGCCGAACTTGAACATCTCGACCTCGCCCGCCTGCTCGGCCAGAGCGGCCTCGTAGCGTGCGATCTTGGCCTCGTACTTTCCCTGGTCCTTCGCGGCGTCGGCCGCCTGCATCTGGCCCGAGATCGTGACGGCTCCGCTGATGATGGCGGGGATCGACGCAACAGCCACGTTGGCGGCCAGCGCAGCGCCCGCGCTGAGGCTCGTCGCGATGCCGGCTCCGGCCGCTCCAGCCGCTAGGAAGATGCACATGTCTGGTCCCCTCTCCACCAGAACACGTAGTAGTCGTGTTCTCCGCGCTTGACGACCGTGTCCTTGAAGATCTCGAACCCGAGCACCTCAAGCATGCTCTGCGCCGGACCGTCCTCCGCCGGCACGTAGTTCATCATGGGTCCGGGGTACGCCTTCGTCAGCTCGGCCCACCACCGCTTGGCCTCTCGCATCACGCGGATCGGGTGCTCCATCAGAGCGAGCTGCGTCATTACCATCCAAGGCACCTGCACCTTCTCGTCGTCTGCCACACCAAACATCGCAACCGGCTCGTCCCCAAGCATGACGAGGCGAGCCATCTTCGAGCTGCGCCAGCAGTACTCAAGCCCCTCCTCCACCGTCGCGAACGAGCGGAGGAAGTCGTCTCGCTCGGGGATTCGGATGTCGCACGCCAGAACGGACAGCTGGCTCGGTGTCACGACGGGCAGGTACGTGATTTCACTCAGCATCGATTGTGCCCGCCTCGATTGTGGGGACGACAGCCGTCAGAGAGAACGGGAAGCCGTCCTCCGACTGGATCACCAGACGACCGTCTCGCCTCCACTCGGGATGCGGAGTGGTCGGAATAACGCCGCGAAGGGCCAGCCTGTTCATGCTGAAGTCCTCCTCCGTCCGCAGCTGCGACAGAGACAGCGTGAGGAGGTTGGCTCGCCGACGACCGTACGAGAACCCAACGGCCAGGCTGAACCGAAGAAGGATCTCGCTGACCTGCACGGGTAGGCCCGTGATGGGGTTGGTGGGCGAGTCGATGTCCAGCGTCTCGATCTCACACACGTACGTCTCTCCCGCCACGATCTTGCCCGCGTAGGTGGCCGACGTGGGGGCGAACTGGTACTGCCCTCCCGCGGCCAGCGTGAGGCCCGTGTACATCGTGAGGTCTGCCCGAATAGCAACGGACCCAGCCCGATAGTTGAGGTTGTGGGCCCGATACAGGTTTCCGACGCCGTCGTTGTAGAGGCCCGAGATCCCGTACTCGAAGAATCCGCTCGGGAGGATCGTCTCCGCGTTGAACAGCTGCCGAGTCGTCGGGTCCGCGTTGATGGCCCGATACAGCCGGTACCTGTTCCCGCTGACCTGCTCCGCCATGAACACGAGACCGTCGATCGCGACGAGAGGAGATCCGGCCGACGCCCGGAACTGGAACAGCTCGTTGGCCGACAGCGCGCTTCCAGTCGTTAGGTGGAGAGCGAGCGTCGATCCCTCCCACACCGTCTGGGCGACCGTCACGCTCCCGTCGCAGAACCCCAGAGTCAGCACGGGGCTGTTGGACTCGACCGCGTTGTCGAGCCAGATCCCCTGGTCCACAAACTCCGGGTCTATCATCGTCATTCGCTCGATCTGTGTGTAGCGGGTGGTGGACCCATAGAGCCTCTCCACCGTCACGTACACGTTGTCGAGCCCACCCTCGTTGACGACCGCGCAGGCCTTCATCTTCCCGTTGGTGTCCACGCGCGACCACGCGAACACCTGCTGGTCACGAACGTACGTGCAGAAAAGCCCCTGCCCGTCCGACATGATCTGGAACAGCACGTTGAAGGGAGACTGCGAGAAGCACTGGTCCACGACGACGCGCTGCTTGAAGAGATGGTTCGCGAACAGCGACAGGTTGCTGGAAGCGAACCCGTCGCTCTGAATCGCAAACGCCAGGTCCCTCACCACGTGGCCCGAGTAGTCGACGAATATGGCCGACTCCCCCACCAGAACGGGCTTCACGAACGAGCTTCCCCAGTGGCTCTGCGCGAGCAGGCCAGAGCTGGGCGTGATGCCTTCCTTGTCCCCCGTGTCGAAGCCCCACTCTCCGTCCGACGTGAGAATCAGTAGGTCCTTCAGCGGAACGAAGTGCTGAACCTCGTGCACGGACCGGCCCACGATGGCCAGCTCGACGGGGTCGTCGTCCGTGCTTACGGTCGATGTCGCGAAGCTCGACAGCGAGCCGGACCTCGATCCGTACACGTCCCGCAGCAGGTTGTTCGTACGCCCGAACCAGATGCGCTGTTGCGCCAGCTCGACCGCGTTGGGGTACTTGTCGGCCGCGTCGAAGATGTCGGCCGTCAGCGGCGGGGCAATCGATAGGTTGGGGGCCGCGCCCTCGTCCACGTACGCGAGCGTGCCGGACGTTCCCTCGACGATTCCCAGAAGCCCGTACACGCCCGACGTGGCCTTGTACACGCGATACTTGTCGTTGCCTGCCACGTGCGCCCACTGAATGCGGACCGGGTTCGCCGAACTCATGGACTGCGCGTCGATCTTCGGGTTGCCCGGTCCCACGTAGCTAGGGTGGTCCGTGGGCAGCGAGTCGACCGTCAGAAGAAACGCAAGTGACTCCTCGAACGTGCCGTTGGCCGTCTCGATCGAAGTGACCGCGTACAGGATCTCGTCGGTCCCCGACGGCGGATCAGACCCGTTCGCGTACGTCGACTGCGTGACGGTGGGGGCCGCGTTGCTAGGCGCGGGGTCGAACGGGACGATGGTCCAAGCGGTGTCGCCGGTCCGCGTGATGACCTTGGTGGGCGCCGACTCGTGGGACACATACAGCGTGTCGTTGGCCTGCGTGAAGTCCAGCTCCATCGGGTCGACGGTCGAGTACCAGCCGTCGGTGTTGTCGAGGAAGTAGATCAGGCCAAACAGCGACTCCGAACCGTTGCTGACGTACCCAGACGTGGCGAGGTTTCCGCCCGTCAAGTAGTCCTGAACGTAGAAGCGGGTGTCCGTCGGAGCGGGCGTGGACAACGCGCCGCCTCCCGGATGAATGCGGAGCCAGCGGTTCTGGCACTCGATGAACCCGCCCGTCGACCAGAAGATGATGTCGTTGGCGTTGTACAGCCCGAAGTTGCCCGCTCCACCCGCCGAGTCGTTCACGTACGTCCCGAAAGCGTCCTGCCCCATCGTGACGTTGGCCGCGTTCGAGCACAGCATCGCTTCGAGGATGATTCCGCCGTCCTTCGAGAAGTAGATCCGATTCTGCATCGCGTACACGATGTACGTCTGTTCGTTGTTGAACTCGAACGCGATGGGGCGAACGGGGCGGTCGAGCGTGTTGGTGGGACCGTGCGCGAACCCGATGAACTCCAGGCCGGGACGCTTGATCACGCCGCCTTCCGGCCGAACGATCACGTTGCGGCCAACACGCATCATCGTGGCATAGCGTTCGAGGTCGATGCGGGCCCAAAGTCCCGGGTCCACCTCTCCTCCGCTGAACGATCCTTGGTATAGCCTCGGCATGTGTCAGCGCCTCGACCGGGCCGCGCGGGACTGTCCGCCTCCCTCGATGTAACCGTCGTCCGACGACAGAACAGAAACGGCCTTCGAGAACGCGACGATGCTCGCCTTCTCCAGCGCCGCGATCATGCGAGGAGACTTCGCGTGCGTGATGGAGGCCTGGAACGCAAGCTCGGCCGCGATGGAGTTCTGCGCCTCCACCGGCCACCGCGACACCGTGGTGTCGTCGATCAGGTACAAGGCCGACGCGTTCTGTTTGTTGGTCCCGATGTGGTCGGACCACGTCGTGACGCTCTCGTCGAGGTACGGGCTTCCGTAGGCAAGCTCCATCGTCAGACCCGCCGCGCCCGTCAGCGCGTACACGCCCGCGACGACGCCGGGCTCGAAGTCGCAGGACCAGGCGGTTCCACCCTCGTAGGTCTGCGCGACGGCCCCCGGAAGCACGACCTCTGTTTCCCTGTCCATCCAGTCGAACCCGAAGTCGACAGCCGCGTCGGCCTTGTCCACCACGAAGTGCTCGACGTTGTCGTTGTCGAAGAACCGGGCCTGGCACCACTCGCGGTACACGTAGTTGGGCAGGTTGTTGGACGCTCCAGTCGTCCCGATCACGTACCCGGCCGCGACGGTCGCGTTGACCTCTGAGTACGCGATGGGAAGCGAAATCATCTGGTAGTTGGACGCCCAGCCCGCCTCGGGGACCTCGTCCGCGAACCGGAGGAACTGCAGGCTGTCGACGGGCTGCGCGTACACGTAGTCCCACACGTCGGACCACTGATGCGTCGTGCCCAGGTAGTCCTTGGTCGGCGCCTCGCGCAGGACCTGCGATCGACGGAGGAAGTCGAACTTGCCGTCGCGAAACTGAGCCACTCTGATCTGGTCGTACAGCTGCTCGAACGTCAGCTCCAGAGCGGTGGTGGGCGAGCCCGAGTCGAGCACGTGGATGCCCGGAGACATGCCCATTCGGACAGCCGCCAGCTTCCAGAGACCAGTCTTGTCCGCGACGGTCATTCAAACCCCACGAGGAGGGGAGGACGTTAGTCCTCCCCTCCCCTTCGGCTAACGCTTCTTCAGACTCTTAGCCAGGTCTCGGTCGAACTCCGGCCACGCCTCCACGATGTCGGCGCGCTGGATCTCGAAGCCCGTGATGGCAAAGACACGCTGCAACGACGGCTGTCCCTTGATGGTCCAGTGGTTGTTGTCGGCGGGGTCCAGAGCTTCGAGAGCCTTTCGGATCCCGAACTCGCGGTCCCCGCGCAGGGCCGAGTAGTCCTCGGCTGACTGCTGCTCCTTCGTGAGCACGACCTTGGTGTCGTCTGCCTCTCCCGGCTGCACGATGCGGAAGTGGGGTGACGCCACGGGTAACCCGTTGTCGTCGAACGAGGAGATCTCGCGCTCCTCTCCCATCATCCACCGTCGTCCGTACTGCAGGCAGACCTTGTAGCAGCGTTCGCGTGCCATCAACTAACCCCCTACGGCATCGCCGCGTCTTGGTCCGAACCGGCCGGCTGAATCCAGGCCGTGCACATGCCAGTGGTCGTGGTCGCGGCCGCGATCACGTACTGGATGCCGATGTGCGACGCGTCCACGTCCAGCATGGGGTTCACGATCGGGAACCGGAACTTGGTCCCGACCGGCGCATACTGCGCGTGCACCATCACGCCGGTCTGCGCCTGCACGACCGGGTTGGCCAAGGCGGCCGAGTTGCCGGTGGCCAGCTGCACGTTCAGCGTGGCCGCACTGCCCGCGCTGGCGAACGCTTCGGTCACCTGCACCACGATCTCCATCGGCGCTCCGCGTCTCTCGCGGAGCGTGCTCGCCACTTCCGCGAGCACGAACGTGTCGGTCGACACGTACGTTCCCGCGACCTGGCTGAGGTCCTGGTCCTCATTGAACATCAGGAGTTTGTCCAACATATCTTTGTGTCCTTTCCCTCGGATCAGGCGTTAGGCGCCGATCCGGGTCTCCGTGTAGCTGAGCAGGGTTTCGAGGTGCTTGATGGGGCTGCCCCAGAAGCCGGTGACAGGCCCACCGTTGTCCTGCTGTTGCTGGCTCAGCGCCATGTTGCTTTTGTTCATGGCCTCGATGTCGAGAACCGTCTTCACGTCTCGGGTCGTGTACCACACCAGCTTGCCCGAGTTGGGCATGTGGAGGTTGTTGTACGCGTCCGCCATCAGGTCGAGGATGTTTGTCGCACCCGTGATGTCGGTCGAGTTGACGTGGATCCGGCACGCCTTGCGCCAGTCACGAACCGAAAGACCCGCCATCCACTGGTAGTGGGTGCGGTAGCCCTGGTAGTAGCCGCCGGCTCCGTCGCTCAGCGTCTCTTCGCCGAGGTCCTGAACCTTGAGGCCGGCCACGTCGGACATGCCCTTCGGAAACAGACCGTGCGTCGCGCTGGAGTCCCAGATGATCCCCCAGATCGAGCTGTTCACGTCGGTCCCCGAGGCGGTGGCCGACTGCACGATCATTCGACCGTTGTCCGCACCCAGCGAGTTGTATCGCGCGGCCAGACCCATGAACTTCTCGGGGTCCGTGTCGGTGTTGCCCTCGATCACGGCCGTGGCCATGGTCTGCGACAAACCCTCCATGAATCCCTTCTCCTCGCTCATGCGCCACGCCGCCGTGTTGCCGTTGAGGTCCGCGATCATCTTGTCGACTTCCGCGTACGTCTCCAGCGAACCGATCACGTCGTTGACCTGCTTGGTCTTGCCCTTCTCGACCGGCACGCCGTAGTTCAGCTTGCGCCAGGTTCCGACCGGCAGACCAGACCGCACCGTGGTGCGGTGATGAAGCGGTCCGTTCGCTTCGAGGACGACCATGTCCTCCACGATCGGGATCGCCTTGGACATGATCTCCATGATCATGGCCATTCCGCCGTCCGGGTCTCGTCGCTTGGCCCAGTCCAGATACGTGGGCCGAAGGTCACTCAAAGCTGCCATCTGTTAGTCCTTTCAGTTCGCGGCGTGGTTGCTCTTGGAGAAGATCTCGCTGGCAGGGTCACGCTGCGGTCTCGGCTTGTCCGCGCCAAACCCGACGGGCGTCTCGCGAAGAGACGCACCGATCTGGCTCAGAAGCCGAGCAACGCTGGGGTGGGTGATGAGGCCCGAGTCCTGCAGGAATCCGAGCAGCTCCGGGTTGGCCAATGACGACCGTTGGAACGCGTTCAGGTTCTCCTGCGTGGTCTTGAGCTTCGCACCCCCCAGCTCGGGGTCCTTGAGCAGCGCGCTCTTCCACTCGTCTCTCACCTGCTGCGCCTCGGCCGCGCTCTCTTCTGCGATCTGCTGTCGAGTGCTCTCGACAACGCCGACCGCGAGGTTGACCAGACTCTGGGCGCCCTCTTGGGGCAGCCCGTACTTCTGGCCCAGCTCCGTGAAGACAGCGAGGTCCTGATCCGCGATGGTGTAGCCGTCGGGAAGGGTGAAGGCCTCGTAAGCGCCGGCTTCCGGCTTGTCGCCGTCCGCCTTCGGTTCCTCAGTCTTCGGCTTCTCTCCATCCGCCTTCGGAACTTCCTTGGGCGGCGTGGTCGTTTGGGGCGCCTGCGCTTCGAGCGAGTCGCCAAGGTTCGGAGCGGCAGCGACCGGCGTTGCCGGGGTGACAGGCGTGGCCGGGGCCGTGGTCTCGACCTTCGTGTCGGTGGTCGGCGCTGCTGTCTCAGTGTTATTCATCCAGCTGGGTGCGGACATTGAGTCTCTCCTGTTGAAGGGTGTTGTACTGCGCGGGGAAGTACTGGTGGACCTCTTCCACCAGAAGCGACACGAACGAAGCGCGCCCGTTCACGTAGCTCGCGTCCGCACTCTGCTCCGGCGCGACTGGTCCAGCCCACGGCGTGATGCCCGAGTCGAGCCACTCGATCAGCAGCGCGCGAAAGTCGCGTAGCTCCAGAAGTCTGCCCAGCCTCATCTGCTGGTCGGTCGGTCCACTCGTCATGCGGCACCCGCCAGAAGCGCGTTGAGGATGTTGGGTTGGATCTGCTGTGAGGCGGCGGCTGCGCCTGCCTGCGCTGCCTTGGCCGCCTCACCGGCCAGAGCCACGTTCTCTGCCTGCTGCTGCTTGGCCGCGCGAGCACGCCGGATGTCGTCCACGTCCTCCTGGTCACGCGCCGCCTTCGACGGGAACCCGATGCGGTCCCAGTACTCGTCGATGGTCACGTCGATGTCGAGCTTGTCGAGACCGTCGACCCACCCTGCCTGCGCTGCGGCCGACACGAAGTTGACGCCCTGCTCGATCGAGATCGTCTGAATGGCCCGCTGCGCCTGCGCGAGGATCGAGATGTACTCGACCTTGAAGTCGACGCCCGCGAGGATCTCGGGAGCCTGCGGCAGCATGCCGACCCTTCGCATGATGCCGATCACGCGCGTGACGGCGGGGTCCAGAAGCTCGTCGTTAATCGACTCCAGCACGGGCCCCAGCATGATGAGCTTCTCCTCGTGCCGCTCCTCGATCTCGCGCGCGGTCGTCTGGCGCTGGACCGTCTGCGTGATCATGAGGAACAGGTCCTCGAAGAAGTGCTCGCTCAGCCTCTGCTGGATGATCTCGATGTCTGCCTGCACGTACTGGATCGGCAGGTTCACGTTGTACAGCGACTCGATCTTGCCCGGACCGTCGTGGTACGTGACACGCCCGCGGACCAGCGACACGCCACCGCTCGTTCGCAACGCGACGGGCGCCTGCATGGGCGGAGTGACCATCTTGTCGACGGCCTCGCACTTCTGGTCTTCGAGGAACATCAGCTGCTTGGCGTCGGGCAGAGCGTCGTGCCCGGCCCCGTATCCGTAGGCGTCGCCGTTCTCGCTCTTGGCCATGCGGAACACCATCACGGGGAACTCGTGATAGCCGTGCACGCGCAGGAACTGCTTCTCGTATCCCTTGCACCACCACACCGACACGAACCTGAACGCAGCGATGCCGATGGCAGGCATGCCTTCCTTGAAGAAGGGGTTGGGCTCGATCGCGTTGCGGATCTCGAACCGCTTGAAGCGGCCCTTACACACGTCGTTGTACAGCTTCTCCGGCAGCTCGGACTTGTCGAACTGAGACAGAAGCTCGTGGCCCGTCGGGTTGTAGTCGCGGAAGAACACGTCCACGCGACCATCCGAGTTGGTGGCCGCGTACCACGACCCGATCGGGTGCACCTGACACCGAATCACGTCGGTCTCGTGCTCGTCGATCTGCATGGCCGCCACGCCCACGTCCACGAAGTCTGCGTAGGCGGTGTGCGTGCCGCGGTAGAAGTTGGACTTCGCGAACACGTAGTCCATCCGCTTGTCGACCTCGTCGTAGTACTCGCTCACGCCGGGGTGCTTCTTGAGGTCGGTGGTGGGCGGGCCCAGCTTCTTCCAGGGCCTCGACGGGCTCGTGACGCCGGCCTGCAGTCCGCTCTGCGCGTTCTTGCTCACCCGAAGCGTGGTGCTGTTGACGACCTTGTCGTGGATCTTCTGCCCGTGGATCACGTTGCCCGACGGCCCGCGCACCTCTGCGCGCGTGTCGTTGCGAACGTAGAACCCACGCCTCGGTCTGAAGTGGTCGAAGATCTCGCGGTACTGCGCCTTGTAGCTCTGGTCGAACTCACGCTTCAGCTCCGCGCGGCTCTCCTCGAAGAACTTCACGTCGAAGCTCGTGACCTCGGCCATTACTTGAGGCCTCGCGACGTGTTGGTCTTCGTGAGCACGCCACCCGCGCCCGTCGAGATGGTCGACGACAGCCCAGCGAAGATTCTCTTCTGGCGCTCCTCTTGGACCGTGCTCGCGATGGCGGCCTGCTCCGACTCGAAGTCGGGCGGGGTCGGCGGTACGGGCGGCGGCTTGGGCGGGTCGACCTTACACACTGTTGCGTGTACCTCAGTATCGTTTCGTGCGCTGCGTGAGCAGGCCCGGGATGTTGGGGATCGTTGCGGCTCCGCTCCGACGCGGTCTGCGTCCTGAGCTGACTTCCTGGTTCGTCTTGATGGCCGCGCGCTGACGTGCGCGGAACTCCGCGAGCACCGACTGCACCTCGTTGCGCTGGCCCTGCGCTAGTTCGAGGTTCGACTTGATGTTGGACTGCAGCTGGTTAGCGGCCGTTCGCTCGGACGGACCCTTCAGGTTCAGCGCGCGAAGAGACGAGCTGGCCGACTTCAGAGCTGCGATGCGAGCCTGCGTGCCGACCACGTACTGCGGCTTCGTCTTGGGGTCGCCCGTTAGGTTGGTTGGAGCGAGGAACTTCTCGCTCTCCTGCAGCTTGCGCATGGACTCGCCGAACTTCCCCTGCCCGTCGCGTCCGGTCAGGATGCTGTCCAGCCTGGGGTCGGGATTCGATCCGGTTCGCGTGGGCGCTTTGGGCTGCGGCAGTCCGTAGAACAGCGGGATGTCCTCCGCGTTCTTGACGCGGATGGAGCTGGGCACCTTCGGGAGAGTGAGCGATGGCTGCAGCTGCGGAGCGATGGGCTGGCCGTTTCGGTCCTTGCCAGCAGACACATAACGCGGGTCGTCGTACGTGCGGCCTGACCTCAGCTTCAGCTGCGGGATGCCACGCGTGATCGTGTTCGTCTCGGACTGGCTGGTCTTCTTGGCCACTCGTGTCCCCCTCAGCGCCAACCGCGAACGTAGTCGGTCTCCGCAGTTTGGGAAGGCAAAACCGCGGATTTCCTGGGGTCCACGATCGGGGAAACCAGTTGCGCAAACGTGAGGGCCAAAGCATCGCCGTGGTCTGGGCTCGGAAGACCGTCGCGCTTCATGATCTCCTTCGGCGTCAGGGCCATCGAGTTCGTGCGGTTCTCCTTGATCGTGTAGGTCTGGTTCTTGAGGTCCGCTTCGAGATCCTTGTCCTGCCAGGGAATGCTTCCGTTGGCCTTGATCCAATCTCGCATGTCGCACCACATCTCGGTGCGCTTGTTCACGTAGTCGGGATTCCGGGGCACGGCACCGAACAGCACCTCGGTCACGTTGAAGCCACGATGCCGAAGAATATCGATGAGACCACCACCCACACCACCGCCGTCGATGTTCACGTAGTGCGGCTTGTACTCGACGATGAGAGGAGCGATCGCGTCCGCTAGTTGCACCATGTCGAACTGACGCCACGAGTAGTAGTTGTAGATGCCGCCCGACACACCCTTTCGTGTGTACAGAACGGACTCATCGTCTCCGAACCGAGCCACGTCGATTCCGAACACGAGCGGGTCCGTCACGTTGGGCGCGTTGTCCCTCGACTGCGCGGCCTGAATGTCTTCAAGTGATATCAGCTGGTTGCTCGCGCGCATGGGGAACTCGCCCAGCACACGAACGCGAACGAAGTCAGAACCAAGACCGTAGTCGTCTACCCACTGCTGCAGCTGCGCTTTGTTGGTGCCCTCCACCGAACGGCTGTCGACCTTTCGGTGCCTCCACCGATGCTTCAAACGATTATGCGTGTCGAAGAAGCGTCCGGTCGGACGCGTGGGGTTTCCCTGAACGATGAAGATGATCTCTGTGTTCGCGTCAGTGAGAGCGCCCTCCACGACCTCCCAAATAGCATCATGAACAGCGCTGGCCTCGTCCATCAGGAACAGAATGCGCTTGCCCTCGTTGTGCAGACCCGCGAAAGCCTCGGGGTTGTTCTCGCTCCAGGGCAGAGCGTCCATGCGCCACGTGAGAGCGTGCTCGTTGTCGGAGCTTCGGAACACCGTGTTGTCGACCTTGAAGAAGTCACGCACCGCGCACATCGCGTACCACTTCCGAAGCTCAGGCCACGTCTTGGTGCGAAGCTGGGCCTCGGTGTTGGCCGTGACGGTTCCTCTCGCGTCGACGACCGTGGACGTGCCCCACAAAATCAGGAACGCCATCAGCGCAGACTTCCCGATCCCGTGACCGCTCGCGATGCTGTCCCTGAACGGCTCGAACCTGCGTGCGCTGTTGAGGTGCTCGCCTAACGCGATCAGCTCCTCGGCCTGCCAAGACCTCGGACCCACCTTGTCTTCGAGCGGTGTTCCAGGCTCACCCCAAGGAAAAGCACGCATCACGAACTGGTACGGGTCCCTCGCAGTCTGCCTCAGCAGCTGAGCGGCGAGGTCGACTGCCGTGGGTTGGATGCTAGGCGCGGCCACGGGTACACGCGCAGATCGAGAGCCGAAGAAGACAAACCGAGCAGATCGGCTCCATGCATGCCTGATTCACCTTCCTCAGGAAGGCCCGCTCGTCCGGGGACAACTCTCGCATACGCTCCAGCTCCACCGATCGTTGCGCCTCGTTCTCGTCCACCGGCTTCTCTCCGGTCACAACGAGAAGTCGTGCGCCGCGTCCATCGACGCCTTGATGATGTCGTCGATCTTCCCGCGCTTCATGTACAGGTCGAAGTAGCTGTTCAGCTTCGTGTCGAGTGTGAGGGGCATGGTGAGGCAGAAGTCGTCCGCCATCTCGAACGCCTTGAACATCAGCTCCCTGTGGAACATCAGCTGCTCCGCACTCGCCTTCGCGACCAGCTGCTGCAGCACCATCACGGCAACGTCCTGCCGCGTGGGCATAACGACCTCCTGCAGGAACTGCTGGAAGCGCGGACCCTGCACCGCGAACACGCGGTCGAACTTCACCACGTTGTCCTCGGCCATCCCGTTCCCGGGCTTGGGCGAGAATGCCTCACTCGTCTTGTGATCCAATGACATCGGCCAGACTCCTCTCGGTTGTGTGGACCTCTTCCGCATCGATCTGGCGAACCAGTCGCTCAGGCTCGGGGATGTTCTTCTCGATCGCGTTCAGGAGCCTCGCGAGCGAAGCCTCGGAAGACCTCTGCTCGGGGCTCGTGTATGCCGACACAAGATAGTTTCGCGCGATCTTGTCGAGGACCGCCAGCCGATCGATCAGCTTGATCTTGCTGACCTTCGTGGTCACTCGACGACGACCATCCTGCACGGATGTCTCCTCGCACACCTCGAACGCGGAGATCAGCTTCTGCACGCCGTAGGGCATTTGGTCGATGTCCAGCAGACGACCGTCGTGATCGAATAGCTCGGACAGGGGGATCTCCCAGAGGTCCGCAAGCTCCGACAGAAGCCAGGCCGCGTCGAGTCCGTTCCTCGCGACTCTTCCGGCGGGACGCGAGTCGAGGATCGCCTGCACCACGCTCGGCTTGGTCAGAAGCTTCGCGCCGGCCGCCTTCGCGGTGGTCTCGCTGTATCCCGCGAGGATCGAAGCGCGTCTCGCCCGCTCGGTCCGGCTGAGGGTGGCCGGGAGCGTGTGCCACGCGTCCACGAACGCGGCCTGCATGGCCTTGAACGAGTCGCGGGTCTTCTTGGGGTGCTGTTCGCGCGTCAAGCCGGCAGTGTCCACGACCCGCGCCACGCGTCAAGCGGACGCGCCCCCGGCCCCGCGTCGGGGGCCGGGTGGCGTGTAGTGGCATGTAGGTCCGTTTTACCTATAGGTAAAAATAAAAAGACAAAAAATTCTGACGAATAGGTGAATACGCCTCTAATGCCCCCAAACGCCACCCTGATTTTTCAGTCCTCCGAATACTCCTTCAGATCCGGCAGCT
>CAYHBG010000004.1:0-4003 GCA_964354815.1 uncultured Thermotogae bacterium
CCGCGCGATCGCGAACACCTCGTCTTTCGTCATCCCGCCGACCGGGAAGAGGAGGCGCTCGAGGTCGTCCTCGCGCAGGCCGTAGAGGAAGTAGGACTGGTCCTTCTCCGGGTCCCTCCCCCGCAACAAGCGGAGGCGCCCTGTCCCGTCGCGCTCGATCCGCGCGTGGTGCCCGGTCGCGACGCGGTCGAACCCCTCCACGGCCGCGAAGGAGAGGGCGAGGTCGAAGCGCAGATACCGGTTGCAGCGGCCACAGGGGCTCGGGGTCTCCCCGCGGCGGTAGCGGGCGCGGAAGTCCTCGAGGACGAGCCGGTCAAAGTCAGCGCCCGCATCGATCGTGCGATGCGGGATCCCGAGCTCCTCCGCGGCGAGCGAGGCCTGGTCGAGGGAGCAGCACTTCGTCCGCCCGCCGTAGTCCGGGGCGCCGGGGAAGGACCACAGCCAGAACGTCACCGCGGCGACCTCGTGCCCGGCCTCCTGGAGGAGAAGAGCGGAGACGGTGCTGTCGACCCCTCCGCTCAGGGCGACGAGGACCCGCACGGCCGCCTACTCCTCGACGCCCGCCGGGACGACGCAGATGAACTCGAACGGCTCCTTCCCGGCGTTCACGAACTGGTGGTCGTCGCTCGGCGGGACGAAGACGTAGTCCCCCAGAGCGAGGCGGACCTCGGCCCCGTCGGACCGCACGGCGCCCTTCCCGGCGAGGACGTACACCTCGTGCTCGTAGGGGTGGGTGTGGCGCGGGCTGCACCCTCCCTCGCCGAGGGTGAACCGGCGCATGGCGAAGTTCTTCGCTCCCTGGTTCTTCCCGATCAGGACGCGCTTCTCCGCGTGGAGAACCGACTTGCCGTCGTGCAGGTCGATCGCCTTCACGTCGGCGCTCTTCCCAGTGACGATCATCGAACCTCCTTTCCGTCGAGGCGGCTCAAGAGGAGCGGAACCAGCATCTCCTGCGGCGAGAGGCCGCCGTGCATCCCTTTCAAGGGCGGGGAGTCCTTGTACGGGTGGAGGAGGCCGGCCTTCCCCGTGGAGACGACGACGAGGTCGCCGATCCGGTCCGGGACCTCCTCCTTCACCGGCCCCCGTCCGAACAGGCCGCTAGCCAGGGCCGCGCGCGCGTCGAGGCAGACGAGCCCGCCCCCGAGCGCGGCGATCTTCTCGGCCACGGCCTCCTTCCTCCCCTCTCGGACGTAGAGGTACGAGGCGCGCGGCTCGCCGAGCGGCGGGAGGAGGAGGTCCCGCTCGAGGTCCGGCTGGTCGAAGAGAGATCGGTAGTCAGCCCTCTCCATCGCCACGAACCCGTGGTCGGAGGCGAGGAGGAAGAGGGCGTCCCCGGCCTGGCCGGCGAGCTCGCACTCGAGGGCCGAGTCGATCGCCCGCAGCTCCGCGGTGAACTGCTCGGTCCACGGGCCGTAGGTGTGGGCGATCGTGTCCGCACCCGGCCAGTACAGGCTGATGAACGCCGGCCCGCGCACCTGGCGCAGGAGGCCGCGCGTCGCGACGAGCATGTCCGCAAAATCGACGACCGGGTGGATCTTGTCGCTTGAGGAGTAGAGGATGCGCGAGAGACCGCTCGAGTGGATCGGCCGCGGGAGGACGGTGTGCGTCTCCACGCCGAGCCGGAACAGGGCGGCGGAGAGGGACGGGGCGCCGACGAAGGCCTCGAGGTTGATCCCCGCCCCGACGGCCGACTCCCCCTGCGCGTTCCCGAGAAGGGAGAGGTGGATCATGTTCGTGATCGACAGGGTCTCCTTGAGGTAGAGGCGGTAGCCGACCATCCCGTGTTCCTGCGGGGTGAGGCCAGTGTTGAACGTGGTGAGGGCGGCGACGGTCGTGGAAGGGAAGACCGAGGTCAGCGGAACGAGGAGGCCTCGCTCGATCAGCCGGGCGAGGTAGAGGTCGGGATAGCGCTCGATCAGGTCCTGGAGGTGAAGGAGGCCCAGGCCGTCGACGACGAGGAGGACGACCTTGCGCGCCGGCGCGGCCACGCGCTCGAGGACCGTCGCTCCCAGGTCCGCTCCCTCGGCCACGTTCTCCCCGAACAGGCGCCGGACGAGGGCCGGGACGGAGGAGATCGCGTAGCCGTCGTAGTCCGGGATGACGGCCCGCCCGGCCGGGAGGCCGGGGAGTGCCAGGGAACGGAGGTGGGTCTCGAGGTCGCGGGTCGAGATCATGCGCCCATTATAAGCCCCGCTCGCGGCGCTCGATCAGGTCGGGCAGTCCGGCGAGCGTCGCGAGGTCGCCGCCGCCTCCGCGGTCCAGGACGATCGGCGTGAGGCCGGCCGCACGCGCCGCCTCGGCGTCCTCGGGCTGGTCGCCGACGTAGTAGCCGCGCTCCGCCTTCACTTCGCGCAGGAAGCGGAGGAGGAGGTCCGGGGCGGGCTTCGTCGCCGGAAGGTCGGCAAGGGCGCTCCCCCGCCCGATCGCGACGCGGAACCACTTCTGCCAGCCGAACTTGTGGACGACCCGGTCGACGACGACCTGGGGCGAGTTGGAGACGATCCCGAGCGGGTACCTCTCGGCAAGAGGCGCCACCGCCTCGGCGTCGGCGAAGGGCTGGATCTCCCCGGACTCGAGGGCCGCGAGCTTCCGCGCGATGTAGGCGCGGTCCCGCTCCGCCCACAGCGTTTCGGCATCGACCCCGAACCGCGCCGCGAACGCAGCTCCGCCTGTCCGGTAGCGGACGACGAAGAGCGCTCGCACGTTCTCGTCCGTCACCGGGATCCGGAAGCGCCGGAGGGTCCCGGCGAACGCGGCGTGAAGCCAGGTCCCTTCGACGAGATGTTCGGAGTCGAGGAGGACCCCGTCGAGGTCGAACCCGACCGCGAGCCCGCTCCTCACTTCTCGACCACGGTCCTCTCGATCGCGAGGCCCAGGCGCCGAAGGCCGGCAAGGAGGTGGTCCGGCGGGACGCAGCGCTCCTGGGGCAGGGCGCCACGCTCCGTGATCTCGCCGCTCGCAAGCATGAACGCGATCTCGGCGATCGGGAACCCGGTCGTGCGCATCATCGCCGAGAGGCCGGTCGCCTCGTCGTAGCGGTCGATCATCTGGTAGCAGACCTCGCGCCTTACCCGTCCGGCCTTGCCGACGGCGATGAGGCGGAGGAGGACGAGGTCGGGCTCCCCGAACGAGAGGCGTTCGCTCAAGAGCTCGACGGCGAGCTCGCGCGGGACGACCTTCACCCCTCCGGCCAGGCGAGGCTCGAGGTCGAAGAAGCCGAGGTCGGCCATCGTCTTCACCTTCTCCAGGTGCCCGCGGTAGCGGATCGTCTTGTAGTCGAGGTCCTTCACCCGCCCAGCGAGGGTCTGGGGCAGGGTCGAGCTCCCGCCGGAGGTGTGGAAGGCCTCGAGACCCTCGTAGAGCGGAGGGAAGGAGATCGGCTCGGGCTCGGTGAGCGAGGGCACCTGCACGGCCTTCCCATCCTTAAGGACGGTCGACTCCTCCATGTACTCGTTCAGGAGGCCGTACGGGGAGAAGACGATCGCATAGCCGAGGGGAGGGCGCGGACGCTGCGGGAGGCCGCCGACGCGGATCCGGACGGACTCGACCGGGTCGAGGCCGTCGATCGCCCCCGCGGTGAGGACGTTCACGAGGCCGGGCGCGAGGCCGCAGTCGGGAATGAGGGTGACGCCGGCCGCCTTGGCCCGCTTGTCGAGAGCGAACTCCGCCTCGACGACGCGGTTGTTCCCCCCGAGGTCGCAGAAGTGGGCCCCGACGTCGACCGCGGCCTCGGCGAGGCCGAGGTTGAGGAAGTACGGGACAGCGCTCACCGCGACCGCGCAGCCGTCCATCGCCTCGCGCACCGCCGCTGGCGCGGCTGCGTCGAGGGGCCGCGGGCGGACACGACGGTCCTTGAGCCAAGTTGCGATCGCCTCGGCCCGGCCCGGCTCCCGGTCGGCGAGGACGATCTCCTTCACATCCTTCCGCTGGACGAGGGCGTAGGCGATCGCCCGCGCCATCATCCCGGCCCCCACGACAAGGATTCTCATCTCGACCTCCGTGA
>CAYHBG010000004.1:4103-44259 GCA_964354815.1 uncultured Thermotogae bacterium
GCCCGCGCCATCATCCCGGCCCCCACGACAAGGATTCTCATCTCGACCTCCGTGAAGGGCGAGTCTACCGGGAGAAGGGGCCAGGGCCAACCGGGTGCTCCGGTGGCACGTTTCCACTACCATCCGGGCATGGAGAAGAAACGCGAACGGCTCCCCGCCGCGGAAGGGCGGCCGGTCTCCTGGGACTGGGCCCGCGTGGCGGGAGAGGACCGCGCCTTCTGGGAGACCTCCCCGGCGGGAGCCGTCGTGGAGTTCGCCTGGCACCTGCGGCGCGAGGGGAAGCGACGGGTCTATGACCTGGGATGTGGGCTCGGGCGACACCTCGTCCTCCTCGCAGAGATGGGATTCGACGTCGCGGGTTCGGACCTCTCACCGCTCGCCGTCGCCGCCTCGAGCGAGCGCCTGGCCGCACTCGGCCTCGCCGGACGCGTGCGCGAGGGGGAGATGACCGCGATCGACGAGGCGTCCTCGTCCTTCGACGCCGTCCTCTCGTACAACGTCCTCTACCACGCCCTTCCCGAGGGGATCGCACAAGCTGTGGCCGAGGTGCGGAGGATCCTCAGGCCCGGAGGCCTCTTCCTCGTCACTTTCCTCGCCGACACCGCCCCCTCCTTCGTCCAGGGCGAGCGGATCGGAGAGCGGACGATCCTGAAGACGGAGGGGCCGGAGGAGCGCGTCCCGCACACCTACCTCGACCGCAACGGCGTCCTCTCGCTCCTCGCCGCGTTCACCCTGGAACGGCTCTCCTACGTCGAGCAGGAGTACGACCGCCTCGCCCGGAAGGGGTGCCACTACGTCGCCCTCGCGCGGAAGGGGCATGCGGTTGCGCACAGGGAGGCACGGAGGGAGAATCAGGGAGTCGAGTCGACCGAATCCAAGCAGCATTCGTCACTTGACCGGCAGACGATGAGGAAGGGGAAGGAGCGAAAACCGGTCGACCCGCACGCCGTCCCATGACCAACGAAGACGAGAACCTGAGCCGACTCCGCAAGGAACACCCCGAGAAGTTCGCCACGCCCGAGCAGGCGTTCGCCAAGACCGTCCACCGGGGGGACCGGATCTTCATCGGGACGGCCTGCGGGAAGCCGCAGTTCCTCGTGAACGAGCTCGTCCGCTACGTGGAGAAGAACCCCAAGGCCATCTTCGACGCCGAGGTCCTCCACGTCTGGAGCCTGGGGATCGCCCCCTATCTGCGCGAGGAGTTCCAGCGGAACTTCCGCCACGCGACCTTCTTCATCAGCGGGATGACGCGAGACGCGGTGAACGAGGGGCTCGCGGACTACACCCCGATCTTCCTCTCGCAGGTCCCGGCCCTGATCTACCGGGGGATCCTCCCGATCGACGTGGCGCTCGTGCAGACCTCACCCCCGGACCGCTACGGGTTCATGAGTCTCGGGATCAGCGTGGACATCGTCCGCGCGGCGGTCGACCGGGCCAAGCACGTCGTCTGCCAGGTGAACCGCGAGATGCCCCGCACGCACGGGAATAGCTTCCTCCACGTCGACCACGCCGAGTTCTTGATCCCGCACGACGAGCCGCTCGTCGAGTACGAGGTCGAGGTCCCGGACGAGACCGCGGTGCGGATCGGGAAGTACGTCGCCCGGCTGGTGGAGGACGGGGCGACGATCCAGGTCGGCTACGGCCGGATCCCGAACGCCATCCTCGCGAACCTCGGCGAGAAGCGACACCTCGGGGTCCACACCGAGCTCCTCTCCGATGGGATCGTCGCGTTGATGAAAAAGGGCGTGATCGACAACGAGGAGAAGTCGATCCTGCGCAACAAGACCGTCGCCTCGTTCTCGATGGGCTGCCGCGAGACCTACGAGTTCCTGTCCGATAACCCGGCGATCGAGTTCCGGCCGGTCGAGTACACGAACGACCCCTCGACGATCGCCCAGAACCGGAAGATGACCGCGATCAACGCGGTCCTCGAGATCGACCTCACCGGCCAGGCAACGGCGGAGTCCCTGGGGAAGGTCTTCTACAGCGGGATCGGCGGGCAGGCCGACTTCATGCGCGGGGCGGTCCTCGCCCCGGAGGGCAAGTCGATCCTCGTCCTCGAGTCGACGGCCAAGGACGGCACCGTCTCGCGGATCGTTCCCTCCCTCTCCGAGGGGGCCGGGGTGACCCTCACCCGCGGGGACGTTCACTACGTGGTCACGGAGTACGGGATCGCCTACCTGCACGGGAAGAACACGCGCGAGCGGGCGATGGAACTCGTCTCGGTCGCCCACCCCCAGTTCCGACCCTGGCTCCTCAAGGAGGCCAAGGCGCGGAACCTGATCTACCAGGACCAGGCCTACATCCCGGGCGAGCGGGGGCATTACCCGGAGAGGCTCGAAACGTTCCGCACGACGCACAAGGGGGTCGAGATCCTTCTGCGCCCGGTGAAGCTCGCCGACGAGCCGCTCCTGAAGGACTTCTTCTACTCTCTCTCCGACCAGTCGATCTACCGGCGGTTCATCTCGCTCCGCACGGACATGCCGCACGAGCGGCTCCAGGACTTCGCGGTGATCGACTACACGAAGGAGATGATCCTCCTCGCCTTGACGATGGAAGGGGAGCGGGAGACCGTCGTCGGGGTGGGGCAGTACGCGATCGAGGGAGAGACGCACAAAGCCGAGGTCGCCCTCGTCGTGCGCGACGACTTCCAGAACCGCGGGGTGGGGAGCGAGCTCCTCTCCTACCTGACCCTCCTCGCCAAGCGCCAGGGCCTCCTCGGGTTCTCGGCCGAGGTCCTGGTCGACAACCAGCCGATGCTCCACCTCTTCGAGCGGGGCGGGTTCGAGGTGGAGAAGCGGCGGGAGGCGGGGGTGTATGAGCTCAAGATGCTGTTTAGGTGAAGCCATGAAGACGGAGACGAGCATTCGGGACCTGTTCGAGCCGCGGTCGGTTGCCGTCGTCGGCGCGTCCAAGGACCCAGGGAAGATCGGGAACCGCGTCCTAGAGAACATCCTCGAGAGCGGCTACCGCGGGCGCGTCGTGCCGGTCAACCCGAAGGGGGGCGAGATCCTCGGCCTCGCCGCGGCGCGCGACCTCGCGGAGGTCGAGGGAGAGATCGACGTCGCGGTCCTGTGCATCCCGGCGCCGTACGTCTTCGACGCGGTCCGCTCCTGCGCGGCGAAGAAGGTGAAGCACCTCGTCATCATCACCTCCGGGTTCTCCGAAGTGGGGAACGCCGACGAGGAGGTGCGGATCGCGGATTTCGCGCGGGCGAACGGGATGCGCGTCCTCGGGCCGAACATCTTCGGGATCTACTCCGCGGCGGCCTCGCTCGACGCCACGTTCGGCCCGGGCGGGATCCTCCCTGGCCGGGTGGCAATCGTGACCCAGAGCGGGGCGCTCGGGATCGCCATGATCGGGAAGACGGCCGCCGAGGGATTGGGCCTCTCCGCGCTCGTCTCGCTCGGGAACAAGTCGGACTTGGACGAGTCCGACGTTCTCGAGTACCTGGAAGAGGACGCGCGGACGAAGGTCATCCTCCTGTACATGGAGGGTGTGAAACACGGGGATCGGCTCGTCGAGACCCTGAACCGGGTGACGCGGAAGAAGCACGTCGTCGTCATCAAGTCGGGACGCTCCAAGCGCGGGGCGGTCGCCGCGGCGTCGCACACGGGATCCCTCGCCGGGACAGACGAGGTCTTCGACAGCATCATGCGCCAGTGCGGCGTCCTGCGCGCGGAGAGCGTCCTCGAAGGCTTCAACTGGGCGCGCTTCCTCGCCGACGCCCCGCTCCCGACCGGGAAGGACGCGGTCATCATCACGAACGGCGGCGGGATCGGCGTCCTCGCGACCGACGCCTGCGAGAAGTACGGGGTCGACCTCTACGAGAACCTCGCCTTCCTCAAGGAGGCGTTCTCCGGGTCGATGCCGGAGTTCGGATCGACGAAGAACCCGATCGACCTGACCGGGCAGGCCACAGCCGAGGACTACGGCCGTGCCCTGGAGGTCGCCTTGGAGAGCGACGAGCTCAAGGCCGCGATCGCCCTGTACTGCGAGACGGCCCTCTTCGACACAACGAAGTTCGCCCTTCTCTTGGAGTCGATCTACGAGCGGTTCAAGACGAGAAAGCCGATCGTCTTCTCCCTCTTCGGCGGGGAGCGGGTGGAGGCGGTGATCGACCGGCTGCGGTCGAAGGGGATCCCGGTCTTCGCCGACGTGTACGAGGCCGTCTCCGTCCTGGGGGCGGTCTTCCGCTCCTGGCGCTACCTCTCCGAGCCGCCGGAGGAGCTCGAGAAGGGGACGATCGACGTCGACCAGGTCGAGTCGATCCTCGACCGGGCGCGGGCCGATGGCCGCGGTTTCCTGCTCGCCCACGAGGCGCAGGAGCTCGCCTCTGTGCTCGGCCTCGCGATGCCCAGGTCGATCCTCTCAAAGTCGCTCGACGAGGCGGTCCAGGCGGCCGTGAAGATCGGCTACCCCGTCGTGATGAAGGTCGTCTCCAAGGACATCGTCCACAAGAGCGACGCCGGAGGGGTCGCTCTCGACCTCGAGAACGAGCGCGAGGTGATCGATGCCTACCAGGCGATCCTGCGGAGTTGCCGTGCGTACAAGCCGGCAGCCGTCATCGAGGGGATCGAGGTCGTGGAGATGGTGAAGCCGGGCGTGGAGACGATCGTCGGGGCGCGCCAGGACCCGTCCTTCGGCCCGACGGTGATGTTCGGCCTGGGAGGGATCTACGTCGAGGTGATGAAGGACGTCGCCTTCCGCGCCGCCCCGATCGGCCGGCGGACGGCCGGGGAGATGGTGGCGAGCATCCGCTCCTATCCGCTCCTCCTTGGCGTGCGCGGGGAGAAGCGAAAGGACATCGAGGGGATCCTCGACGTGGCGGTCCGCTTGGGCCAGCTCGTCGACGCGTGTCGGGACATTACGGACATCGAGGTGAACCCCCTGGTCGCCTACGATCACGGGGACGGGGTCAAGGCGGTGGACGTGCGGGTCCTTTTCCGCGCGACCCGAGGAGGTGACCGGAAGTGAAGCCGCTCATCATCGCATCCACTCGGAAGGACGCGGGGAAGACGAGCCTCCTCGTCGGCTTGGCCAAGGCCACGGGGAAGAAGGTCGGCTACCTGAAGCCGCTCGGCGACCGCTTCCTGTACCGGAAGAAGAGGCTGTGGGACTACGACGCCGCCCTGATGGCGAACCTGTTCGGCCTCGGGGACGAGCCGGAGCGGACGAGCATCGGCTTTGACCACTCGAAGCTCCGCTACATGTACGACCAAGAGTCGATCACCCGCGAGGTGGTGCGGATGATGGAGGAGGCCGGGAAGGGGAAGGACCTCCTGTTCATCGAGTGTGGGAAGACCCTCTCCCACGGGGCCTCCGTCTACCTCGACCCTCTCACACTCTCCCAGGCGACGGGAGCCAAGGCGATCATCGTGGCAGGCGGGGAAGACGATCAGATCAGAGATGACCTCGCCTTCCTCGAGCGTTTCGTTGGGGCGGACGAGGCGCACGTCGGCGGGGTCGTCCTGAACAAGGTGAAGCAGCTTGCGGACTTCAAGGCGACGCACCTCGAGGAGATCCGGGCGATGGGGGTGAACGTCCTCGGCGTCCTGCCATTCGAGAAGGAGCTGACGACCCTCTCCGTCGGCTACGTCGCGGAGAAGCTCTTCGCGCGGGTCATCGCCGGGGAGAGCGGGCTTGCGCACCTCGTGCGGAACGTCGCGGTCGGCGCGATGTCGGTCAGCGCGGCCCTCGCCTGGCCGCAGTTCACGGCCCCGGACAAGCTCGTCATCACGAGCGGGGACCGCAGCGACCTCATCCTCGCCTGCCTCGACTGCGGCGGGACCTCGGGGTTCGTCCTGACGCACAACATCGTCCCGCCGTCGAACGTCACGGCGCGGGCGACGATGCTCGGGATCCCGATCCTCCTCGTCCCGGAGGATACGTACTCGACCGCGATCCAGGTGACGAACCTCGAACCGCTCCTGACCAAGGACGACGCGGACAAGGTCGCCCTGCTCGAGAGGCTCGCCCGCGAGCACCTTGACCTCGCGGCCATCGAGGCCCTGTGAGCCAGAGACGGTGCCGCCAGTCGGAGCCCCAATGAGAGAGAAAGAGAAGGCGAAGCGGGTTCCGAGAGGGTTCGACGTCACGGTCGTCGGCGGCGGGCCGGCAGGCCTCGTCGCCGCGTACCATGCGGCGCGGGGCGGGACGAGGACCCTGCTCCTCGACCGGAACCACAGACTGGGAGAGAAGATCCTCCTCTCCGGCGGGGGGCGGTGCAACGTCCTTCCGACGACGGTCGATCCGGCGTCGTACACGACCGACTCCTCACGCAACACCCTGAAGAAGATCCTCCTCTCCTGGCCCCTCGACGAGGTGAGGGCGTTCCTCGAAGGGCCGATCGGCCTGCGCCTGGTCGAGGAGAAGAAGACGGGAAAGGTCTTTCCTCTCTTCGGCGGCGGGGAAGGGGTGCGCGATGGGCTCCTCGCCGCGGCGAAGCGCGCCGGGGCGAAGGTGCGTACCGACGCGCTCGTCACGGAGGTCCACCCCTCGGAGAGGCGGCGCGTGCGGATCGAATCGGGGGAGGGGATCGTCACGAACCGGGTCATTCTGGCCACCGGCGGCCTCTCCTATCCCGAGACCGGGAGCGACGGCGCGGGCTTTGCGATCGCGCGCTCCCTCGGGCACCAGGTCGTCCCGCCGTATCCGGCCCTCGTCGCCCTCCGCAGCCGGGGAAAGAGGTTCCACCTCCTCTCCGGCCTCTCTCTCCCGGTCCTCCTCACCGTCGGGGAGGGAAAGGGGCGGGTCCGGGCAGAGGGAGACTTCCTCTTCACCCACCGCGGCTTCAGCGGACCCGTCGTCCTCGGCCTCGCCCACCACGCCGCCCGCGCAGAGCTCCTCGGCCTGCGCCCACCGATCACGGTCTCCTGGGGACCGCGAAGGGAGGAGGAGTGGGCGGACCTCCTCGCCTCGCACCCCACGAGGACCGTGCGCGGCGTCCTGAAGGAGGCCCTGCCCGGGCGTCTCGTTGACGCCCTTCTCCTCGAGATCGGCCTCTTCGAGGCCAAGGTGATCGCCCTGTCGAAGCCCGAGCGCGCCCGCGTTCTCCAAGCTCTCACTGCGTTCCCGCTCCCTTGGACCCGAACCGAGGGGTTCGCCGCGGCCGAGGCGACCGGGGGCGGGGTCCCGCTGTCCGAGGTGAATCCTGAGACCCTGGAGAGCCGGATCGCCCCCCGCATTCACCTCTGCGGGGAGGTCCTCGACGCCTTCGGTCCCATCGGGGGAAACAACTTCCTGTGGGCGTTTGTGACCGGTCGGCTCGCCGGGGAAGGAGCCTCCTCTTGAACCTCCTTCCCGTCTCTTTGGGTGACGTAGGGGACAAGGCAAGGTGCCGAACGTTCCCTGCGCAGGTGCGCGATGTGATTGGGACACGCACCCTCCACCGGTTCAATCGGGCGTGATCGGCATCACACGAGCGCAGCCCGGGTGGTGAACGAGGGGGGAGACCCTCCCCACGAGGAGGCCTGACCCTGGCAGGTACCGAGACTTCCCAGGGCCTTTACCTCCTTGAAGCGCGGCGGAAGCCCTGTGCCCTCCGGTGGCTTCCGCCGCTGTACTTTTCCGCTCCCCTATCCCGTCCTTGGCTCCCTTCATCTTGAAGACTAGAATGGCGCCAGGCTCTGAAGGGAGGAGAGACATGAACCCATCCACGGCACCACGCGGCGTCCTCGTGGCCGGCCTCTTCGTGCTCACCGCGGTCCTGCTCCTCGGCTGTGACCTCCTCACCGGTGGGACGAAGGCCACGATCGAGGTGTCGGTGACGAGCGGGGTCGTCCCCCTCGTCGTCTCGTTCGACGGAACCGGCTCCACGGGACCGGACGGGATCACCACCCACCATTGGACGTTCGGGGACGGCGAGAGCTCCTACGAGTCCTCGGGCGACCATGTCTACGCTCACGCTGGGACGTTCCCCCTCACCCTCGAGGTCCGCGCCGCGGACGGATCGACCGACACGGCGCGCTCGACGATCACGGTCGCCCCGGCCGTCTGGATCACGGACGCAAACCAGAACCGGATCCACAAGCTCGACATGGAGGGGAACCTCCTCCTGTCGTTCGACGCCCCCGCCCCCCAGCCGCAGGGGATCACCGTCGCCGAGGCGGACGGCCAAACCTGGCTCTTCGTCGCCTGCTACGGGAACGGAAACCAGCGGGTCTTCCGGATGGATCCGATCGACGGGGACGCGAACCGCGATTACCCCGCGCCGGGGCAGTCGCCGCGCAACCTGACCTTCGCCGCGACCGAGCCGAAGCGGGTTTGGCACGTGGACGCCCTCGCCCGTCGCCTGTACGCCATCAACCGAACGAACGGGCAGGTCCTCGAATCCTACGGGCAGAACTACTTCTCGACCTCGCCCCAAGTGACGAACCTGCCGTTCTTGTGGACCCCGCAAGGGCTCGACTGGACCCCCGCGCCGAATGCCTCAGGGTATCTCTGGTACCTCGAGGGGCAGAACCGACTCCTGTACAAGATCAAGATCATCCCGGGCTACGACATCATGTCCGGGACCGAGCTACGCATCGAGGGGAACCCACTGAACATCGCGGTCTTCGGCGCCTCGGCGATCGACTGGTACGACGGGTACCTGTGGGTTATGGACGCGACGAACCACGAGATCGTGCAGGTTGACCCCACAACCGGCTACCCGACCGGAGTGAAGATCACCGGGCTTCCGGGATCGAACACGACCGACCTCGAGATCCAGCAATAGAGAGGCGTTGCCTGCCCCGCGCGCCGGGACTAGAATCCCTGGCGTGATGGGGAAAAGAGTGGACGAGGTCCTGTTCGGCGGGGTCCTACCCACCGTCCCGGAGGCGGACGCGTTGGCCATCGGCGGCGGCCGGATCCTCGCCGTCGGGCGAGGGCAGGAGGTCCTGCGCCTGGCCTCGGAGGAGACCCGGCGGACCGACCTGCGCGGCGGCGCGCTCCTCCCTGGCTTCATCGACGCCCACACCCACCTCCTCGACACCGGCCTGCGGGAGACCGGCTGGCGCGTCGAGCTCTCCGGTCTCAGTCGAGAGGAGACCCTCTCTCGCATCTCAAGCGAGGTGCGGCGGAGAGGCGACGGAGAGGGCGTCGCCGCGCGGGGCTGGGACGAGAGCCTCTGGCCAGGGCATCGCCCCCTCTCCCGCGAGGACCTCGACCGCCTCGCCCCAGGGAGCCCCGTCGTCGCCGTTCGCGTCTGCGGGCACGCCCTGGTCGCGAACTCCCTCGCCCTGTCTCGCCTTCCGCCTGACCTGGCTTTGGCCGAGGTCGACCTCGAGAGCGGGACCCTCGTCGAAGAGGCGGCGACCGCCTTCCTCCTGACCCTCGAGCCAGACGACGCCACCCGCATCGAGGCCCTCCTCGCGGCCGCCCGCCTCTGCCACCGCCTGGGGCTGACCTCGGTCCATGCCGTCGTCCACCCCTGCCAGCTCCGGGCGTTCATGAAGGTTCGCGCGCTCCTCGACCTGCGCGTGACCCTCTATCCGCAGGTGGTCGATCTTGAGGCTCTCGAGACTCTGGGAAGGGAGACCGGCTTCGGAGACGGCCACCTTCGCCTAGGCGGGGTGAAGCTCTTCACCGACGGGTCGATCGGGGCGCGGACGGCCGCCCTCCGCGAGCCGTACGCGGACGCCCCCCACCGGGGGACCCTTCTGAAGGACGACGAAGAACTCACCGCACTCCTGAGACGAGCGGACGAGGCCGGCCTCCAGACGGCGGTTCACGCGATCGGCGATCGGGCGATCGATCAGGTCCTCCGCGCCCACCAGAGCGCCCACACGTCGCCCGCCCTCCGCCACCGGATCGAGCACTTCGAGCTCCCCGACAACGGCGCGATCGAGGAGACCGCACGGCTCGGTCTCTCCTTGTCCATGCAGCCGAACTTCGTCTCCTGGTCAGGCCCGAGTGGGCTCTACGAAACTCGACTCGGCGTGCAGCGCGACCGCCGGACCGACCCGCACCGGGCGGTCCTCGACGCGGGAATCCCCCTTTCCTTCGGCTCAGACGGGATGCCTCTTTCTCCTCTCGTCGGTCTCCACGCCGCGGTGAACGCCCCCCACCCAGGGCAGCGGGTGAGTGTCGAGGAGGCGATCGCGGCCTACACTCTCTCCGGAGCCCGTCTGTCCTTCGAGGAGGGGGAGAAGGGAGCTCTCTCGGTCGGGTCCCTGGCCGACCTCGTCGTCCTCGATCGGGACCCGCGCCGCGATCCGGGACGACTCGCCGAGCGAAGGGTGGAGAGGACGTTCGTAGGGGGAAAGCTCGTCTACGAGCGGGAGGGAGAACGATGAGAATAGGGTTCTTCAGCGACGCCTACCTCCCTGAGGTGAGCGGCGTCGGGGTGAGCCTCTCCTGGCTCAAGAAGGCCCTGGAGAGCCTGGGGCACGAGGTCATCGTCTACGCCCCGCGCTACGCCGGGTCCCGTGAGAGCGAGTCGGATGTCTACCGCTTCCGCGCCCGGCGGTTCGTCTTTCACAAGGCGAGCCGGGTCGCTCTGCCCTACCAGCACGAGGCGATCCGCACCTTCGGAACCCTCGACGTCGTCCACAGCCACACCCCCTTCTCCTTGGGCTTCGTCGCCCTGGGCGCCGGTCTCCGCCACCATCTCCCGCACGTCCACTCCTACCACACCCACTTGATGGAGTTCCGCCATTACCTTCCGCCCCTCGTCCGCCCGCCGAAGAGGGCGGTGAAGGAGTTCGCGGCCGCCTTCTGCAATCGCTGCACGGTCGTCACGGCGCACTCGACCCCGATCAAGGAGGAGCTCCTCCGCTACGGGGTCCGGCGGCCGGTCCTCGTCCTGCCGTTCGGGATCGACCTTGACCTCTTCCGCCGCGCTCCGGTCTGGGCCCCGCGGGAGGCGCTCGGCGTCCCAGCGAGCGCTCCCCTCTGCCTGTACGCCGGCCGCCTCGCCGGCGAGAAGAACCTCTCCTTCCTCCTCCGCGCCTTCTCCCACCTTCACAGGGAGCTTCCCACGGCCCGCCTCGTCCTCGCCGGAGACGGACCGGAGAGAGGACACCTCGAGCGGCAGGTCGCCGAGGATCGGCTCGACTCCGCCGTCACCTTCGCCGGGTTCCTCGACCATCCTCACCTCATCGACTTGTACAAGGCCTCCGATCTCTTCCTCTTCGCTTCGAAGACGGAGACGCAGGGCCTCGTCCTGGTCGAGGCGATGGCGAGCGGCCTCCCCACGGTGGCGATCGGGGAGATGGGCACGCTGGACATGATCCAGGACGGGGAGAACGGCCTCCTCGCCCCCGAGGACGAACGAGGTTTCGCAGGAGTCGCCCTCTCCCTCCTCGGCGATCGGGACCGGCACACGAAGCTCCGGCAGGGGGCCCTCGACGCCGGGGAACGCCTCTCGTCGCTGAACACCGCTCGGCGCTTCGTCGAGATCTACCAGGACGCCCTTCGAGGACGCAGCGAGGAGGCGGGCACGCCCACCGTTTGACCGCCCTTCCAGGGGGTCCTACAATCCCGCCCGGCATCACGTCGTCTTACCGCACGAAGGGGAAAGGAGGATCGCACGCGCGCGCTCGTCACCGGAGGGGCAGGGTTCATTGGGTCGCACTTGGTGGACCGTCTCCTCGCCTTGGGCTACGAGGTGAGGATCCTCGACACCCTGGATCCACGTGTCCACCCGAGCGGGCTGCCGTCGTACGTCCCGCGCCAGGCGGAGTTCGTCCGCGGCGATGCAGCGGACCGCGCCGACCTCGACCGAGCCCTCGCCGGCGTGGAGGTGGTCTTCCACCAGGCGGCCTATCAGGACTACATGCCGGACTACTCGCGCTTCTTCGCCACGAACGTGGGGAGCACTGCCCTCCTGTACGAGCTCATCCAGGAGCACGGCTACCCGGTCAGAAAGGTCGTCGTCGCCTCCTCGCAAGCGGTCTACGGCGAGGGGCAGTATCTCTGTCCGGAGCACGGGGTCGTCCAGCCGCCGGCGAGATCGGCAGAGCAGATGGCGCGCGGGGAATGGGAGATCACCTGCCCGACCTGTGGGGCGCCGATGACCCCCCACCGCCTCGAGGAGGTCTACGCCAATCCGTACAACCCGTACGCCCTCTCGAAGTACAGCGAGGAGCTCGTCGCTCTGCGCCTGGGGAGGAGGATCGGCGTGCCGACCGTCGCCCTCCGCTACTCGATCACCCAGGGAGCCCGTCAGTCCCTGTACAACCAGTACTCCGGCGTCTGCCGGATCTTCACCCTGCGCCTCCTTTCCGGGGAGCCCCCGATCGTCTTCGAGGACGGCCGTCAGGAGAGGGACTACGTCCACGTCGACGACGTCGTCGACGCGAACCTCCTCGTCCTGTCGAAGGAGGAAGCGGATGGGGAGGCGTTCAACGTGGGCGGAGACCGGGCGGTGACGGTCCTCGACTACGCGCGTGCCCTCGCCGAGCGAATCGGGAAGAGGATCGCCCCGTCCGTGACCGGGGAGTACCGCGTGGGGGACAATCGACACAGCGTGTCGAGCGTCGAGAAGCTCCGGCGCCTGGGCTGGAGGCCGAAGAAGGGCCTCTCCGAGATCCTGGACGACTACCTCGCTTGGGTGCACTCCCTCGGGGAGATCGACCCGGCGCTCTTCGCCGCCGCCGACCGCGCGATGCGGGACAAGGCGGTCATCCGCCGGGCGAAGGCCGGAGGGTAGAAGGAGGAGAGCATGCCGCGGATGGGCATCCTGACGAGCGGGGGCGATGCCCCAGGGATGAACTCCGCCTTGCGGGCGGCCGTCCGCTCCGGGCTCAGGCGCGGCTACGAGATCGTCGGGATCCGGCGCGGGTATGCCGGTCTGATCGAGGGGGACGCGGTCCCGCTCGACAGCCCCTCTGTCAGCGGGATCATCGATCGCGGCGGGACGATCCTCCTCACCGCCCGCTCCGCGGAGTTCATGACGAAGGAGGGGCAGAAGCGCGCCCTCGCTACGGTCGCCTCGCTTCACCTCGACGGACTCGTGGTCGTCGGAGGGAACGGGTCGCTCAAGGGCGCACGCGCCCTCCAGAGCCAGGGCGTGCCGACGGTCGGCGTCCCGGCGTCGATCGACAACGACATCTACGGGACGGTGATGGCGATCGGGGTCGACACGGCCCTGAACACCGTGGTCGAGAGCCTGAGCCGGATCCGCGATACCGCCTTCTCCCACGAGCGAGCGTTCATCGTCGAGGTCATGGGGCGGGACTCGGGCTACATCGCCTTGATGGGCGGACTCGCCGGCGGGGCGGAGGTCGTCCTCATCCCCGAGGTCTCGACAACGCTCGACGAGGTCGCCCTGCGGGTCCAGGAACGCCTCCGCCGCGGGAAGCGGCACTCGATCCTCGTCGTCGCCGAGGGGTTCACCCCCGACGGGGAGGTCCCGGGGACCTTCGCCGGCGCCGGCCACGCGGTGTGCGCGCACCTGGAGCGGACCCTCACCCTCGAGACGCGCCTCACGATCCTCGGCCACGTCCAGCGCGGCGGCTCCCCGACCGCCTTCGACCGGATCCTCGCCTCGCGCCTCGGAGAGGCGGCGGTCCGCTTCCTGTCGGAGGGGAAGAGCGGGGTGATGGCCGCCCTGTCCTGCCGCGACATCGTCGCTATCCCCCTTGCCGAGGCGGACCGCGAGAGCGGAAACGTCGATCTCGAGGTGTATCGGCTCGTGGGCGACCTCTCCCGCTAGCGTCCGCGGCGCGAGTGTGATGCGCATCGTTGTCGGCCCGGAGAGCCCCCGCTATAATGAAGCGCCGACGTTCGCCCGAAGACATAAGGAGACTCGCCATGCGAGAGGCGGAGATCAAAGCCCTCTTGGTAGATCCTTCCTCCAACTCCCCCGTGATCCTGCTCAAGGATCGTCACTCCAGCCGGGCGATGCCGATCTGGATCGGCGAGGCGGAGGCAATGTCCATTGCCCTGGGGCTGCAGCAGGGCCAGTTCCCGCGCCCGCTCTCCCACGACCTGATGAAGTCGATCATCGACGATCTGCAGGCGAGCGTGGAGAAGGTCATCATTAGCGAGCTTCGGGACCAGACCTACTACGCCACGATCTTCCTCAAGAACCCCAACGGGGAGGTGGTGGAGGTCGACGCCCGTCCGTCGGACTCCCTCGCCCTCGCCCTGCGGATGGGGAGCCCGATCTACGTCGCCGACGAGGTCTTCGAGGCGTCGTCGATCGAGTCGCCGTTCGAGGAAGAGGACGCCTTCCAGGAGTTCATCGAGTTTGGGATGAACCTCTCCCAGTTCAGGAGGATCATCAAGAGCTAGAGGGCACTCACCCGCGAACGATTCGCACGTCCGCCCCGCGAGGAAGGTCCAGCACGTCCCGCGGGGCAAGCTCTTGGTTCGTCACGATCTGCTCGAGGCGAAGGCTGCTCGTCTGCCGGCCCCTCTCGAAGAAGATCACCTTCGTCACGAGGAAGGTCTCGCGGTCGACCCAGACGAGGCGAACGAGCTCGCCAGTCCGGGCGTCGGTCGCCTCAAGGACGAACCCGCCCGGGATCGCCGCGTCACTCCCCTCCCCAAGGCCGGCGACGCTCGGCGCCCCAGCTTCACCGACGCCGTCCGCAGGAAGGAAGGAGAGGATCTCCGGAGTCGCGACCCCGGCCACGGTCGTGGGGAGCCGGATCGGAGCGGAGAGACCTTCGCCCGAGAAGTGAAGGACGTCCCGCCGGACGCGCAACGCCACCCGGCCCGCCTGCGCGTCACGCGCCAGTCGAGACACGTCCAGCCCCGCCAACCCAACCGCCGCCAGCGGGGTCCCGAACCAGCGCTTGACCACAATCAGACGCTCGGCCGGGAAGTACTGCGATAGGAGGTCCCCGTCCACCGTCATCACCTGATCCTCGAGCGAAGCCGGCTCGAGGTAGCGGATGGAGACGGCGGGCCGCGCCCCGCTGACGTAGCGGACCACCGCCCTCACCGGCTCCGCCTCGGCCCCGCCCGTCGTCTCCAGGGTCGCTTCGAGATCCCTCACGCGGGAGAAGGCCGCCTCGACGCGCCAGATCAGGCCCCCCGGGTCCATCGGGTCGTGCTCGGCAAGAAGATAGCGATCGACCACGATGAGCGCGGCGATCAGACTGACGAAAACGCCGATCCCAAGCAGGATCAGGTTTTGACTGTTCATCGACGCGCATTATAATCGCCTCCTCAGGAACATCCAACGGAACGTCATTCGAAGGAGGAAGGAGATGGCTGGGCTGCTAGGTGGGCTGCGACGGGTTCAGGATGCGGCGGTAGGGGGGAAGACCGTCCTCGTTCGCGTCGACTACAACGTCCCTCTCAGGAACGGCGACGTGGCGGACGACGCGCGGATCGTAGCCTCGCTTCCCACCGTGACCCTCCTCCTCGACCAAGGGGCGAAGGTCGTCCTGGCGAGCCACCTCGGCGACCCGGAGGGGAAGGTCGTCCCTGAGCTTCGCCTGGACCCCGTCGCGGACAGGCTCCGGAAGCTCCTCGGGAAGCCCGTGCGCAAGCTCAACGACTGCATCGGCGAGGAGGTCCGCCGCGAGATCGCGGCCGGCGAGGCGGGGGACGTCTTCCTCCTCGAGAACCTCCGCTTCCACGCGGGCGAATCCGCCAACGAGACCGCGTTCGCGCGCGAGTTGGCCAGCCTTGCCGACCTGTACGTGAACGACGCCTTCGCGGCGATCCACCGGGCCCACGCCTCGACCGCCGGCGTCCCGCTGTTCCTCCCGGCCTACGCCGGGCTCCTCGTCCAGAAGGAGATCGAGGCCCTCTCCCACCTCACCGACACGCCGGAGCACCCCTACCTCGCGATCGTCGGAGGGGCGAAGGCGAAGAGCAAGCTCGGCGCCCTGCGCGACCTGCTTCCCCGCGTCGACGCGCTCCTCCTCGGCGGAGGGACCGCGTTCACCTTCCTCCGCGTGAGAGAGGGGAACGCGGCGGGTGTCGAGCCGGACCTCGCCAGGGAGATCCATGACCTCATCCGGGCCGCGGGCGAGAAGGGCGTCCGAATCGTCCTCCCCGAGGACGCCGTGATCGCCAAGGAACGAAGTGCGATCGCCAAGACGGAGGTCTGCCCCGCGACGGCGATCCCCGCCGGGTGGCTCGCCCTCGACATCGGCCCGAAGAGCGTGGAGCGCTTCAGGGACGAGATCGGGAAGGCAAAGACGATCGTCTGGACCGGCACCCTGGGGGTGTCCGAGCTGGTGCCGTTTGCGGCTGGCACACGCGCCATCGCCGAGGCCGTGGGGGCTTCGGACGCGTACACCGTCGTCGGCGGAGGCGAGACCGGAGAGGCCATCGTCGAGATGGGGCAAGCCGACGCCGTCACGTTCATCTCGACCGGCGGCGGCGCCTGCCTCGCCCTCCTGCGCGGCAAGGCCCTCCCTGCCCTCGAGGCCCTGCGCGAGTAGAGCCGGACACCGCACCGCCTGACGCGGCGCCTCGCCGGCTACGGGATCACGGAGGTGACGAGGTCCTTGTCACCGAACGTCTCGCGCCATTCGGCCATCCCGCCGAAGAGCGCTTGGGCGTTCACGTACCGGGCGTTGCACAAGGCGATCGCGAGCCCGCGGGCGGTCGTGCCGTCCTCGTCGTAGAGGATCACCCGTCCGTCCAGGGGAAGGCCGCCGGCCCACGAGAGGAGGTCGGCCGGGGCGACGTTCACCGCACCCGCGAAGTGCGCTGCCGCGTAGGCCTCCGGACTCCGCAGGTCGACCAGGACAAGGTAGTTCTGCCGCAGGTAGGCCGCGTCTACCCCCGTCAGGGCTGGAGCCATGCCGGGTCCGCCCACGCCGGACGACAAGAGGAAACGCTCCGCGACTCTAGGACCGGCGACTCCGAAGCGGCGTGGGTACTCCGTTGTCCAGGAGTCAAGCCCTCCCTGGAGGTACTGCACGTCGGGGTAGCCCGCGTTCCGGAGCGTGCGGGCCGCCGTCGCGGCGACCGTTCCGGACTGGTCGTAGAGGAGGGTGAAGACGCCGCGAGGAAGGAGCCCGACCCAGGACGCAAGCTGGTCGTAGGGGATAGAGAGGGCGCCCAAGAGATGCCGGGCCGCGTAGGCGTTCGCGCTCCGCAGGTCGATGAGGAGATAGAAGTCGAGGTCGAGGTTTCCTGTGGCGACGTCGTAGGATTCCCTCTCCACGGCGGTCGCGTAGATCGTGAGATCAAGGCGCTGGTACGCGGGCCCCCCCTCCGCCGAGTACGAGACGTAGATCCCTTTGGAGACCCGCCCGTGGAAGCCGTTGCTCGCGAAGCGGACAGCCAGGTGCGTCGTCCCTCCGGGTTGGACAGTGGCTGCATCCGGGGACGCCGTGGTGCACGGGCACGAGGTCTCCACCTTCGTCACGGTCACGGCCGTATTCCCCGTGTTCGCGAGGACGAAGGCGTGGTCCACGATCTGCCCTTCGAGGAGCGTCCCGAAGTAGTACGCGGTTGCGTCGGGCGTGAGCACGCCCCCGGCGACCGCCGCTCCGGAGACAAAGCAGCAAGCTACAAGCCAACCGGCGAGAACTCTCTTCACGATCCATCCCCTCCTGATGAGCTGAGGCAAGCGTTCCCGCCGGCCTCCGCTTCAGACACCGCCGGCGAGCCTGCCATGCTGGGCGCCCTGATCATACCCTCCGTCGGTCTCGTGGTTCCCAGCAGAGTGGACGCGAACTCTGGGCCGGCTCCGCCACGCCGGACCCGACATGGGGCCGTCCGCCTGTGGCGTCTCATGGGCATCAGAGATGCCGGTAGGCCTCGCTCCGGCTCGCGATCCTCACCACGAGAACGAGCTTCTCCATGAGGGTGTAGATGATGACGTAGTCCTTTCCGGCATGCACCCGCCGCAGCTCCTTCTTCGCGGAGAGCTGCTTCGATCCCTCACAGCGAGGATCGGTGACCAGGAGGTCGAGCCAACGGGCGACCCTCCTCTGGATCTGCTTGGGAAGGTCTCGCAGCTCCTTCGCCGCTCTCTTCGCCAGCTCGATGCGGTAGGGCATGGACTACAAGCCGAGCTGCTTGCGCATCTCGGAGAAGGGCAGAGAGGACTCTCCCGAGCGCTCGTACTCGTCCAGAGCTCGCTCGCCTTCCTCTGCCCAGTAGGCGTCTTCGAGTCGCGAGAGGAGCGCCAGGTCCTCCTCTGAGATGAGGTACACGCTCTTCCCGTCCCGACGGTCCACCCTCACGCGCTCCCCTTGGTACGCCACGCGGTTGAACGCGTCCGGCGGGATCCGCGTCTCCGACGCTTTCAGTGATTCCACCTATCACCTCTGACTCTACGGATCGGAATGTACAATTCGTCTGTTTCGGGCATTATGCCATCGAGACCCCGTCCACGTCAAATACTATGCATCGACGCACGGGCGCAGACCGAATCTCGCGCCTCTTGCCGGACCGGGGTGCGAGGGATCAGACCTGCATTCCAGGCAGTCACCCGAGCTGCGCTGAGGGCTCCCGCACGAGGATTCCTGGTATGGCGACTCTAGGCGTACAAACCCGCAGCTCCCTTTCATTGGGCTGCTTGCCGCCCGAGACCGAACGACCACCATACTCCTTTGGGATCTCGTCGACGGCCGCTTGAGGGGGAAGCAGGTCAGCAGGCAGATGAAGCCTGCTGTGCGGAAGGCCGAAGACGACGCGGGATGTCTAGGGTAGTATGCTGAATGGCAGGCGAGCTCACTCCGCTGATGGCGAGAACGCGTAGCGAAGAGAGGTAGATCATCGATGGAACTCTATGACGCGATTCGCGGGAGACGAAGCATCCGGCGTTTTGCCCGATTGCCTCTGGATCGAAGAGTCCTCAAGCGGATCATCGAAGCCGCGACGTGGGCTCCATCCGCGGGAAACGCTCAGACCTGCCGTTTCGTCATCGTGACCGAGCCCGTGAGGATCGCCAAGCTGCGGACCGTGAGTCCTGGCCTGATCGGGGTGCCCGGCGCCGTGGTAGCGATCTGTCAGGATCTCGCAGAGGTACGCAACAAAGGGAATGCACTTGGAGAGACACTGCTTGCGCCTGCCGATGTGGCGATGGCGGCGCAGAATCTGCTGTTGGCTGCGTACGCCGAAGGCCTGGGCACCTGCGCCATTGCTTCGTTCCACCGCAAGGCCGTCGGACGTCTCCTTCAACTCCCGGAAGGCGTCGAGCCGATCCTCTTGATCAGTGTGGGAGTGCCAGACGAGGCTCCAGCGCCGCCGGCACGTAGGACTGAGGGGATCGTCCACTTGGAGGTCTATAGTGAATAGCATAGGATTCGAAGCAAAAGCCTTTGACCTTATTGGCTATATGATGAGCAGCGCGCGCAATCTCATTGACGAAACGCCGTTCTACGGCCCGTTCCGCTTGGTCGACGCTGCCAGTCGCCTGATCGGGATCCTCGCAGAGGAGGGTATCGGAAGCCCCCGTCTCTCCGCTCTTGGCCAGCAGATCGATGCAGGCAAGTACTTGGCCATGGGCAGCGCAGAGGACTTCAGGTCCTATCTCGAGGCCTTGGTGGATACCGTTGTCGATTCTCTCGATTCCGACCCGAGTCAAGGCCCCGGGGTAGAATGAGGGTTGAGGACGAGAAGGAGCCGACAGACGCAAACTGACGTGCCGCAGCGTCGGTCCACTTGAGAGGTGAGGACCTTGCCTCGTGCGCCTGCCCCCCTGAACGGCCCCCTTGGGAGCCAGTCTGACCCGAACCCGCCCCTGCAGGCCAACGGCTCAGGTGCGGGCGCCGAGCGCCCGCAAGACGCCCTTCCAGTCCTCTTCTAGGTGTCGCACACAGCGATCAGCTCCGCAGGCATGACGAGGCCATGCCGAGTTCGAGAGTAGTCCTTCACGGGCAAGCCAACGGTGGGCGCGAGTGCAAGAGCAGCCCCGCAGGGTATGCACCGCCGACCGGCGGGCTGCATCTAGCGGGACAAGGCGCGTTGCGCGGCGGCGACTCCGACTCCTGGCTCGAATCGGTGCCCCGTCTCGCGAAGACCCGTCTCGAGCGCGCCGAGGGTTCCGAGGATGTCCGCAGCCCGGATCGCCCCCATGTGTCCGACGCGGAAATAGCGGTCCTTGATCTCGCCATGCAGGCCTCCAGCGACGGTCACGCCCGCACGGCCGATCGCTGCGATGAGAGCCGGCCCCGAGACGCCGTCGGGGTAGTAGCAGGCCGTGAGAGTGTTCGCACGAGCCCGTTCACCTAGAGGCAGCTGGCGGAGGCCGATCGCGTCGACCCCCGCCCTGAACGCGCCGCTCAACAGGGCATGCCGAGCGAACCGCGGGGCGAGTCCTTCGTCGAGGATCCGGCCGAGGCTCACGTCGAGCGCGGCGACCAGGTTCACGGCCGGGGTCCCGAAGTAGCTCGGCCGGTGTGCTTCGTAGGACTGCATGATCGGAAGCCACTTTCCCCAGTCGGCGTAGTAGCTTCGTACGGGCTCGTGCCGAGCGGCGAACGCGTCGATCGCAGCAGGACTCGCCACGAGAAGGGCCAGCCCAGGAGGAACTCCGATGGCCTTCTGCGAGGCGGTGAGCACGACGTCCAATCCCCAGGCCTCTTGCCTTATCTCCTCGCCGGCGACGGAGCAGACGCCGTCGACGATCGTAAGGACTCGGTACCGTCGGCCGAGCTCGCCGAGGGGTTCCAGGGGCATGCGGACGGCGGTTGAAGTGTCCACGTGTGTCACCGTTAGGAGCTTGAACGGCCGCCTTCTCAGCTCGTCCTCGACGCGATCTGGCTCTACGACGCCACCGAGCGGGGCTCGCAGCACCGTGACCTCGGCGCCGTGCCGGCTGAGCAGATCCTCGAACCGATCCCCGAACACGCCCGTGCTGATCACGAGGGCCCGATCCCCTGTCGTGACCAGGTTCGCTCCGGCAAGCTCCATGGCAAGCGTCCCCGAGCCCGCTACCACAAGCGGCTGGCCCGAGGGGCACTGCCACACGGCGCGCATCCTCTCGAGCGCCCGGCCGAAGACTTCGATGAACGCCGGCGCGACGTGGCTCGTCGTCGGGGCTCCCAGGGCCCGTAGCACCTCAGGTTCGAAGTCGACCGGTCCGGGGATCATCAAGAGGTCATGCCCTCTCATGGTGTCCACCCTCCTCTCCGGGCCGCTCCGCGAGGCCTGCCTTCTCGAGAATCTGACGCAGCTCGGCCATGTGACCGTCCGCCAGTGCCACAAGCGGTGGCCGGACCGGACCGCCGTAGAGACCGAGCAGGTCCATCGCCTTCTTGAGCCCCGGCACGCCCCAGCGACTCGTCACGGCCGAGTTCAACGGAATCATCCGAAGCTGCAGCTCGCGCGCCCCGATCCAGTCTCCGGCGAGAAAGCGCTCCTGAATCTCTAGGCACGCGCGCGGCGCGATGTTGGCGAGGGCGAGCACTCCTCCGGCCGCGCCCACCGAGAGCGCCGGGAGGAAGAACCCCCCGGATCCTGCGAGTACCACGAATGCCTCGCCGAGACGCTCCCGAATCGCGCCGAGCTTGGTGACGTCTCCACCCGAGTCCTTGATCCCGACGATGTTCGCGTGGTCCGCGATTGCCGCGATGGTCTCGACGTCGAGGTCAATCCCCGTGCATGCCGGCATGTTGTAGATCAGAACGGGAATCTCTGAGGCATCGGCGACGGCGTGGTAGTGGCGCCGGAGGACATCCCGCATCATCTGCGCGCGGTAGTACGACGGCGTGAGGACGAGGGCCGCGTCGGCGCCCAGCCGCGACGCCCGCGCCGTCAATTCGATCGTCTCGCACGTCGATTGGCAACCCGTCCCCGCGATGAGCAGTCGTTCGTCGGGAATGCCGTCGCGTGCCACTTCAAGGACGCGCGTTCGCTCGTCCAGACCGAGAAGCGCCGCCTCTCCATTCGTGCCAAGGACGACGTATCCACGCAGGGCGAAGCTGTTCCAGTGGCGTAGGTTAGCGAGAAGTGCGCGTGTATCGACCGCACCGCTCGGGCCGAACGGCGTGGGAATCGGCGGGAACACGCCCGACAGCCTAAGCTCCACCTGTTCCATCCCTCCTGCGCGTCTCGCGGTTCGACTGATTCTCCCCGCACCCCGGCTTCGCACACGCCTCGTCTAGCCCGCTCCGATGGACGCCCCTCTTCTCAAGTCAGTCTAGCCCACCTCCAGCGACGGAGGCCAACGCTCCGGCTATCGGTGACAAGCTGCCTAGAGCACCGTGTGGAACGGCTCTGTGCACTTCCGGCGCCCCCCGGTCAGGACCCTCTTTCCTCTGCTTCTAGACCGTCTCCCAGTCCACTAGCGGCTACGGGCAGCGACGAAACTGCGTGTCTCCATCACAGGGCGGGCAGCGCCTTCCCGCCGGCAACGTACTGCACTGCCCCTACGGAGCTGCACTCTCACGGCACCGGCTCATCGCCGCCAGCTGGGGCAAGCGTCCCCGGCACAGCCGCAATGCCGGTCGCAAAAGAGCCGTGCTCGAACGAACCGGGACTGTCTCCACAGCCGCCGGTCGCACGTCACTGCATTCTCCCGTGCTAGTCATCCGCGGCGCCCACGCCACCGAGCCGGAGACGCGCAGATTCTAGCGTCCTGGCTTTCCGCAGCCGCTCTCTAGCGCTCCATGCCACAGCAGCATGTGAGCTCGGTCCATTTCAGTGAGGTACTCCGGGAAGAACGCGTCGTAGAATCCAAGATCTAGATGATGGATCTGCATCAGGACGGGGATGAACACCGCATCCTGGTACTTCGGAAAGCGCCCATAGATATCATATATGTAGCAGCAGTATGCCTTCGCTATCTCAACAAGATCGCCAAACACCTTCGCCGTTGGCAGGTTGTAGCCGTTCGCACCGTAGATTCCATTCGGACCCCACTTCCGCCCTGCGATGTCGTCGACCGCCTTGTCCAAGTCTCTGAACGGTGGGCAGTAGCCTTCGACAAGTCCTGGGATGCCTACGGGGTTGGGTGTCGCCTGGGGGAAACCCTTTCCTTGGACCTCCTCGAACCGCATGTTCAGCAGTCTCATGATCGTCCTGAGATCGACGGTATGCATCATGAATGCCCCGAGGCCCATGGCCTGTGCCGCAAGAGAGACGTTCTGCATTGAGATCCCCGCTTCGAGATTGCATATCCAGGGAAGCAGGGACTCGTACTGGTAGATACTCACTCGGTCGCCATTCAGGAAGCCGCTGTCAATCCACTTCCCTACTCCAGCAGGTTGGTCTTTGACCTCATCCCACAACTGCCAGCGAAACTGGGCGAGGGAGGTAATGAGTGCGTTGATGTACTCGCGGGTTGTCTCCGCAATCGGTATGAGTAGGGTCGTTCCGGGCAGGTCGACCATGCTCTCGAATGCCGACCCAATCGTCTCACGAGGAATGGCGAGCCGGCGGTCGCTGACTCGAACCACGTTGTTGCGGTAGTCATCCAGAATGTGCCTGCGGTCCGACAGGGTCGCCATTTCGACGCGTTTCTTCGGAACGACATCCGGGAAAGGCGGAGTCCTGTAGTAGAACACGCCTTCGTCGTTGCTGAAGAAGAGCTCCAGGGTCAGTGACGCACAGGGGCTCGCCGCTGTCCTGCCAGTAACCGTGAGATGTCCCATGAGATGCCGAGTCTCTTCGACGGTCACTCCAGTTGTCCCGGACGCAGCGAAGCACAGAATGGCGGTCTCAAGCTCGCTCAGCGGGACGGGCGGCTCAGTTGATGCGTACTTGAGGCCCCCGCGGGCTGCAGCGAGTCTCCCGCCAACAGGGAAGCGCTTCGTCCGTCTCCGGAACATCGTGTCGAACAGAGGAGCTTCGAAACCCACAGACATCATGCTTCTGTTCCTCCTTTCAGGAACGAGACCGCGAATCCGCGACGACGAGCCAAGTCGACAACTGGTGACTCCGTCTTCCCTTCCAGGGACGGCCCGTCCCTCGGGAGCGGTGCAGCCTCGGCGGTCCATGCCCAGCCAGGGCCGGTCCGCGCCCTCATGAGCTGCCTGCGCACGCTCGCGAGGCTGCGCCCTCTTCGACCATGGCCACCTCCGTGCCAGCGTCCATCGCCGCTCTTTTGGGGATCCCGAAGGGAACGACATTGGGGTCTCTCTCATCAGGTTCCAGCGACGCTGCCCGCCCTCGCCCGTGGACTCAAGCCGTCAGCAGCCAAGCCGGCCTCCCCCCCGGGAGGGATCCGTCGTTCCCACTCTGTCTGGGCCGGAACCTCGCGGGCAGAACTGGCCCTCAGTACCCGGCGACCTGCATGCGCTGGCAGAAGCGCGCAACTTCTGGATGGACGAACTTCCCGTCTCGCTCAATCTCGACTCCGTTGGCCACGATCGTCGGGGCGGTGATCACGACGTCGAAGTGAGAGGCGGCCGGTCGATCCATCCACCCCCCAAAGCCGAAGACAAACACACCGAATACCCGCTCGTCCTCGTTCACTCGCCCCGTCAGTCGAGTCACCCCTGGATTGAAGCCGTAGTTGCAGTGCGCAATCCGCATCATGGTGGGGTCCTGCAATGAATCCAACCATGCCTTGAGAATCCGCGCTTCTGTCCCCCCCTCAATCGCCGTGATGCGACCGGCCCTGATATGGAGCCTGACAGGTTCGCGCACGATACCTACGGCATCCGGGGGCCAGATGCTGCCGTCGACGAGGATGGTGCCGTTCACCGAGCTTTCGTCCGGGAGCCAGACGACCTGCCCTCCCAGCATGACCTCGACTCCCCGTCTGTCGCCCAGGCAGCCGGACTGCCATACTCTCGCCCCTTCATTGCTAAAGCGGATGTTGGTTCCCCTGGCGGTGGCGACGGAGTACTCCGCAACGTTCTCCGTTAGGCTGACCAGCTTCTCTCCCATCGCCAGCATGGTCGGGTAGTCGACTCGGCCAATCGTGCGCACCAGCGCATCCGCATCCAGTCCGCAGAACGCAGCGTAGCGGCAGCCCTTTGCAGAGGCAGCTCGGCGAGCGTTGGTGTAGAGGAGGTACTGCACAGCGTACTCGATCCACACATCGGCTGCTTGCACCGCAGCAGCTACCGGCGCGAACGGCTCCATCTGGGCATGCTCGCGGGTCTCGTACCAGACCACGGTCGGATGGGCACCAAGGACGAACGCGGCCTGAGCTGTGGCCTCAACCACTCGCCAGTCGCTCTGCGTGTCTGCGGTGATGACGACGTTCTCGCCGGGTCTGACCAGCATGACACGGTCGAGCATACGGTGAGCGGCGGCCGCCACCTCGAAAGAGTAGTACTCGCGGTGCGGCTCCGTGCCAATCATGAGTTCCATCTTCGCTCCTCCTTCTGCCCTCCCCTTGGAACGGCTAGGTCCCTTCTACGCCGGGTGTCTGGCTCGTACGAATCCCTTCTCCCGAACGGGCCCTGCAGTGACAAGTCAGCGCTCGCCAACGGGTCGGCACCGCTGCCTCGCTTGATCGGCCGAGCGCGGCTCAGGTGACTCTCCTCTCTCTTCCCCCATCGCTCGCGGGGAAAGGCAGACCCGCCAGGCGGGTGCGGCGAAGGCCTCGGCGAGCTTCAGCGCGGCCGTCCCAGGCTCGACTACCGGAATGCCGAGCCGCTCGGCAAGTGCGCCTGCAACGGGCCCCATCGCCGTGCAGCCCAGAACAATGACCTCCGCGCCGTCTTCCTGAACTGCCCGGCAGCCCTCTTGGACCAGCGCTTCGAGCGTCCTCTGGCAATCCCCAAGATCCAGCACATGCAGGTTGACGGCTCGAACCGACGCCGCGCGCTGCCACAGCCCCATTCGGCGGATCTTGGCGACCATCGGTCCTATGCTTTCCCGGATCGGCATGATGACAGAGAATCGGTCCCCGAGGAGCAAGGCGAGGCAGAGCGCAGCCTCACCTGCCCCCACGACCGGTATACGGCAGGCGCGCTGGGTCGCTCTGAGGCCAGGATCCAACGTGCAGTCAATCGTCACGGCATCGAAACCTTCCTCCTCCGCGCGGAGGGCTTCGGAGAAGATAGCTGGAGCAGAGACGAGTTCGTCGTGTTCCGTCTCGGTCGACGGCGGACAATCGTGGGGTGCGACGATCGTGAGCTTCGTCCCAGCACCTAGAGCTGCCTGCCGGTTCGCTGATTGGCTCTGAACAAGCTCTTGCGAAGAACTCGCGAGTATCGCCTTGATCCGCATGCTAGGCACTCCTCCTTGTCTCCCACATCTCGCTCTTACGAATGTCACGTTTCTCCTGGCTGTCAGGGCCGTCAGCCGAGCAAGTCACCCTACGTCGTGTACGAGCCAGAACGACGCCGCCGTCAGCAGCCGGCCTCGTACTTGCTGAGCCGACACTCCCGGACCCTGTTGACGCCCCTCCAGTATGGGTGGCGGTGCTCACTCACTTGCCCATGTTCTTCGCGAGCTCAGTGAGTTCCGGATGAACGATCGTCCCTTCGCTCAGGAGGAGGGCGTCGTCCAACCAGACCGTGGAGTTCAAACAGATCCCGTCGGCATGGGATACCGCCTCAGGCAGCTTCCCCCTGAACATCGTGCCTTGGTAGCCGTTTCCCCATTCCGTTGAGCCCCATACTCTCTCATCTTCGGTGCAGAGACCTGTGAGGATGGCGCCGGGATTGAAGCCATAGCAGATGTGAGCGAGGTTGTACATGTTCGGGTCGCCGAGTTTCCTCAGCCAATCGCCCATCTTCCTGGCCTGCGCACCGCCCCGGATGTCCTTGATCCGTCCCCTTTCCACGGTCAGCCTGATCGGTTCGGTCAGAATGCCGAGATCTGCCTCGCCCCCGCCGGAGAACGAGCCGTCGAACACGATTGTGCCGTTGACACTCACCTCCAGTGGTGCCCAGCCGATCTGCCCGACCAGGAAATGCGGCCCAGGGACATCCGCTCTCAGCTCATTGGTGACCGGGCGACTCGGCACGTTCTCGAAGGAAACGTCCGTTCCAGCCGGACTCGTCACCCGCATGGCGATCGCCCTACCAGTGAGCTCTACGACCTTGTTCTGGAACTTGGTCTGCAGATCCATGTCCAGACGCGAGATACAGCGGGCCATGCGCCGTGAGTCCATCCCTCCAAGGAAGAGATAGCGTGTGCGGCCGTTTGCCATGGCCTCGATCCACGGAGTGGAGTACAGCAACCACTGGTCGTTGAACTCAATCCACACATCAGCGGCCGGGATCGCGCGCTTCAATGGCTCGGGCAGCTGGGGATCGGCGACCTTGCCGTATCCCCGCGGGGTGGAGTGCCACGCCACCAAGACCTTCCCGCCGGCCGCTTCGGCTGCCTTTGCCACTTCCTCGACGGGCCTGAAGTCCATGGCCGAATCCACCGTGATGAGGACGGATTCGCCCCTCTTGATGCGGCACATGTCGTGGGCCACGATGTGCCCCGCTCTTCCCAGCTCAAGCTCGAACATCTGTGGCATCCGCCGCTGCTCCTCTCTCGACCTAGGTCCTTGGAATCCTTTGCCTACTTCACCTGCTTCTCGATGGGGGTGTACTGGATGTCGAAGCCGAAATGCCCTGGCCCCAGAATGGCTAACCCCTTCGATGAGCGGAACTGCTCGATCGCCCTCAACCCAATCACTGCCACACGTTGCCCTTCGGCAATAGCCGAGTTGGCGTAGGGCTCGCCTGTCTTCTGATCTACCACGATCAGCATGTCGGGGCTGGTCACGTAGGGCTTCTCGTTCAGCCAGGACACGTGGTTCTCGTTCTTGAACCAGATTTCCAACCGTTTCCCCTTGAAGTCACCATCACCGGTGACGGTGTGCTTCCCCCAGTAGTACCCTTCCTTGTCTTCCCACTCTTTCTTGGACACCACGCCCTCGATGAGCAGCCAGCCCCCAAGCTCCTCAACGATCTCCCTCACCGGATCTTTCCCGGTCTCTCTGGCCTCCCGAATGCTCCGGCCAATGGACAGGCACTTGGAGAGGGTTCCGGGGATCACGACACGTTTCATCTCGCTTCCCTTGAAAAGGAAGCCGGCCTGGGCGGCCAAGCCAAACGAAGCCGCAGCGAGGAACTTGCCTAGCCGCTCTGCCATCTCGTAGCCCGTGCTCTCCTTAATCACGCACAGGTTGCCGTACTTGTCGACGCTGGAAATTGGCCACAGAGAGAGACCGCCCAGGTACGGCGTCGTCTGAGGAATCTCGGGGATGGCACGACCGGTGTAGTCCCCATCCACAGCAGGAATGCCGAGTCTCGCCGCGGCAGCAAGGGCACCCGGGGTGTTGGAGCCGCCGAGCTCGATCGCAACGATCGCGCCGATCTTCACTCCCATGTAGTCCTCCAACAGCCGGACCGATTCCGCCTGGATGCTCTTGTAGGCTTCCTTGGTCAGCCCAAGGTGTTTCATGCGCTGCTTGGCCTCCGGGGACAAGGGAGCGATGGAACCCATAAGGAAAGGACAGACGGTCCACACGTCGTCTTCGATCTCCGCGCGGTCGACCCAGCCGATCTCCTTGCCTTCCTCTCGCGCCGCCTTGAGCCAGGCAACTCCCTGCTTGGGGTCCCCCCCACCCCCTGTTCCCATGAACGTGCATCCTCGCACGAAGTCCTGGATATCAAGGTCGCTCTGGATCCTTGCCAACTCACCCTCCTTTGCTTAGCCTAGACTCGCCGGCTCGGCTCGGTCGCCGGATTCCCCAAGAAGGGGAGCCCGCTCTCCAGGCATCTCGACCACCGCCAACCCGCTCTCCGCCCTACTGACTCCTTCTGCGCTTGCCAGTGTGCCCGCTTGATGACACCAGACCCAATGCCCAGTCTCCACCTCGACTGGGGAAGGCAACTCCTCGGAGCAGCCAGATTCTGCCACAGAGCACCGCGGGTGGAACGCGCACCCGCTCGGCGGGTTCGCCGGGCTGGGAATCTCGCCCTCCTTGCTCATCTGTTGCGGCTTAATCTGCTCCTCTTCGCTAGTGACGACTGGAGCGGCGGCGATCAGGGCCCTTGTGTAGGGATGAATGGGATGGCGAAAGAGCAGTTCGGTAGGGCCCAGTTCATAGATCCTTCCGACGTACATCACCGCTGCTCGACCAGCAATCGTCCGAAGGAGGCTGAGATTATGCGTGATGAAGAGATACGATAGACCCAGCTCTTCCTTGAGCCCAAGGAAGAGATCGATGAGCTTCGCCTGCACGGAAACGTCCAACGCTGAGGTCGGTTCATCCAGGGCAAGGAAGGATGGGTGGACGGCCAAGGCTCGCGCGATGGCCACTCTCTGCCGTTGCCCGCCGCTGAGCGCAGAGGGGTACTTGTACATGTAGCGACCGGACATTTCGACTTGCTCCAGCAAGCTGCGGATCATCTGCTCCCGCCCTCTGCGCGATCCTCCGATTCCGTAGACAATGAGCGGGTCCTCCAAGATACTCGCGATGCTCCGTCGCGGGTTGAGTGAGGATTTCGGATCCTGGAAGACCATCTGCGCTTGCGAGCGAAACCAACGCATGGTCTCCTTCGTGGCCCCTGTCAGATCCTTCCCTTTGAAGCGGATCGTTCCGGCGGTCGGTCTGTAGAGCTGCACGATGGTCTTTGCCACTGTCGACTTCCCGGATCCTGACTCCCCGACCAACCCGAAGATCTCACCCTCCTGCACGCCGAAAGAAACGTGGTCCACGGCCTTGACGTGACCGACCACTCTACGAAAGAGGCCGGAGCGAATGGGGAAGTACTTCATGAGGTTCTCGACCCCCAGGATGGGCTCAGTCATTCTTTGGCTCCGCTGTACAGGTGGCACGCCACGAGGCGCTGGCCGGCGGCTTCCGTCAGAGGAGGCTTCTGTTCGGCACACTTCTCCATTGCGTGCTCACATCTTGGGTGGAATCGACAACCAGGCGGAGCTTCCGTATAGTCGGGAACGGTCCCGGGTATCCCCCGGGCCGGCAGCTTCCCCGTGAGGCGGGGCACTGACGCGAGCAACCCTTGGCTGTAGGGGTGTCTCGGGTCATCAAACAGACTCGTCACCGGCCCCTCTTCGGCGACCTGCCCCGCATACATGATGTAGACCCTCTCGGCCATCTCCCGCACGACGCCGAGATCGTGGGTGATCAGCAGAACCGCGATGTGCTCCTCCTTGACCAGGCCTCTCAAGAGAGCCAGGATCTGGGCTTGAATGGTGACATCCAGCGCGGTACCGGGCTCGTCTGCGATCAGCAGCCTCGGCTTGTTGACGAGAGCCATGGCGATGAGCGCCCGCTGGCGCATGCCCCCGCTCAGCTCGAGCGGGTAGAGCTTGAGAATGCGCTCTGCATCCGGCAGTCGCACCGTGGTCAGTGCCTCCGCAGCGGCCCTCGCCAGCCTCGCCTTGCTCAGCCGACCACCGTTCGCAGCCCAGCGCTGGCCGTAGCGGATCACGTCGATGAGCTGCTGCCCGATGGTGAACACAGGATTGAGCGAGCTAAGCGGATCTTGGAAGATCATGGAGACGGTCCTGCCCTTCATCCTGAGGATCTCCATAGGGGACATCTTCAGCACATCATGACCGGCCAAGAACACTTCCCCCTGAGGAAACTGGGCGGGAGGGGACTTCAAGATGCCCATGACCGTCTTCATCGCGATCGTCTTCCCGCATCCAGTTTCCCCCACCAGGCCCACCCGCTCACCTTCTTGGACCTGGAAGCTGACGCCGTCCAAGACCCGAGAGAGTCCCTCGTAGACGCGAAACCACACGTGCAAGTCGCGGATATCCAGAATGGTTCCCTCCCCGGCCATCTGCTACACCCCTTCTTCCACGGCCAAGGCATCCCGCAAACCATCGCCCAGGAGATTGAACCCCAGAATGATGAGGAAGATAGCCAGGCTGGGGAACACGGTCATCCACCACCGTTCCGGGAGGTACTTGGCCCCGATGGAGATCATCGTGCCGAGGTCCTCCGCAGGAGGCTGCGCACCCAATCCGAGGAAGCTCAGGCCCGCGCCCACCAAGATCACGAACCCTGCATCCAGGGTGATCTTGACGATGATCGGCGAAGCGCAATTGGGGAGAATGTCTTTGAACATGATCCGGAAGTGACTCGCGCCCAGTGCGCGGCTTGCCTGGATGAATTCCTCCGTCTTGATGGACCGAGTGATCCCGTTCACCAAGCGGCAATGCCACGTCCACCAGATGGTGGATATGGCGAGCATCGCCTTGTCGATGCTCGGAGTGAAGGCGGCGCAGATGGCTAGAGCCATCACGAGAGCGGGCAGAGCGAGGAAGATGTCGGTCACTCGCATGATGATCGTTTCCGTCTTCCCCCCGATATAGCCGGAAACAAGGCCAAGGAAGACCCCAAACGGCACGCTGATCCCCAATACGATAGCCGCCAGCATGAAGGAGATCTGAGACCCGAAGATCACCCGCGTGAGGACATCGGCACCCAGGGCGTCTGTTCCGAACCAATGTGCTGCGCTCGGCGGCTGGAAAGCGTGTCTGAAGTCCGTGTACGCCCCGGCGTGCTTGGGATACGGAGTCACAAAAGGAGCAAGAGCCGCCAGGAGGGCAAACAGTAAGACCATCGCCCCCCCGATAAGAGAGATGCGGTTGCGCCTGAACTTGTACCAGCCCCGTCCCAGGCGATCCCGCATGGCCGTCCACCGTGTTTCCTCTGCGGCAGCAGCTCCTTGCCGATGGGGCAGCATTACTCCTCCTTCCGCACGCGGATCCGAGGATCGACGTAGCCGGCCACGATGTCCACGATAAGGTTCACGACAACGAAGGCAAGCCCAATGACAAGGACGATACCCATCACAGCGTTGAAATCCTTCCTGAGGATGGAGCGAATTCCATAGCCGGCGATCCCGGGCCAGGAGAAGACCGTTTCGACGAGAAACGCGTTGCTCAGCTCCGAGGCAAACGTCAGCCCAAGGATCGTGAGAGGTGGAATGAAGGCGGGCTTCAGCATATACTTGAACGCAATAACACGATTCGGTATGCCGAAACCACGGGATGCCTCGATGTAGTCCTGGCTCGCCACGTCGCTCATGCTTCCCCGTGTCAGTCGGGCGATCTGCCCTATGCCCGTCATGGCGATGGCGAATGAGGGAAGAAGGATGTGCTTTAGTGCATCCCCGAGCACACTCAGGTTCCCGGCGATCAGACTGTCGATCATGAGGAAACCTGTGTGCGTAGGCGGTGCGGGCGTCAGCAAGCTGAGTCTCCCCGTGGTGGGCAGAACGCCAAGGAGATAGGCGAAGGTCAGCTGCAGAATGAGGCCAACAACGAAGGGTGGAACGGCAACCCCGACGAACGCAATCATCCGCACCAGGTTGTCCGGCCAACGGTCCTTGTAGCGCGCTGCAAGCACCCCGAGCGGGACCCCCAGGACCACCACCCAGATGATCGCCCAGAACACCAATTCGGCCGTGGCTGGAAGGAACTGGACGATGTCCAGTGCGACGTTTCGACGCGTCTGGAAGGAGAGCCCGAAGTCGCCCCGGACGACGCCCGTGAGGAATGCCCAGTACTGGAGCGGCAGCGACTTGTCCATTCCCATGGTGTGACGCAGGTTCGCTATCTGCTCTTTGGAGGCAAACGGTCCCAGCGCCAGCCGCGCCGGATCACCCGGAAGAGTGCGGGAGATAAGGAAGATGAGAACCGATAGTCCAAACAGGACCAAGACCATATGAGAAACCCGCCGAAGCAGAAACACCGAGAAGCGCATAGTCGGCCCCTAGCCCAATACACAAAGGGAGGGGAGTCAGACTCCCCTCCCGCCGTCACGGAACTCGCCTACTTCTCGTACCACCAGTCGTGGAAGTAGTAGTAGAAGCTCATGACCGGTCTGTACGTGAAGCCCTTCACGTAGTCTTGGACAGCCACGCGCAATGCCAGGACGTTCACGAAGATGTCAGGGCAGCGCTCCACGATGATGTCTTGGAGGACGTTCAGGATGTGCGCTCGCTCCTCAGGATCGAGCGTGGTCCGCTCCTTCTCGATCAGCTCGTCCACCAAGGGATCGAGCAGCCACTCGCAGGATCCCCAGGTACCGACTGCTGAAGAGTGATACATGAACTGGAGGTAGGTGTCGGCGTCGGGGTAGTTCGAGGAGACCGAGATGATCATGATGTTCGGGGTGGTCTCCTTTGTGGCCGCCAGATCCGTCATTCGCCCCCATTCCTCTATCCTGATCTCGGCATTAACACCGATTTTCGCCAGGTTCTCCTTGAACTGGACCGCCACCTTGCGGCGGGCCTCAAGCCCCGAGGGTGTCACGATTTGGATGGTTGGGACATTCGGGTAGTACTTGCTGAGCTGCAGCTCCCCGCGCGCCTTATCTAGGTCCAGGCTGTACTGGAATGCCCTGGGGTTATGGCCCGGAATCGCCGGAGGGATTGGTCCTCTCGCAGCCCCCGACCCGGGCTCGATCACATTGAGCATAGTATCGTAGTCAAACGCCCAGGCCAACATCCTGCGAATGTGGATGTCGTCGGTGGGCGCCTTCTTGGTGTTGATCTTGTAGCACAGCTCTTCGGGAGAGAGGTACGTCAGCACCGAGACGCCGGAGATCTTCTCCATGTCCTGGTAGTCTTCGTAGGTGCGCCAATGCTCGACCATCTGTAGCTCGCCGGTGCGGAGCATCGTCTTGACTGTTGCTGTCTCCTGCAGGAAGACGCTGTGCGCCTCGTCGATCGACTTGTCGCCGTGCGGCCAACCTCCCCAGTAGTCGAGGAAGCGACTGAAGACGATCTCGCGGATCTTGTCGTTCGACTTGAGCGTGTAGGGACCAGACCCCGCATCCTCGTTGCTGCTGACCGCCAGCCATTGAGCACCGTAGTCGCCGAACTCGCCAAAAGCGCCGGACTCCTTGTGAGCTAGGATCTGGTCCTTGTTCACGATGAACAGCCAGGGGAGCGTGGCAAGGAACGGCGCATAGACCTTGCTCAAACGGAACGTAACAACGTAGGAACTATCCACCGTCGCGCCAGCAACGATGCCAGCCCACAGGAAGGAGTAGCCCTCCTTCAGAGCGAGCACTCGCTCCAAGGAGAACTTGACGTCCTCAGCGGTCAACTCGGTGCCATCGTGGAACTTCACGCCGTGCCGGAGATTGAACGTGTATGCCAGCCCATCCGTACTGACTGTCCAGCTCTCAGCGAGCTTGGGCTCAATTGCACCCTCCGAAGATGGGAACACCAATGCATCGTACAGGTTCAGCATCGCATAGGACTCGGTGTAGTCCGTTCCTCGAGCCGGGTCAATGGTGCCGAACTCCTGCGTGTGGCTCATGGTGAAGACGTTCTGGGCAGCTGCCACGCCTCCCGCAACGATCGCCATCCCTAGGACGGCCAGCACCAGGACGAGTACTCTGACAGTCTTCATGCTCCGATACCTCCTTTCACTTCGGATCCTAGTACGCTCAGCCTCGCACTCTGTCCCTTCGTATCACCTCCTTCCTGAACCCCGGGCAGGCCCCGATGGGGTGCCGAGAAACCCTGTGTGCTCAGCCTAGCTGACAGATGCCTCGTGCGTTCTCCACGCATGGCCACCCCCATTCCCAGCGGCGATGGTCCCGACTCGAGGAAACGACGGGTTTGCTCGCCAGAAGGCCAGGTGACGATCCAGGCCGGCACCTATCGCAGCAGGAGCAACCGCGTCGCGTACGCTACGTCCTTGCAGCCGATCTCGAACGACCGCTAGCTCCGCTGTTTCTAGCTTCCCGCAACGCCTGGATCTGAGGGCGCGCTCCCGTCTTCTCTGGACTCCGGCCGTCCGGCCCTCAGCCCACAGCCGCCCTATCGGCAACAGAACTACTGCGAGGCGAACATCTCGAGCACGGTTCTCACATCGAGGCTGCAACGAGCCCTCCCGTTGGTCGCCAAATGCCCGGTTGCGTGACGCCTACAACCAATTCACCATAGCCCGGCTCGTCCAAGATGTCAAGGTTCCCCCGGCGTTGGCTGAGATGCAAGCCAGTTCAGATGGGAGGTGGCGCAAACGGGCACGCCTTGACGTGCCATCCCCCTCAGGAACGGCCCTAGTTGAGTCCCCTCGGATCGGAGTGGTCCCCTGATCCCAGAGAACTAGACCGCGCATGTGCAGAGCCATCTGCCTTCTCGCCTCTGGTGGGTCCCGACGCTTGGGGGGAATCAGGACCAGGGACAGGGCATTGCATGTGCTGATCGCGTCTGGAGGGCTACTGTCGAACTGCGCACGGCGTCGCCATCCCTGCCGACCCAGTCAGTGAGTGCAGCATCTGAAGGAGAACCGGACAGGGCGGTTCGTGAGTACTCGCCGTCCGTGCCAGCAGCTTCGGCCTGCGTGGCTGAGGCTGGTCAGACTGCGTTGCGAAGCGGACCATTCACCGAAGCCGGGTCTGCCCCGAAGCGTTGGTCGTCACCGCTGGAGGTGGGCTAGACTGGCCCAGAGAGAGGAGCGCCCACCGAGGCCGGGTTAGTCGACCGCCGCAGCAGCGGGGTCCTCCTCGTTGATCTAGGTCGTATTGCCCGACTGACTTGACTGGAAGCTGCGGGGATCATATGAAGGGAGGGACCGCGGCATATGACCAAGATCATGGACGAACTGCGAACGGAAACCATTGAACTGCTCTGCTCTCTAGTTGGGATTCGGAGTGAGAATCCGCCCGGTGACGAGGACCGCATCGCGGAGTTCATCGAGCGGTACCTGGCGGACCGAGACATCGCTTCGGAACGCGTTCCATTGGAGAACGGACGCAGCTCGATCGTCTCGCGCATCGCCGGGCGCCTCCGCGGGAGCTACGTCCTCTGCGGGCACATCGACACGGTGCCGGCAGATGAGAGTCAGTGGACGGCCAGCCCTTTCTCCGCGCACCGCGAAGGTCGGTACCTGCGCGGCTTAGGGGCCGCGGATATGAAGAGCGGCGTGGCCGCTCTGATCGCTCTCGCGTGTGACATCAAGAGGAGGGCGCTGCCGCTTTCGCATGATATCGTTCTCGCGCTGACCGCGGATGAAGAGGGGGCCTATCGTGGGGCGGCCTCAGTCACGTCCTCAGGTCTGATTGACGATGCCCGGTTCCTACTCATTCCCGAGCCGACGGGTGGAGCGGTCTACGTCGGGCAGAGGGGCGAGCTGTGGGTCGAGGCGACCTTCCGGGGACGGGCGGCGCATGGTTCGACTCCTTCATCCGGCGTAAACGCGATCCTCCCAGCCTCCGAGTTCTGCCTACGGCTCGCCGACGAGAGCCGTTCGTTCCCGGAGATCCCGGGATTGGGGCGCACATCGCTGAATGTCGGAATGATCGAAGGCGGTCGACGGGTCAACGTTGTCCCGGACACGGCAACAGTCCACCTGGACTCTCGCGTCGTAACCCCGGCGGAGAGAGAACGGATCCTTCTGCGCATCCGCGAGGTGGGCTCCGAGCTCTCCGAGAAGTGGGGCGCGCAGTATAGCTACAAGATCTACAACGACTGGGCGCCGATCTTGAGCGACCCGAAGGCACCCGAGATCCTTCGCTTCCTAGAAGTGGTCCATGATCTCACGGGCCGCCCAATCCGCCCTGAGATCGCCCCGTACTCGACCGACGCCGTGGCCATCGCTCCCCAGATGGGCATCCCTGTGGTCATCTACGGGCCGGGGACCATTGAACAGGCGCATCGACCCGACGAATGCGTCGACCTGGATACGCTATTCGAAGTCATGGAAGTGATCGGCAGTTTCCTTGTCCCTCGGTAGGGGCACAGGTCAAGGCTCAGAGCGACGTGCTCCCCTAGAACCCAGACCACCGAATAGGTCGATCCCCACCTCACGGAGCAGTCGAGGGATCGCCGCATTCTGCCGCGGCCCTTGCGGCGGTCAGCTGGTGGTCTCAAGCGAGGCTCTCGAGGAGACGCCGGAGGATCTCGGTCGCCTTTGCCAGGGCTACGGCGGTGATCTGCTCGTCGGTCGAGTGGATGTTCGCTCCTCCCATGCCGAGGACAACGGCCTGGATCCCTCTTCCCTGCAGCACGAGGGCGTCAGTGCCGCCAAGGATTGCCTTGGCTCTGGGGGTGAGGCCCGCGTCGCGGATCGCGGCCATCGCCACTTGAACGAGGAAGGAGTCCTCCGGAGCGCGGGACGCCCTGAACTCGAGGTTCTCCGTTACCTCCACCCGCGCTCCAACTCGGGAGGCAGCCTTCTCGAACGCTGCCTTCATCCGCTCCACCTGGGCGAGGCACTTCTCGTGGCTGTGGCTACGACACTCGGCCTGGATCGTGACCCTCTCCGGGACCCCATTGCGGATCGTCCCGCCCTGGATGGTCCCGACGTTGGCCACGGTCTCGGGGTCAAGCCGCCCCTCCTGGAAGCCGGTGATCGCCTCGGCGGCGACGCGGATCGCGGAGATGCCCTTCTCCGGCTCTGCGGCGTGGGCAGCCTTCCCGATGACCTCAAAGTCGAGGGTGACGCGGCTCGGCCCGCCGATCGTCACCTGGTCTAGCTCCTCGGTGTCGACGATGAACCCGATCTTCGATCGGACGAGGGAGAGATCGAGGTTCCGCGCGCCGAGGGTCCCGATCTCCTCGCTTCGCGTGACGAGCACCTCAACCGGGGGCCGACGAGCCGCGGTCCGGAGGGCCTCCATGATCTCGGCGATCGCCGCCTTGTCGTCCGCCCCGAGAATCGTCGTCCCGTCGGTGTGGACTACCCCGTCTTCGACGATCGGCACGATCCCCTTCCCGGGCTTGACCGTGTCAGCATGAGCCCCGAGGAGGATTGGCTCCGTCTTCTTGGAGCCGACCGCCGGAAGGCGGGCAACCAGGTTCCCGAAGGCGTCGAGGGCGCAGGTCGCGTGGAGCTCCCGCTCGAACCTCACCTTCAGGTGCTCCTGAAAACGGGCCTCGTCCCCGGACTCGCTGTCGACACGCACGAGGTCGCAGAAGGATTCCACTAGACGGTCGTTCATTGTCCCTCCTTGGAGGGATGAGTATAGGCCGGGGGCGCCTCGCGTCCAGCTTGACGGGCGTTCGAGCGTGACCCATCGTCGGGGCGGTCATTCTCTCCCGCGACGGCACGCTTCTGGTTCCGGGGTCTAGTGACAGCACCACAAAGCCCTGCGATGTCGCCACGGGAGCGAAGCTGCGCACCCTCAGAGACGATGCTGGCCGGGCAGAGTCCGTCGCGCCTGACGGGCCCCGGCTAACGGGTTCACTTCTCAAGTCGGCGCAACCCCTCCCGCACCCGCCCTGGCTCAGGCGGCCCGTAGCTGAGGCTCCTGCGCGCGACAATGCCCACCGAGAGCCGGTCCGAGGTAGATGCTGGGATTGGCACGTTGAGATGCAGTTTCGGAATGGCCGGCGTGCTTCCCGGTTCTCGTGACATCCGACAGCCTCTGAGCAAGGCACACGCCTCTCGCTGGACGCCTGAACGGACGGCCGCTATACTCCTTCCCGTCCCGCGGGCATAGCTCAGTTGGTAGAGCATCAGCTTCCCAAGCTGAGGGTCGCGGGTTCGAATCCCGTTGCCCGCTCACTCGCATCCCCTTCGTGTTGACCTGAGTGGCCGACGTTGACTCTGATGGACCCGACGCCAGAAGACCCGCGCCCGCTGACCCTGGAGACAATCTCCCAGCGCATCCACGACTGCACCCTCTGCCCTCTCGCGCAGGGGCGGACGAACGTCGTCCCGGGAGAGGGGAACCCCCGCGCCGCGGTCCTCTTCGTCGGCGAGGGGCCGGGCGAGGTCGAGGACCAGATGGGGCGGCCGTTCGTCGGCCCGGCCGGCCAGAAGCTGGACGAGGTTCTAACTTCGGTGGGGATCGCCCGCGGGGACGTGTTCATCACGAACGTCGTCAAGTGCCGGCCGCCCGAGAACCGAATCCCGGCCAGGAAGGAGGTCGAGACGTGCTCCCCGTACCTCGAGGCGCAGATCGCCCTCATCCAGCCGGGACTCGTCGTCACCCTGGGGAACGTCCCCACGCAGTGGCTCGTGCCGGACGCCCCGGGGATCACGACGTCGCACGGGACGTTCCTCGACTGGCGCGGCGGGATCCAGGTCTTCCCCATGTTCCACCCGAGCTACCTTCTGCGAAACCCCTCGCGTGCCAAGGGGAGCCCGAAGTACCTCGCGTGGATCGACATCCAGAAAGTGAGGACATGGCTCGATGAACACCGAAGAGCTGAAGACGCCTGAGGAGCAGGCAACGTTCGTCCGCGAGGCGCTCTCGAGGGGCGAGGAGCTGCGCAAGGCAAAGTCGCACAAGGAAGCCATCGCCCTCCTCGTCGAGGCCCTCCGCTACGGGATCGACAAGGCGACGATCTACTACCGCCTGGGGAACGTCTACCATGATGCCGGAGACCTCTCCCGCGCCGAGTATGCCTACCAGCGCGCGCTCGTCGTCGACCCCGCGCACGTGAACGCGATGCACAACCTCTCCGTCGTCTACAAGAAGCAGAAGAAGGTGTCGCTCTTCGTGAAGACGTACAAGAAGTCCCAGAAGCTCGAGTTGCAGGCAGACCGCTCGGCGATCCCTCTCTCGCAGGACCAGTCTGCGCGCCTGCGGCGCCACGGCCGGCGCGTGCTCGTCCTCGTCGCCGCGGCAGTCGGCGTGATCGTGGTCGTCCTCCTCCTCGTCCTCCGCTAGCCTCTCCTGTTCCCGGTTCGGAGCGCGTTCCCGTTTGACGGGGTCCCTTCGATCGGGTATAGTCGGGCCCTGGTCGTCGTTCGGAAAGACTCAAGGAAAGAGGACTACCCTTGGCACGGAAACGCGTTTACGAGATCGCGAAGGAGTTGGGGATCCCGAGCAAGGACCTCGTCGCCAAGCTCGCCGACATGGGGATGCCCGACCTGAAGGCGTCGAACGCCGTCGAAGACGAAGAGTACCAACTCATCCTGAACCTGTACCACGAGGAGAAGGCGCCGGCAGCGGCTGAACCCAAGGCTGCCGGGAAGGCCGCGGTTGCCGCACCTCCGAGGCCGGCGAAGCCGAAGACCGGAGTCCCTCGACCGCCGGTGGTGTCTGTCCTCGGGCACATCGACCACGGGAAGACGACCCTCCTCGACGCGATCCGCCACTCCCACCTCGCCGCCAAGGAGGCCGGTGGAATCACGCAGGGAATCGGCGCGTACCAGGCCGACCTGCACGGGCACAAGATCACGTTCATCGACACGCCGGGGCACAAGGCGTTCACCGGGATGCGCGCCCGCGGGGCCAAGGCAACGGACATCGCGATCCTCGTCGTCGCCGCGGACGACGGGGTCATGGCCCAAACGGTCGAGGCGATCGACCACATCAAGGCCGCTGGGATCCCGATGATTGTCGCCATCAACAAGACGGACAAGCCGGGAGCGGACCTGAACAAGGTGATGTCCGACCTCGCCAAGCAGGGGCTGAACCCGGAGGCCTGGGGCGGGAACACGATCACGGTGGCCCTCTCGGCCCTGAACGGGGAGCACATCGACGACCTCCTGGAGATGATCCTCC
>CAYHBG010000004.1:44359-46297 GCA_964354815.1 uncultured Thermotogae bacterium
GCCCTCTCGGCCCTGAACGGGGAGCACATCGACGACCTCCTGGAGATGATCCTCCTCGTCGCCGAGATGGAGGACCTGCGCGCCAACCCGAAGGGACCGCTCGAGGCGATCGTCATCGAGAGCAACCTCTCCCCCGGACGCGGCCCGGTGGCGACGGCCATTGTCAGGGACGGGACCCTGCATGACAGGGACTACGTGATCGCCGGGACGACGCACGGCCGCGTGAAGGCCCTCCTCGACGAGGCCGGGAAGCGTCTCCCCGAGGCCGGCCCGGGGATGGCGGTCGAGATCCTCGGTCTCGAGGCCGTCCCCCCGGTGGGGACCTCGATCGAGGTCGTGGCGACGCCGAACGAAGCCAAGACGCGCGCCGATGCACAGAAGGCGTCGGAGGCGACGCCGCGCCGCTCGCGCGCCCTCTTGAGCGTCGAGGACCTCTTCCGCGAGGCCATGGCGGAGGAGAAGCTGAGCGTCATCCTCAAGGCCGCCTCCACCGGAGCCCTCGAGGCGGCTCGGAGGGAGATCGAGCAGGTCAAGGTCGGGGAGGTGAAGCTCGACCTCCTCCACGCCGGGGTGGGGACGATCACGGAGAGCGACGTCCTCCTCGCCTCGACCGTCACGGGGAACCGCCTCGTCGTCGGATTTGGGGTGAAGCCGGAGCCCAAGGCGCAGAAGCTCGCCGACAGCGAGGGCGTCATCCTCCTGACCTACGAGATCATCTACGAGCTCGTCGACGAGATCGCGCGCGCGCTCAAGCGGATGGTCGCCCCGGAGTACCAGGAAGTGAAGGTCGGTGAGGCCGAGGTGCGCAACCTGTTCAAGATCCCCTCGGGGGTCGTCGCCGGGTGCGCGGTCCTGGAGGGGAAGATCGTCCGCGGCGGGAAGATCCGCGTCCTGCGTGGGAAGACCGAGGTCCATGTGGGAGAGATCGCGTCCCTGCGCCGGTTCGAGGAGGACGTGCGTGAGGTCCAGGCCGGACGGGAGTGCGGGATCCGGATCAAGGACTTCGACGGGGTCGAGGTCGGGGACCGGATCGTCTCGTTCAACCTGGAAGAGGTGAAGCACTAGGAGCGCCATGAAGGTCGGCCTCCTCACCCTCCGTCTCCACCTCCCAAACACGTCCTCCCTCAAGGAGAAGCGCTCGATCGTCAAAGGGATCCTCGCCGGCGTCGAGCGCCGAGGGGCCGCGTTCGCCGCAGCGGAGGTGGCGGACTTGGACACGATCGACCGGGCAACGATCCGTATCGCGCACGTGTCGGATGACCCTCGGCACACGGACTCCGCCCTGGCGCAGGTGCTCCGGGCTCTGGAGCGGGGGAGGGAGTACACGGTCGAGGCCTCGGAAGAGGAGATCCTGTGAGCGACGGACGGGGACATGAGCGGCTGCGCGAGGAGATCAAGCGGGTCCTGTCCTCGGTCGTCGAGTTTGAGGCCCGCGACCCCGTGATCCGCGGCGCCTCCCCGACCGTGATGGACGTGCGCCTCTCCTCCGATGCCCGCTACGCCCAGGTCTTCGTCGCCCTCGGTACGGCCGAGGCGGACAAGGAGGCGGTGATGGCCGTGTTCCGCCACGACCGCGGCTTCTTCCGAAGCGAGCTCGCTCATCGTCTCGACCTGCGCTACACCCCGGAGCTCCGCTTCATCCTCGATGAGACGATCGAGCGCGCCCAGCGCCTAGAGAAGCTGTTCGACGAGACACGCGATGGTCAAGCCCCGGCTTAGCGAGGTCCTCGCTCTCCCCTTCCGCCGGCCGCTCCTCCTCGCCCTGGCGCTCCTCCTCTCGGGGATCCTGTACGGCGCCGGACTTCAGGCGGACCTGGACGAGATCAAGGACCCCCAGTGGGTCATCACGATGGCCGTCCTTCTTCTTGCCTCTCCGCTCTTCAACGGAGCCTACATCCTCGCCGTGCAGGCGTACCGCGGCGGAGGGAGGCCGTCCTT
>CAYHBG010000005.1:0-1670 GCA_964354815.1 uncultured Thermotogae bacterium
CGCCCTCCGGTGGCAGCATCGCGCTTCAGATACGCCTTAGCAGCGACACCATCAACTGGAGCGACTGGACGGAGGTCCGGGCTGACGAGGACTCTCGCGATGGCGACGCCGCCTGGCAGGGACATCTTCTGACGACCGTGCCATCCTCCACAGTGCAGTACCGCGTGTTGCTGTCTGCAGGGCAATCCACCACCGGTCCAGAGCTCCGCTCCATCAAGTTCACGTTCATTGATGCGCAGCCGGGGCCCAACGTTCAGCAGGCGAGCGAGATGGTAACGCCCGCCGGGGTGGGCCCGGGGGTGGGGCCTCCGGGGCCGGTTCGGCCGGCCCAGATGGGCGTCCTGGGGGGCGCCGGGCGGACCTTTTGCGTTGGCCACGGGCCGGGGGCGTTTGGCTCCATGCCGTACAGGTCCTCCAGGGTCATCTGGCCGGTAGGGGGCTTGCGCGGCAGTGGAGGGGATGGCTCCGTGGTGAGGGGGCTGCCGGGCTCCCGGATCACGTCTTCGAGCCCTGGGCCAGCCGGTGCGGGCGCCTCGGGTGGGGCCAGCTCGGACCCGATCGGTTCGGGCTTTCTTCGCCCAGGGGGGATCACGGCTCGGGTGGGTCCTTTGGGCGTACCGGCCTTCGCCTTGCTGTAAATGAACTGGTAAACCCGGCCGTTGACTTCGGCCTCCAGGAGTTCGTCCACGTGGAAGCTTCGGACTACGTACTCCCCGGCTTCGTCCAGGAGGTAGGCGTTGTCCGGGTCCACCATGAAAAGCGTGACAAGGTTGTGGGTCGCCTTCTTCTCGTCGATGGCGCCCAGGGGGAGCTTGAAGTGGTAATCCTCGGGCGGTGTTGTCGTGGCCTTTAGGATCTTGGCTTCACTCTCGACGGCCGGGGTCTTCTTCGTGGCCTTGCGGGCGTTCTTGAACGTCAGGATCTCGAAGATGCCGCCCTCGGCCTTGTCGAGGACCTCTTTGACTTCCTCGGCTCCGTCTACGCGCAAAGGGATGTCGACGCGTCCCCAGTGCTCATGTCCCATCTGCATGGCGGCGCGGTGGCGCTCGCCTTGGTAGATGCCGGCAACGTGGCCCTCGGTGAACTCGTCGCGGAGCTTTCCTCCGGCCGCTTCCTCGGCTCGGCGCTGGGCCTCCGGGGTCAGCTCCCCTCCAGGTCGCCGTGGGGGCTCTGGAGGGCCTGCGGCGCCCCCTGTGGGGGGGGCTGGCGGCCTGGGCGGGGGTGGTCCGCCGGCGCCTGCTCTGGCCCGATTGCGCTCAATGGCGGCATTCTGGGCGGGGGTGGGCTCTGGGCCGGCGGTTGCCTTCACCTGGCGCTGAACCTCGCGCTCGGTCTGCAAGCTGGCAAGCTCCTGGATGCTGGTGGTCTCCTCGGGTGGGTGGACCTTCTCGATGTCGGGCTCGCCGGGCTCCTGCTTGGGTGGGAGGCCTGCGGGGCCGTCCTTGGCGGCCGAACGGGCCTTGTCGCGGTCGATGGCGGCCTTCTGGGCCGGCGTCAGGCTGGGGACGTCCTCGATGGGCGCCGGGGGCGGGGGAGTCTTGGCGGCCTCCGTGGCGGCCGTGGCTCCGGGGAGCCCGGCTCGGGCTCGGGCAACCTCCGTCAACTCGTCGCTTGTGAGCCAGTTTTCCCACCGGGCGAGCTCCGCCCCAAGGTCGGCTTCCTGCTTGGCT
>CAYHBG010000005.1:1770-41943 GCA_964354815.1 uncultured Thermotogae bacterium
GAGCCAGTTTTCCCACCGGGCGAGCTCCGCCCCAAGGTCGGCTTCCTGCTTGGCTGCGATTTCTTGCCATGCGGGATCGTTGACGTTGATGCCGATCTGGGCGGCGGCTTCCTTGTCCCGGAGTGCTCGGTGGGCAAGCTCCCAGCGCCGTTTGAGATCACGGATCACGAGGTTTGCGCCGCGGTCTGTTGCGGCCCACTCGTCCAGGTCGTTTTGGAACTGGGGCGTTTCGAACAGATCAAGCTGCTGCTCCTCGGGCGTCATGCGGCCCATCTTCTTGCGCCGGAGGGTAAGGATCGTCTTGAGCTTGGAGGGGCTCAGCTCTCTCTCGGTAGCAAGGCGGACTCCGAGGGCCTGGAGGGGGGCATCGCCGGGGGCAACCTGCGCGATGGCAACTGCGGCATCCTCGGGGATTTGGCCCCCGACTGCCGCAGCGTAGAGACTATCTCCAGCATTTTTCGCCAGTAGCCAGGCGTTCTTTGCCTGGACGGTCCCCAGTATTCCTCTTCGTTGAAGTTCATCATCGGGGATCCTCGTGTTCCGGAAGAACCGGGCGTAATCGTCCCATTGACCCTTCCCATCCATGATATTCCAAAGCGCCCCGGCTTCACGGACTCTTTGGACGGTCCACCCCTCGGCTTCGTCGAGGATTTGGACGTTCAGCCGGGGGACGCCCAAGCGCTGGGCAAGCTCCAGGCGATGGTGGCCGTTGACCACCCAGAGCGAGCCGTCGAGCCGGCGATGAATCTGCATGTTCCCGGCTGCTCCGGAGTCCCATCCGCCCTGGAGGCGCTTCTCGATTCCTTGCTCGTTGATGTGGGTTTTGAACTGGTAGACCCTGGGGTTTCGGCCGATCTGGCTAGTGGGGATCTGGACAACGGGGATGTCGTCTCGGGAGGGCATGGGGGGCTCGTAGGCTTCCATGCGGACGCCGGTTTCCTCGGGCATGGCGCCGGGGCGAACCGCGGGCTCCTCGGGGACGATGCCGGCTCCCTCGATTCGGCCCTTGAAGCGCTGGCCGGGGTAGGTCGTCCCCGTGCGTTCGAGGGCGCCCTGGATGTGGGGCGGAATCTCTGGTGCTGGGGGGACCTCTGGAACGAGTTCCTCTGGGGGGCCTATCGACTCACGGAGCTTGACATCACGTCGGGCCTTGGCGGCCTGGCGCATGAGGGCGTTGTAAGTCTTGGGCGGGAGCGACCCTTGGCCCTGACGGATTCGGAAGATGGCAGCGTCGGCTTCCTGGATGGTTTGGATGCCTGTCACGCTTTGGCGTAGTTCCTCAAAGGAAGGCTGCATCCCGGTCATCTCCGAGATTTGCGCGCGCATCTGCTCAGAGAAGGTTAAGGCCCTCTCGTATTCCCTACGGGGGAGTGTCCCCGCGTCGAAAGCGGCCTGGGCTTCTGCGATGGCGGCTTGGAGCTGGCCGGGGGTCTTAGCGCGCTCCATGGCGGAGAGGTGCTGGTCAGCCCCGATCTCCTGGAAGCCCAGGGACGGCGGGGGCTTCGGGGCGGAGACTCCTCCGAGGCGGGCGGCTTCGATGCGCTTGCGGAAGTCGTCTCGGACGCTGACCTTCATGTTGTCGGACAAGCGGTAGGTGGCTTCAAGCTCCTCGGCAAGCCGATCAAGATTCTCCTGCGTGCGGGCGTTGGCGATGGCGTCCTGGAAGTAGTACCGGCGGGCTGTGCTCCAGCGGGCTGGCGCCTCGGGTGGGCCGATGGTGGCTCCGCCCTGGGTGTAGACGTGCTTCTTCGGTGCCTCGGGTGGCGGCGCGAATATGTCGCCGGGCTGGACTTCCGGGGTCTGAGCTGGGGGCTTGGAGCTGAGCGGCCCCAAGTCGAGCATGTCCCCTTCCCGGAGGCTGGCCAGTCGGCCCAAGAGGTCGTTGGTGGATGCCTCGTCGAGGTAGTTCCTTCCGCGGTAGCTCTTGATCTTGTATTCCAGGTCGGAGAATTCATCGAGGCTCCGGGCGCTTTCGACTTGTTCCCGCAGCCGGGATAGTAGATCCTCGCTCGGGCGGAGTCCTCCGGCGAGTGGCCCGCCCCGTTCCGTGGCGCCGGGAATGTACGGGGGCGCCCCCTCCGTCCAGGCTCGGGAGAGAGCTGCCCCCCCGTACTCGCCAGGTAATCCCTTGGTCGGCTGGACTCCCCCCGGGGGAGCTCCGCCGGCCGGTGTTTTCATCACGTCTTCAAGCGGGATCGTCGGCGGGACGTTCTTGCGGAGGCGAATCCGAGCGAGTTCTGGAGGCTCCATGAGGCCACGGACTCCTGGGAGTTCTCCAGGTGCCACGGTGGGCCTTCCCATCGCGGCTCGGTAGCCCTTCTTGGCGAGTCTCCATGCCGGCTGAATGGCCAGGCGCCCGCCGGCTTCCCCGACGGCTCCGAAGGCGGCTTCCTTGCCGATGGCACCGAGGGCCTCCTCTGCGGGTGGCTGGACGCCGGCCATGCGGATGATGCCCTGGCGCGCGGCCTCGGCGCCGGCTCCGGCCAGCCCCGCAGCCCCGACGGCTCCCCCGATCACTCCGGCGGGTCCGCCGGGCGCCCCGAGGACTGCTCCGCCGACTCCGGCGGCTGCCTCGGCCGTCCCCTTCATGAGGTCGCTTGCGATGTCGGTTCCAACGTCCTGGGCGAACTCCCCGAGCCCCCCGAAGAACCCCTTGGTGCGGAATCCCTGGAGGATCCCGCGGGGCTCCGGTCGGCGCCACTCGCGCTCACCCGGCCGGCGGATGGCGTAGTCCTCCGGGCCGACTTCCTTGACTTCCCATCCGCTCTTGGAAAGCTCTGTTCGCACGGTGTTCGGGCCGGTGAACTCCAGGGCGTTCTTGAACCAGAGCCGATCCCGGAATCCGAAATCCGGGTGTTGCTCGTTGAGGACTGGATCCTCCTCCTCGGGCTGGGGGCCTCCGAGGAATCGGCCGCCCAGGTGCTCCAGCCCCGTTGCGGCTGCCGCCGTGGCTTGCCTTCCAAGCGCTCGGCCTCCAAGTTCCCAGGGGTTAGCCATTATGCTCGTCTCCAGTCGGGATCGAGGCTTCCGAGGGCCGACTCGGGTACGGCCCATCGTTGCCCGGTTCTCGTGTTGTACACCTCGACTTCCCCGCTTTGAAGCCCATCGTTCGAGGGTGGGGCGCCACCCTGGCCGGCGGCTCCTGGAATCCAATCCGTATTCCAGCCGGCGGCGCCATAGGTGCTCTGCATTGTGTTCAGCTCCAGATCGAGCCGACGCTTCCAGCCGTCGATGAGGCTCTTGAAGGTGGTTCCGGAGTCCGTGACTTTCGGCAGGGCCTCAGAGATCCAGAAGACCTCCACCATTCCACGCTGGGCGCCCGTCTGGAGGGTGAGGTACTCGCTGATGGCGTCGCGCAGGAGGGCGCTCTCGCGGGTGAACTCCGGATTATTGACGCCGAAGTGCCTGGCGACCGTTTGGAGGCGTCCCCAGATCGGGCCGACGTTCTCATGGAAAGCGGCGTTGCTCTGGAAGTCCCTGTCAAGCTCGTCGAGCTTGGTTCGTGCCTTCAAGGCAGCGGAAACCTTCGTCATGACGGGCGCCGGGAGTCGCCCGAACTGCTCTCGGGACAGCCCCAGGCGATCTCGGGAGATGCCGAGCGCTTCGTTTCGGAGATCGCGGTTGCCCTCGTAGCGCCCCTGGAGCGCTTCCGACTCCCTCATGCGCTGGGCGAGGTTAGCCCAACGGTAGGCATCGCTGGCGCCACCCTGGATGGCCCTGGAGGTGTACGGCAGGACGCCGGAGACCTGGCTCCAGCGGGCCTCGGCGGGCAGGTCCATGCCCCAAGCCTGCTTGATCATCGCTCGCTGGGATGGGGACATCACATCACGCTGCCGGGCAAGCTCCTCGCGGGCGCCCTCGGCCACGAAGGGCTCCTGTCGGCTTCTCCACCCGCTGAGGATGTGGCCGGGCGTGGTGACTTGGAAGTTGCCGAGCCCTTCGGAAAACGATCGGATGCCCTCCTGGAGGCCCCGATTTCGATCTTGATCCCGCTGGAATGCGGCTTCGCGGGCTGCGAGGAGCTTGGGATCCTCCTGCCCGGGCGTCACGGGTTCCGTCTCGGGCGGAGTCCAGTTTTGGACTTTGGGGTACCAGTCCGGGAGGCCCCCGGCTCCGAACTTGGCAAGCTCCGTGGCAGGCGGGGGCTCCAGCGGCCTCGGTCCCTCGAAGGGGAACTCGTCGGGGTACATCCCCTCCGGCGGGGGGAACATGCTCCGGAGGTCGCTTGCGCCTTCGGGCACTTCCGGCTCTTGGCTGACCGACGGAAACATCCGTTCCATCGAGCTTTCGGAAAGCTCATCGGGCGGAAGGGGCGGGTTCTCGTTGGTGAGCGTGATTTCGGGAGGAAGCCCGTGTACCCCGCGGCGGAACCCCTCCATGGCCCCGAGAGCCTCTCCGGGCAGGGAGAAGGCCTTCTGCACGCTGTCGGAGCCCATGCGGTTGTAGACGCCGAAGGGCGAGAGATCCATGACGGGGCTCGCTGCGGCTTCGAGCTTCCGCCGGCGTTCCTCCTCCTCGTCGAGAGGCCGGAGCCCGCGGCGCTGCCAAGTGGGGTTGAATGGGCCTGAGTAGTCGTCGGGCATGGGTTTCAGCTAAAAGTAGCTCTCCATCGGGCCGTAGAGGAGATTGGTGTTTCGGGTGAATGGGCTGAACAAGTCGGGCGCCGCGCTGGATGCTCCGCTGGCGGCGCTGGTCCCTCCGCCACCCCCTACAAGGCTTCCGCCCATGTCGAAGATGCCCCCGAGTGCTCCGCCGAATGCTCGGCCGGCGCTCTGGGCGGTATCCGCGATGGCGGCTTGTCGGGCGTCCTTCCCGGCTGCCTTCTGCTTGAGTGCTCCGGTCATTCCCTGGGCCTTTTCGACTTGGTTCCCGAAGGTCTGTTGACGCAGGGCATTCAGTCGGTTGAGGTTCGACTCCTCGTTGCCGTAGTTGAGGAGCGAGTTTCGTTCCGAGAGGTTCTGGGCCAAGTCCTGGTTGGCGACCTGAGCTCGGACGCGCTCTCCCATGGCGTCTCGGGCGGCCTGTGTGCGGAGGTTGGAGACCATTTCGTTGAAGCGGTTCACGGCATCGGCCTTGGCGGTGCCGAGTTGGATATCCTGGCCACGCTGGACGCCGGCGCCGGTTGAGGCGGCCCCGAGGGCGCCCATTCGGGCGTTGATTTCCTGCTGGGAAAGGTCGGCTCCCATGCTCCGGGCAAGGTTGGCGGCCTGCTGGCCCCCGACGGCTCGAAGCGAGGCCTCTCTCCCGCCCCCGAGGCGCCCACGCATAGCCAGCTCGTTCCGGATGGCGTCCTGCCCACGGCCGGCCTCGTTGGCCAAGCGGTAGGAGCTTTCCTTTGCGGCGAGCTTGAGCCCCAGGGGGAGCCCCTCTCGGCTGATGTCGTAGAGGTCAGCGAGGGTTTTCCCCTGCATTTCGCGGCCTGCTCCGCTCTCGGTGGGGACCGATGGGCCTCCGCCGGCGATGACGGCTTCGTAGGTCTCCGGAAAATACTGGGCGACCTTCTGAAGCTGCGGAGCAGTAAGCTCCCGCATGTCGAAATCGGGCTCGTTGATCTTCTTCCACAGGTCAACCATGGCCTGGCGCTCGTCATCTCCGCCCTCGTGGCCCCCGAAGAGGCCGACAAGGCTTCCGATTCCAGAGCCAAGGCCCCCGAAAATATCTCCGAATCCTGACATGGCGGCTCCTCGATCAAATTACCTTCTCAAGGATGTTCCTTACCGATCCCGGAAGGGCATTCCCGAGCGTGTTGGTGATGAAGTTTCCTTGGTTTGCCTCGTGATGGGCCTTGGAGACCTTGTTTCTGAAGGTTCCATACGCCTCATCGAGCAGTTTTTTACGTTCCGCCATGCGAGCCTCCTCGCTGGCCTTGTATCCTTCCTCGTTTTTCACGAAACGAGGCCCCTGGTAGGGCTCGGGGCTGATTCCGTAGGTGTTTTGGAGCTGGAGGAGGTCCCCGATGCGGTTCAGCCAGTCAACTTCCTCTTGGGAAATCATGTTTTCGGGCGTTGGAAGGTTTCCGCCCTGATAGTTGACGTAGGGAGTAATCGCGCCGGGCTCGTACCACTGCGGGACGCCCGCGGATTCGTACATGTATGGACTGTAGAGGTATTTGAACTCTTCTCGGCCGATTGGGCTGTCCGGAGTCACCCTTTCCCCGAAGGTGCTTTCGAGATTCCGCTGCAGGTCAACGAGTTGCTTCTGAATGTAGTCCGGGAGGCCGGGGATGTTCCGGATGTCCGGGTAGGATCCCTGCGGGACGTTCCAGTTTTGAGTGACCTTCTCGTCGATGTTTCTGCCGATGTCGTCGATCTTGCTTCCGGTTGACGGCGCGCTCGGATTGTAGGTAGTTCCTCCGGTGTTTCGGACGGTTCCAACGGTCGTTCGGTTCGTCGGGGAAACCGACGTCGTGGCTGCCGCTGTTGGAGTCCTCGACGCTGACGCGCTTGCGGACAAGAGGCTTCCGGCTCGGGTGATTGGAGAGAGCGCCGTCCCCGCCATTGACGAGGTTTGTGTCGGGGATCGGAATACGCTGAAGCGATCAGGCGCCGCAGCACTTTGGGTCGTAGTCCGTCCGGCGGTGGGGGTTGTCGGAGACGGCGCTGTGGGGGTAGCGCCCCGTGCGGAGGCGCTGAGGATTGAAGGCGAGCTGACTTGTGGGGTTGTCCCCATGCCGCCCGTCTTGGGCAGCGTGTTCACGGCCTGCGGAGTCTCGTAGACTCCGGGGTATCCGGGATAATTCCTGGCTCCGTACCAGGTATTTCCCTGGTTCGTGATGACCGGGGAGAGCTGCCAGTCGGATAGGCCTGGGTACTGGCTGATGATGTTCTCGAAGGCCTTCTTGGCCTGGGCGAGCTTGTCCGAGTATGGCGACGTGAAGCCCTGGTTGCCCCACGCTTCCCCGCTGGGAAGGAACATGTCCGCGCCGCTGCCGTAGAGGTACTGGAGGTCGCCCGTTTCCTGGAACTTCTTCCAGGCGTCCTCGATGGATGCCTGTTTTCCGACGGCGGAGGTTGCCCGGCCTGCGACTCCTGCGAGGATGTCCCCCTGCCGTTTCTCGGTCCACTCGCGGGAGCGCCGGGCGATCTCTGATTCCTCGTTCCCGCGCACCTTGGCGTAGTCCCTGGCGGCTCCCTCACGCTCTGCCAGGGTTCCGAGGAGTCGGGAGGCTTCCTCGAGCTGTTGGGCGGCGCGCCGGCGGTAGGTTGGGTCGCTGAATACGTCGCGGCCCTCGTACTTGAGCATTCCGCTGGTCATCCCTGGGACGGCCTCTCCCATGAGGGCCATGGTTCCCCCGCCGGATCGGAGTGCCTCCCCGCGGGTGAGTTCCCCGCCTATCCGTTCGGACACAGGGGCAAGAACATCCTGCGGCAAGCCTTGCGGCCCTGCATAATTTGCGCCAACCATGCCGGCGGCGCGGTCCAAACCCTCGCCAGTGGAAATGTAGCTTTGAAGCGGAGCGCTTCCTCCTCGACTCTCGAACGTCTGGCCCTTCGGACCTGCTTGCTTCTCAAACTCCGTGTAGACTCCACCGATTTGTCCTGGGATCTGTTTGATGGCCTCGGCACCTGGCGAAAGAAGCCGCTCGGAGGTCGTCCCCTTGGTGCCGTAAAGCGGGGACTGGCTCGGGAACTTGCCTTGGTAGATCGAGACGGCCGGGGCGTTCTCGCTCGCGGAGACGACTCGGCGCGTGTAAGTCGGAACGTCCCGGAGCGTGCTGCCCCCGCCCGCGCCGCCACCGGCGCCTCCGCCTCCAGCGTCTCCACCTCCAGTTCCGCCTCCACCCGTCGGCGCGGCTCCCTGGCCGACTCCTGCGGCTCGCTCGATGGAGCCCCGCTGTCCTCCGCCTTGCTGGCCGGTTTCTCGGGCGGATGTGACCTGGGGGAGCGAAGCGCTGAGTTCCACGACAGGGCTTTCACCCGTCAGGAGGTAGTCTCGAAATTCTTCTTGGTTCCAGGGTAAAGCCATCAGTCACCTTCGATTCTCAGGCGGATCGTCACAAGGCCCGTGGGGGCGCTGTGGAACTTGCAGACGCAGATGATGGTTCTGCCGGTCTCCGGGCTCACCTTCCATTTCAGATCGCAGAAGTCAGGCGGATTGATGACCTGGGAGACGACGACGTGGGTGGGCAGTCCGGAAAGGCTTTTCAGGGTGACGTAGAACTCCTCATTGTCGCGCACCTGAAGGATGCGGCTCTCGCAGTTGAGATTGTCCACCGCGGAAAACCCTTTCTGGGCGCCGGAGAAAAGGATCTCGATGCTTGCGGAGATCGGAGGGAGCACCTTCCGAAGCCACGGGGGGGCCTCCGGGATATCGGAGGCTCCAACAAGTCTCGGGCTCTGGATTTTCATCTCGGGTCCCTCGAAGTCAGGTCTCCGTAGGTTCGGAAAGTGAAAGCCACGTTGAGGATGTCGAAGTCTTCCTTGGCCCGATTGTGCTCGTAGACGAGTTGGAGCGCTCGGCAGCGCTGCATCTTCCTCGGAACCATGATCGAGAGGAGCTGCCGGCCGAGGGTGGCGCTCTGAACGATGTCCGCGAGGAACGCCTCGACGAGGTTCTCGTCGCTGTAGATGGCGATCTTGTGGCGCAAGGCCTGGATGGCCTCGAAGTAAAGCTGGAGCCGGATAAACTGCTTCATGAGCCCGACGTTCTGGCAGGCTTCCGGCCTCCAGCGAACGCGGCTGGAGATCCCCTTGCTCCAGATGCAGGCTTGAGCGTCCGTTATCGTCAGGAGCTTGTCGAGCGTGACGACGCCGGCGTTGTAGGCGACGACGTTAGCCTCCTGGGCGTTGTGCTCGAAGAGGTTTCCAACGGCCTCGAAGGCTGCGCTCGCGGGCGTTTGGACGGTGGAGACCGTGTTTCCTTCCCAAGTTGTGGTGGAGTGCGAAGTCACGGTGGTGGAGTAGCTTTCATCGCGTTGGTCCGTGACGGCATAGTCCTTGCGCTCCTTCACAACGTAGTATTCCGGGGTGGCTTCATAGAGTTTGTCGTCCGTTGTGAGCACGTGGGCGCAGGAGACGTTTCTTGAGCGGATGGCCCATGTCTCCGTGAGGTAGTTGTAGACCAGGCACTTGTCGGCGTAGGGGTTAGCGGATGAGGAGCGGTAGTACAGGAGGTACTTCCGGTCGCTCTCGTAGGCTACGGCATGGGTGTATAGCTGGTAGTCAGCAACCTGCGTGATCTGCTTGATGAGGTCCTCCACCTGAGCGCTCATGATGTCGGTGCCGGTTTCGTTGACCTTCACGACGCCCTGAGTGGAGAGTCCCATCACGGAGTTGTTGAGGACAACCCACGAGTGGGGGCAAATCGCCTGGATGGATGGATCGAGCTGGGTGATCGAGAACTCGTCGCCGGCGAGTCCGTCCGTCTCTCCGCTTGCTCGATAGATTCCGTCTTCCTTGACGATGATGAGCGAGTCGCGCAGCGCCAGGATGCGGATGCCCTTCTTGTTTTGCCCGCCTATTGGATCCCAGTTGTCCCTGGGAACCGCATCCGGCATGTCGAATTTTGAATGTGCCAGTCCATGGATTTGAGGGTCCTCGGTGCTTTCTACGGTCCCATCGTAAGTCGTCGGAAGGGCCGGGGTAAACTTCCCTCCAGTCGTGGAATTGTTCACCTTGATCTGGATCTTCCCGGAGAATTGTCCGCTTCCGATTGTGGTTGCGTAGCTCTCGATCACGAGTTTCCCTGGGTGGTCGTCTGGCTCGGAGACGTAGCGAGCACGCAAAGCTCCAACGAGATCATCGTTAAATACCTTGCAGAAGCTCTCGCAGGTTCTCTTCACGTTGAGGGCTTGGGTTGCCTCCGTCGTAAAGCGCTGAAACTTATTCGTACCCAGGTTTTCAGCCGTTGAGAAGGTGAAGGTCGCTTCATCTGCGAGTCCAACGTCCTTTATCGTGATGGAAGAAGTGTCGTCGGTGAGTCCAGAGATGGAATCGAGCTGGATCTCCAGACGATGGGGCCATTTGATATTGAGCATCCACAGATGCCCCTTCCAGAGGGCCACGTCATGGCACCATGGTGGGCGGTCGTTTGCGTTGTGAATGCCCTGGAGCGAAGAGTTCGTGTAAAGCGGATCGTCGAGAAATGCCTCTTCAACGGTATCAGAGACCGTGTGAGAGTTCCATCCTGTCGTGAGAAGCGATTCCAGCGCGAAATACTCTTCGTCCCCGGGATCGGTACTGGCTGAGGCGGAAAATTCAGTGCGGTAAACCTTGATCTTGTCGCCAGCCATCCATCCGGTATTTCCATAGTAGCAATAGAGGTCTACGTTGAACTTTTTTCCATCACTCAGCGTCCCTCCGGATCCCGCACCAGTGGCAGTAAATGAATACGAGTTCGCGTTGATGTAGGTGATCGTCTTTGGCCCATTGGCAACCTGGGCTTCGTCGGAACTGTCGAGGATTTCGATGATGTTCCCATTGGAGTACCCATGTGCCGTGTGCGTAACCGTGATCGTTCCAGTGACATTCGTGAAGGCAAGCCCCGTGTACTTAGGATTCGACACGAGTACGCGCCGGCTGGGGGCGCTGAAGTATTCTCGATCTCCGATCTTCCTCCAGCGGATCACCCGATAGGCAACGGAGGCGTCAACGTCCATGAAGCCTGCGCCTGTGCCGGTGAAGCTGGCGATCACGTCCCAGACTGGGTAAATCCCAGCAACGCTCCAACCCGTGGAAAGAGAATGGCGCCGAATGAGCCCCCAATCGCTGGCGATGTACGCGTTTCCGAGGATTTCAGCCATACGTAGGCGCGTCTCCAGCGTGCTGGTTGGAGTGTTGATGCTGCTCAACGACGCCCACGTCCCGGCCCCGTCCGAGTCGTACTCAAAACTGCCTCCGGTGATTTGCCCGTAATGAAGCCTCCCAAGGTACTCGAAGAGGCTGGATGCGATGTTGGCTCCGCCGAACTGGTCCCCGTAGTAGTTCCGCCCTCGGACTTTCGAGATTACGCCTGGGCGGTCGATGTCCACGTTGACGGCCTCTTCGAGCCCCCCCTCTGGAATCGCGTTGATTCCGTTGAAGTTGGTGAAAAGGCCGCGGGCTGTGCGAACGAGGGTTTGAACCTTGGCCATCAGAACTCATCCTTTCGCCACCGATTGGCGAATCCGCCCCCTCCGAGGAAGCTCTGGCGGTTGACGATCACTTCCGGCTCTCCGTCCACTCGGTCTTCGAGGATGTTCGACGTTATGGCGTCGAGGGCCTCTTTCAGCTCCTCTCGGAGGCTCTCGGCGTGCTCCAGGTCTCCGTTGGCCTTGTCCATGGCTGCCGCCGCTGCCAGGGCCAGCACGGGATGGAGCTCCCTGGGGAGCGGGGGAAGCGCGCACTCGCCAGCAAGGCAAACGTAGTCGCCCACCTGGGGGACGTAGCTCCCGAACTTCGAGCCGTTGATGTCGGCGGCAACAAAAGTGATTACCGGGGTAGCTACCGTCGTGGGATCGAGATCATGGACGCGAATTTCCGCGCCGCTTCTTGGACTGTGGATGTCGAAAAGGTCCGCTGCGTCCCAGCCGGCCGGCAGCGCCGAGGAGCACGTCACGGCGCCCGTTCCTGGGTTCACCACCGAGACAGTTCGCGTCTCCAAGACTGCGACGATATCGGACGCTGCGAACGGGTAGGAGACCTCCAGGTTGCCCTCCGGGGTGGCGCTGATGTCGGGGACCAGAACGATGTGGTTCCCCTCCAGGTACCAGGCGGATGGGACGTTTTGGGCCGTCGAGCCGTACCGGGTGAGGTTCTCCCGGTTGATCCTGGGTACCCGCTGGCGCGTGCCGGTGGCGGAAATGTAGAGCACATCGCGCAAGCGGTTCCCGGCCGCCCGGATCGGAATCCGATACCGCGCAGTCGAGGCCACAAGCGCGATGCGCTCCGTAACGATGGCGTACTCCTCGCGGACTGCGAGCAGCCAAGGAAGGAGCCGCATCTTCAACTGTTCATTGAGGAACCGCAGGATGTCGGCATCCGCGCTCCCAGTGGAACTCGTCTCCGGAAGATGCGCTGAATTTTTAACGCTCTCAATCAGGGCGTCGGAGTCGTAGAGGAGCACGGTCATAGTTACACCATGGGGATGACGAGGACACTGAACGTCTGGGAAGCCATGTCGAGCGCACCTCCAGTGAGGTTATGGACGCTCACGGTGATGGTGTTTGCGGCGCTCACGCAGGCGTAGTAGAAGACTCCAGCCACGCAGGCAGCAGCGAGGCTCGCGCCGGCCCAAATGCAGGCATCTCCGATCTGCACCCCGGTTGCCGTGATCGTGAATGAGCCCATCGCTGCGTTTGCGATGGACCCCTGATCGTGGGCGGTTTTCAAGGCCCGGTAGAGGACTCCCTTCTGGAGCCCGCCGAGTCCAACCTCGATGCCGTCTTCGAGGTAGTTCTTGATTTTCTTGTTGTACAGGGCGATTGAGTCAGCCATTTTCGTTTACCTTTTTGGTTAAGTGTTTTGCCCCAACCCGAGGCCGCAGGTCGGCTACACCGCCGACTTGAGGACCCAGATGGTTGCCGTGCCGGGACCAGGGTTCAGCGCGCCGGCCGTCAAGTTCTCGATGACGAGCTTCACCTCGTTTGCGGCGGTGACTCGTCCCCAGAGGACCGTCTTCCCGAGGTCCGCCGAGAAGCCGACTCCGACGACGGCATCGCCCAGGGCCACGCCTGGGCAAGCGACGGTTTGCTCGTCCGCGGCGCCGGTGGCTGCCATGTTTGCGAAGTCCACCGTCGCGGTGAACTTCATGAGGTAGTCCCTCCGGTTCATCAACGCATCAGCCAATGCTTTCATGGAAATCCTCCAGATTTACGAAACTGCGCGCAGCTTGCTTTTGGTGAGGTCCACAGACTCGCGTACAGCCTGCGGCCCATCCCGTCCGCCTCCGAGGACCCCAGACGGGGGGCCAAGGAGTACCACCTTCAGCGCGTTGGTGGGCTCATCGTAGAGAAGCTTGAAGAGTTGCCCGAAGTCGCGGTGTCCGGTGACGGCGACATCGGCTGGAGACTGGGTGACGCGGAGCGCTTTCCGCGTTGGATCGAAGACTCGCTTGATGATCCCCTCCCAGTCTTTCATGGCACTTCTACGATGCGGATTGAGTTTGTGTCCGGATCGAAAACCTCCTTGAAAATCGCCGCGGCGTCTGTCGCGCCCGGTGTCGCTCCCGTTGGCGCCCCGGCGGAGACCATCCGCATGGCGCCTTCGGTTGGATCGAAACTCCTCTTGAGAACCTGAAGCCAGTCCAGAACGGTCCCCTGGCCGACGGCGGCGCTCCAAACGGGGCCGCCTCCGCCCGTGTATCTCCCCCAGTAAGCGGGAGCCCAAAATCTTGGTGCGTAATAGCCATCTGGGAACATTACGTGTCGTCAAAGGCCATCGCTGTGCGGTTCCCGGCCCCGTCGAGCGTGGCTTGGATTCTGTCCTTGTCGTCCGCGAGGTTCCGGCACTTTCCCGCGGCGGTGTTCATTCCGCTTGTCTTGCCAAATTCAGCCGCAAAGAGACGTCGCAGCAGCTCGGCAAACGTCTTGGAGTTCTCCAGGACGTAGGCGAATACCGCCGTTTGGATCTCTGCGCCGCTCAGATCGTTCAGAGCTGCGAATCTTGCGGCTTCCAGCCCATCGTGGGTCGTCAGGTTCCCATCGTGAGTTGCAAGGGACGCGCTGCTTGCCCTCGTGGAAATTGCCGCGTCGATGTATCCGGCCTTCACGTCTGTCCAGGTGGCATTGGACAGTGCCGTGGAAGCCGGTGCCCTGCTGGTCATCGCGGCATCGAGGTTGGGGGCTTCTGTAGCCGTGATCGCTCCGGCTCCGATCTTGCCGGAGGCGATGGCGCCCGCGTTGAAGGCCGTACTGGTGATGACGTTCGCAGCCATAGCCCCCACTGAGCAATCCATGCGCCCACCCACGAGCGCCGCAGGCAAGAGCGAGAGCTTGGCGATTGCCGCCCCGTCGCGGTCGTCGGCACGGACTCCGGTACCAGTGATCGAGCTGGCTCCGCCCCCGAGGACCTTCCCCGCCACGTCCCCGGAGACTCCGGCGACTTGGTTCGAGGCGTTGACCGTGGGGAGCCCTCCGTTCCCGCCAGCCGCCGCGTTGGGAAGCGCCGTCATCCCTCCGCGTACCCCGTCCTGTGGGTTCCAGCCGACCAGCGGGATCTGGATCGGGAGGACCGCCGCGCCGGATGCCGAAAGGTAAATCGTGAGCGATTGGCAGGAATTTGTGGTGTTCACCCAGTCGGAATGAAGATGAACCTCGTAGATGCCGGGCATGTTCGTGTCGTCCACGAGCTTGATCCGGATGTTCGTGTTCGCCGTGGGGGCCTGGTAGGTTCCAAGCGTGGTGATGTCCTGGGCGGTGATAGCCCCGGAGATTGTCTCCCCGTTTCGAACGTATCGGCAGGAGAAGGCGGAGTAGGCGAGGCCGGTCTTCCCGGCTCCCACGGTGCTCGTTGAATCCTGAGCGAAGACGTGGAAGATGAGTCCTGCGTTTGCCGATGCTCCTCTGGTGATTTCTCGTTGCATCTCAGCCTCTCATTCCTCCAGCCATGCCCGGGTGAACGATCATTCCCGCCCCGCCCGAGGAAGCGAACTCCCCATCAGTGTCGAGAATCAGGCCCATGTTGGGCCAAATTGTCTGCCGCTCTGCCCAGCTCGATCCGTTATAGTAGGTCTCCCTCCAAGAGCCCTGAAACGGACCGGTAGCGAAGGAGTTCGCGTTGTTGTTGATCTCTAATCCAGCGATCCTGAAGTAGTTCGAGCTGCTGCCGCTCGATCCGTCCGAAGTCGCCCCGACGATCCTAACGGTGGTGCTTGGATCGAGAGTAATCGGGGATGAAAACCATCCGATGTGGGTATATGTCGTTGTGCTGAACACACCGTAAGGGATCGTCCCGGTGGTCCTCTGGAGGCTTGGGCTTGCACCCGTGTACAGCTTGAGCTGGTATCCGATGCTCGGAGTTCCCACCCTGTTGCCCATGGATATGAGCCCACGAACGATCATCTTCCCGACGCTTGGCGTCACGAAATAGGCGCCGTAAAGTCTCGCAGCGTAGATGCCGTAGGAAGAGGATTGCGTCGTCCAATTGCTTGCCGGGAGCGCGTCATAGGCTGGATCGGAATATTCCAGCCGGAAGCAACCGACTCCGGCTCGCGGGTTGGTCGCCCAGGTTCCTCCGGAGTCCGTGCTGCGCTTGAAGGCCATTCCCCAGTTGGTACTGCTGGATGCGTTTCCGCCTGGGGAGGTTCCATGTCCGGAATTGTAGATGTCCCGGATCGTGATATAACGGCTGCTCCCTGCGTTCGGACAGTCAATCACTGCCCAGTACATGGTTCCGGCTGTGAGCGAGCAAGACAGCCCAGTAAACTCCACCCATGCGGCCCCAGTTGGGAGTGCCGTAACGGTAGTAGAGGTCGCCTGGAGAGTGTTCGGATTCATCGACGAGTTGCAGTCGTAAATCCGACACCTAAGGTCTCCGGCAACGAGCGTCCCGGTGACTGCCGTGCAATAGATCATTACCTTGTCGAGAGTCTTAGAGGCATCGACTGGACACACGAACCCGAAGGCCCCGTAGGTAGCAGCGGCGGACAGGGCCAACGTCTCGACAGAGCATGATCCGAGTATTCCGAGGACGTTCTGAGCTGGGAAGTGGACGATTCCCACGGATTACCTCAGGTACTTGAAGAAACGAGATTCCATGGCGGTCTTCAGCGTGGCGGCATTGGAAAGCTCCGTGCCGGAGAGCCGAAGCGCGATGGCGATGTTGCGCTTCAGGGTCTCCGAAACGTCTTTTCCCGTCGCCAGCTCCTCCAGCTCCGCGATGTCCCACTCGAAGCCCTCGGGGCCTACCTGCACCTCGATCTTCCCGTCCTTGATCTTGCTCACCTTGATGGCGGTGTCTACCCATTCAGCCATTAGCCTTGAACCTCCATGGTTGCCCGAACGTCGGCGGTCGTCGGCGTCCAGGAAGAAGTAACGATCCGAACGTCAAGGCGATCCCCGGCAACGAACGTGTCGATGTTCGGATCCTGGAGAGTCGCCTTGAACGTCGTGTAAGAGGCGTTGAGGATCGCCTGAAGCCCCGTCGCGGAGCCGTTTTTGTACACCTCGACGGTGAGCGTCCCGCCGGTCCTCGCAGCGTTGCTCCAAACGCAGACTCCGGTGATCGAGCCAGCCCTGACGGGGATGAAGGCGTTTTGGGCTGCCCCGGTGAGCCTCGGCATCACGGTGGAGCCGAGGGTTCCCGGAACGTCGTCGTAGTACCAGCCGTCAATCGCCTGCTGGAGGCCCGCGCCGACGCTCAGAACCCCGTCGGGTCCGAGCATCAGGGCGCCCGCCGCAATGGGAAGCCCAAGTGGAAGGGTGAGGAGGTAGCTCACTTCGAGGTCTTCGGGCGCGATGAGGCCGATCACGGGCCGGCCGTTTTCGACCAGCCCTCGCAGGTAAATCGCGCGCTGCTCCTCCATCCACTTGTTGGACACTACCGATCAAGACGTTGCCCGAGCGCAGCGTTTACGAGGCGGCGGAGCCACTTCCCGAGCGCTCTGGGCGTCTTCTCCATGGCAAGAAACTCTTCCGTCTGAATGGTCCCATTGCCCTCGTCTCCGGTGTTCTTGTCGCGCACCCAAAAGCGGTAGTAGCCGCCGGTTTTGGCGCGCTTCACGTCGATGTCGATGGGGACTGCCGCCACGTGCTTCATCCGATGGCCGATTTTGAGATTCCAGTCGGCCGCCTCAAGTTCCGCCGCGATGACGACCCGCCCCTTCTCGGCTCCGTCCTTCATCGCTTCGAGAAACGCGGGGTCGTCGGCTTCCTTGGCGATGGAGGCGACTTCGCCCTTGAGGGATTCCTTCACCTTGGCTTCTTCCGATTCGGTGGCCGGCATCGGGGCCTTCACGTCCTTGGCAACACGCAGCGTTTTAGACTCCATGAAACTCTCCTTGAAGATCTTGGGGCGGAGGCCACCACCAACGCCTCCGCCCCCGCGAACCCGTTACGAGTTCACAATTCCGGTGAAAAGGCAGAGCTTTCCGGGCGCCTTCGAAAAAAGCGCCTGGTGATAGAAAGCCCTGACTTCGATTCCAGCTTGATCGTCAAGCTGACGGTAGAAGTCCCCGCCGCGGCCCGGCACGTTGAACGTGACATCCGTTGCCCCGATCCTCTGGAAGAGAGAAGGCTGAAGCATGTACGCGTAGCCTTCCTTCACGATGATCGAGGAAACGATGTCCATCCGTCCGCCCTGCCAGAAGAACGTGAGGGACTCCGCGCCCATCTCGTAGGCGCTGGACTTGTTGGGGTCGCTGTGGCGACGGAGAGCAGCCTGGTCGGTCATCATCTTCGCCCACGTCGTCGCGGACACGAAGATGGTGTACTGGCCCTTTCCGCCCTTCCCCATGACGAGGGCTCCGCCGTCCTGTGCGGCCTCGAAGGAGAAGTTGGTGCCACCGACGGCGCTGGTGCAAGCCTTCCAAAGGCTGTACGCGGCAGCGTCGATGTTGAACATGGTGCCGGTGTTCGTGGCGATGGCGTGGACTCCGGCCATGTCCTTGTGGGCGGCGATGGTGCGCGCCGTCTTGAAGAAAATCCGGTCGGTCGCCACGGTGCCGGCCGGAAGCGCGTCGAGCGTGATCTGCTTGTTCGGGATGTCCACCGAAACGATCTTCGCGGCGCCCCGGAGAGTCGTCCCCGCGGTGTCGAAAATCTCGATCTTCGCGCCTTCCATTCCGCTCCAGATCCCCGGCGCCCATTCGGCCGTGGTGATCGTCACCACCGCACCGCCGGTGCCGGAGACCAGCCCGAGCTCGTCCTGGCCGTACCAGAGCGAGATTTCGAGCCGCTGCCTCAAGGAGAGCGTGATGTTCTCCAGGAGGAGCGAGTTGGAGTCGTTGAAGGAGTGTTCCCCTTCGCCTTCTCCCTTGGCGAGCGATTCGTAGTCGATGGCGCCACGAATCACGACTTGAGAGCCCTGCACCTGGGCATCCTTCACCTGGCCCGCGATGGCTGCGTCCAGGGTGAACGCTCCGTCTCCGGAAGCGGCGTAGGTGACGCCCTGCTCCCTCTGGAGGACGACGGGCTGGTGGAAGGTGTCCCCGAGCTTCTTTGCCCGATTGAACGGGATGAGGTTCTGGAGAACGTACTCCTCGGGGATGAGGCGTTCCAGACGGTTCGCGTACCGCCTTTTGAAAAGGCCGGTAAGCTCCGAAACGGTGTTTACGGCTGCCATGAGTTTTCAGACTTTCTCAGGAGGCCGCAGCACGAGGCTTAGCCACCTGATTTTGCGACTTCATCTTGGATTTCCTGAAACGTCCGGTAGATGCGCTTTGCCGGCTGGGGCCGCGCCGATGGCTGGGTGGCGGCTCCTGCTTGGGGTCCCCGAACCGCTTCGAGCGACTTCTTGCGAACCCAATCCGCGAGATCCGGCCGTAGCTTGAGAATCTCCTCGGGGTTGGCTCCGCTGAACTGCTCTCTCCAAACGCGGTTGCGCTCACTGACCACCTCGGCAATGGCTTCTTGTGGGGTCATCTCGAAGCCTTGCCGAACTGCCTCGTAAATCTTCATGTCAACGAGCTGGAGCAAGTTTGGATCCCGCTCGTTGAGCCCTTCCGACTTGATGGCCTGGCGGAGGATGGCATGGCGTCGTTGCTTCATGCTCTCCGCACGGGCCGTCATTTCTCGTTGCTTTTCAACTGCCTGAGCCCGCTGGAAGTGCTCCCTCGTCTGGCGAAGCTCACGCTCCAGCGATCTGATCTTCCGTTCGCTCGGAGGCAGGTTGGCCTCCTCGAACTTCTGGGCTACCCACCTGTCTGCGATGGCATCGACGTACTCTCGGGCCTTGGCCTGGGCCTCGGGGTTGTCGATTCCTCCGAACTCGCCAGCGAAGAGGCCGAGCATGGCCTCCATGGGGTTCGTCTTCAGGTACTCCAGGGAGTTGTTGAACTCCTTCCGCATGTTCGCGGCTTCCTGGAAGCGTCGATCCGCCGCGGCGGCTTTTGAAGCGAGGCGCGTTACCTCCCGGAGCGGTTGCTGGACAAGCTGCCCGTCCACCTTGTACTCGACGATGGTTTCGGAATCATCCCCGGCCGGCGGCTCCTCCGGCGGCTTCTCTTCGCCTCCCTCCTCGGGCGGGCGTTCTTCCTCCTCTGCTGGCGGGGTGGTAGCCGGGGGCTCCTCCGCTGGTTCCTCCTCGAACTCCGTTGCTCCGGGCGCCGCGGGTGGCGCCGTCTGGGTCGGCTGGCGCAGGATGGGCCTCGTCGGCACTCGCGGCCTCGAAGGGACCGGGATTTCCTCGGGGGCGCCGGCGAACTCGTCGCTCGGCAGCACTTTTGAGCCGGTGGGCGGGGCCTCCGCCGGGGCTCCCGAGGGCTCTCCCTCGAAAACGGTCATCTGGGCTGGTTCGTCAGGCACTACAATCCTCCTCGGGCTGCCGCTTGTGGCTCTTGTGCCGCAATCCGGCTACCCATGCCTCCGCCCTTGCGGTTTGGCTGCTGAGCCGGTTTTTGCGGAAGGGCCGTGAGGAAGCCCATGTCAGTTTGCGAAAGGTCGCTCGCGCCGAGCTGCTGCGGGTCGATTTGCTGCATGACGGCGGGCGCCAGCCCCGGCTGAACTTGGGGCGCTCGGTAGCCCAGCATCGACTGCAAATCAATGACATCCGGCAGGTACAGCATCGCCGCGTGGACAAGAACGTGGCTCAAGACGTTGGCGGAAAGCTTCTGCTGGACGCGCACCTCTGGCGTGTTGAGAAGCGCGATTTCTTCCCGCATGTGGAGGGAGTGGTAGTCCGTCTTGAGGACCGGCGCGATTCCTCCGGCGAGGAGCGTTTCCTTCTCCGCCGCAATCAGCATGAGCTGTGCGGTGTCGGCTTGAAGGAGCGGCTCCATTCGCCCCGTGTTGAGCACGTTCATGATCTCTTCGGGAATCCGGATCATCCCGTTGTCGATCATCTTCTCAGCCATATCAAGCTTGCCGGCAAGCGTGCGCGTGAGCGGGTTGCCGGCGTCCACAACGACCCTATCGACGGCTTGGAAGGTCTCCGGGCCGTACCCCTGGAGTGCCGTGTTGAATTGCCCCTTGATTGCCACGTGCTTCTGGGTCTGCTGGTGCGCCCCGAGGATCCGAACCATGCAGGTGCAGACATCCTCGATGAGCTGGTAGTAGCTCTGGATGGCCCCGGACAGGAACTCGATGCTCTTGGCCTCGACGACGGAAAGCGCGCGCCCGGAGTCGAGGGACTTCTCGGGGGTACCCCGACGGACGCTGTTGATGGCGCTGACCGTCTCTCCCTGGCGGATCATGGCTTCGAGGTAGGCGTATCCGTCCTTGGGGTTGGCGGTGAGCTGGAGCGGCTCCGGCTTCACCTTGCTCTGGAGGAGCCGAAGGCCATGGGTGAGGACGGCTTGGCGAACGGGGCTCGTGGTCGGCGTCCAAATGTTCTGAACCGCGAAGGTGTCCAGGTTGCTCGTCAGAGACGAAGCGATCATGTTGATGGCTTCCTGGATGCCGGCCAGGTCGAAGCCCGGACTCCACCCCTCGCTCGTCAGAAGGATCTCGTTGGGGCAGCACCGGAAGACGGGGATCTTCCCCAGGAGTTCGTCCGGCATCTTCCCGTCTTCGAGCCAAGCGGCACGCACGAACGTCATGCGCCGGCCCTTCGGCAAGGCGGGAGTCGGGCGGTGCCAGAAGGTCCACTTGCTCACGCGCTCAGAGCGATCACGCTCCCGATAGAGCCCCCATTCGCTGGGGATGGGATCTTGGCTGTTGAGGATTTCGGAGCGCTTCTCGGGGAAGAGAGCCGCGAGGTTCCATTTGTTCTCCCAGTCCCGCGTGATGACCCACTCGTTTTCTTCCCAGACGAGCACCTCCATATCCCGCACCACATCAAGGATCGTGTAGTTCCGGATGTGGATGTCGCCCTCGGTAATCTCCTTGCGGGTCCGAACGTCGCCCATGTACGGGGGGCCGAGGCTCGTGTCCCACTCGGTTCCGACGAATCCGGCCGTCAGAACGACGGCCTGCTCCGCGGCTCGGTAGAGGTACTTCTCGGCCCGGAGATCCCGGAGGTAATACTCCAGGACGGCATCGATGGTGGTGCAGTCCCGGAGGCTCCGGTAGTCGGGGGTGGCGGCTCGGCACTGCGGGCTCGGCCGATCACGGGTGGTGAGGATGTAGATGTGCTGGAGGAGGTTTCGGAAGTGGGGAAGGCCGAGGAAGGAGAGCTCTCCCTGCGCGCCCATCTTGAGGATCGCCCCGCCCTTGAGCGAGAAGTCCTCCATCCCCTTGAAGAGGTTGTGGTAGTAGCACCAGTTCCGGGCAATCCAGGTGGAGAAGGGGCTCTGATCGAGCTGGGAGTAGTATTCATCAACCTTCGTGAGAAGGTGCTTCCAGCAGTCCCCGGACTCCTTGGCTGCCCAATACTTGGGGACTTCCTCGTAGGGGTCGAAGTCCTCTTCTTGCCCCGGAAGGAGAGCGGATGGATCGGCGGTAAACTCGTCCATGAGGATCGAGCGTTACCACCTGTTTGGGGTTTAGGAGTCGCGCCACTCCAGCGGCACGTTTGTAAACCGGACTGACTTCTCCGCTTGAGTCTCCTCTTCCGCGTCCCAAACGTGGGACTTTTTGCGCGTTACCGCTGGGAAAGGATTGTCCGTCCAGTTGACCATTCTGTAAAGGTAATTCAAGGCAGCGATTAGGTCGCAGTGCCCCAGGACGTTATCCCGCACGAAGGTGCGGCGGCTTCCGTCGAGGCTTTCCTTCCAGGTTCCATGCCGGAGCTGCTCCCGCAAGTGGACGCAATCCGGATCGATGATGATCTTCCCGATGGAGACCCCGTAGCGGAGGTTCGCCAGCGCGGCATCGAAGTCCCACTTGTCCGTCTCCTTCACGTCCACGTTATGGTCGATCCAGAGGTCCGCGAGCTGCTGCTTGGAGTGGTCCCCGACGCGCAGGAGATCCCGGTAGAGCCAGAGATCCTCGCGGTCCTCGCAGTGAGCCTTTGAAGATTCCTCGGTTCCCCAGAGGTCCTTTTCGGCGCGCCTGATCTCTCGGGCGAGCTGCCCCGTCGAGGCGTTGTGACGCCAGATTTCCGCCCGGATGACGATCTTCTGCTCCAGGAAGTCCAGGTAGGCAAGGAGCGCCCCGTTGTAGTCCTGCCAGCCGAAGTCGATGGCGGTGTAGGCGTCAAACCAAGCGGGGAGCGGCACCTTCTTGACGATCTCCCGCTCCATGGGGGCAAACTCTGGGATGATGAGCCCCTCGGGGTCCGAGATGAGCTTGCACTGCATTTCCCGGAGCCAGCTCACGCTGCCCTTTTGCCCGATTTCCCGATCCGCCAGGAGGATCTGGAGGTCTTCCTCGGTGAAGTCGGGGTTGCCTGGTGCGCCCTCCTCGGGGTCGTTCTCGACGGGGCAAAGCATGTACGTCTGGCGAGCACGGGCTTCCGGGATGTATTTGGAGGCGAACTGGTGCGCCATGCTTTTCGGTGGCGTCGAGCTGAGGAGGAGGAGCGGGAGATCCTGCTTGGCGAACTGGAAAATCAGGATGTCGTCCAGGAGGTACTTCACATTGCCCATCTCGCGGCACTCGTCAAGCACTCCCAGGTTCATGCGGGGGCCACGCAGCGAGTCCCCGCCGTCCTTCACCCCGACGAGCTCCAGGAGGCTCGGGGCGCTGCCCGGGGGCCAAGCGGGGTTCGAGAACCACCATTCATCCCCGCAGGGGCGCGGCTTGAGCCAGGGGGGACACCACCGGAGAATGCTCGGCATGATGTCCTTCTTGAAGTACATGCGGCCCTGCTTGAAGCTCGGGGCGATGAACCGGCAAACCTGGTTGGCGTACTTCAGGCAGCGCTCGACGAGGAGGAGCCCCAGGAGCCAGGACTTCCCGAGCCGCCGATGGCAGTTGAAAACGATCGGGCCGTACTCCTTGGGGTGGAGTCGTTTCCACTGGTGGACGTAATCGTAGATGTCCCGCTGGCGGTGCTCCTTGGTGAGGAAACGCAGCTCCCCCTTGCACCAGAGGCTTTCGTAAACGTCGGTCTCAGTGAGCTGCTTCTTTGTGGCCATTCCCGTTGCCGTTGCCGTTGCCGTTCTTCGGACGTCCGACGCGCGCGCCGGCGAGCTTGGCCCCGAGAATCTCCAGTTGGTCCGCGGAGAGGTAAAGCGGCAGATCGGGGCGGCCCTCCCCGTCGCGCCTGAAGTTGAGTTCCAGCTTCTTGGGGAGGTCCACGAGCCAGTCCAGCTTCGACTGCTCGATTGCGGCCCCCTCGTCCTGGAGGTCGCTCAGGCGAATCGCCTCCCTCCGGGCGATCTTGATGACGGTTTTCCGTATCCCTTCGCTTGCCCGGTCCTCGTCCTCGTCAGGGAGTTCTGGGAGGTGGTTCTTCGACGTTGAGGATGCCTTTGAGCGCAAGGCCGGTGATTACCATGTTGAGCCGAGCCTGGACGTCATCCAGTGTGGCGCGGATGGCCTCGTCAGGCAAGGCTTTTTCCTTGGGCGGGAAGAGGTACTGCGACAGCGCCAGGATGGTACCGATATGCACCGGGTCAATGAGCGTTTCCGGATGATGCTGAACCAGCTTCGAGATGAGTTTCAGCAGATCGAGCTTCCAGAGCGGCTCGCGGTCTTCGAATACGGGGGGGTCGGTATCGGTAGGTGAGTTCATAGAGTTGCTCCAGCAAGTCCAGGTTTTCGCGTGGTTTCCGTGGCTTCCATCTTCCTTGGCGATGCCAGCAGGCCAGCCGGATCTTCGTTCGGCATTTCGTGCAGACGTGCATCCGCTCCTGGTACCGGCTTCGCTTGATGTTGAACGTGCCGTAAGGGAGGATGCGTCCGCAGTCCCGGCAAATCCGCCAGTAGGCGGGAGGCCTCTGCCGATCCCGGTAGAGGTTCTTCGTCCACCTACATTTCAAGAACCCGTTTAATGTCGTCGGGTACTTCGGAGCCGGAACCCCCCACGCGAGCGCAGAGGTACGCCGTGACGCGAGTGATTCGCTCCAGGCTTTTGAGGACTTCCGTGTGCTTCGTGGCATTCTCTTCGCGTTGAGCCCTGAGTTCTTCCCGGAAGGCTATGCGCTCCTTTTCCAGCGCGTCAAGGAACGTGCATGTGAGCTTTTCGATCTTGTCGCTCTGCTCCTTGATCGTCGTGGTGAACTGGGTCACTTGCGCCGGCCAGTGCTTCGAGAACATCACCCACAAGACATAGGCAACCATGAACAGGGCGCCGCCTTGCAGGAAGGCGCCGATGAGTTCGTTTGTCATAGGACAAGGGTTTTCAGCATGAAAAGCGCCACCTGGCCCATTACCTGGCCCACAGCCTTCAGTTCCCCGAGAAGCTCCCGTTTCTCCTTGAGCTTCACCATTTCCGCCAGAAGGAGCGTCTGGGCCTCCAGCTCGCGGAGGTACACGTCAGCGTTGGGGTTCCCCTGGAGCTTGGCGAATGCCCACGCGATGGACTCCTGGGCGATTGCCGATGCGTAGTGCGCGTACTCCTCGGTTACTCGCCCGATGATCCCCTGGAGGATCTTGCTTGCGATTGGCCCGAGGCCCTCGACGAGTTTCTGAAGTAACTCCTGGGTGAGTTCGCTCATTTCTTCGCCTCCTCGATGGTGAGGGTGAGAAGCTCCGCGGTGCGGAGAACCGTCTCGCGCTCGCCCTCCTGGAGCGTGGCGTCGGCCTTCACGTAGGCGGCATACCTCGGGCCGATGGCGCTCCATGCCTTGTCAACGGCCGTCACAAACGCCGGATCCGGGCTCGTGCATCCCACCAGGCCCAGCAGAAGAATCGCGCACCAGAGGATTCTGACTTTCATCGTTTTGTCCTTTCGAAGTAGGGTAAACCTTGCTCTCGTAGAGCGATAGCTTTTCTTTCAGTTTTTGGCTCTCCGCCTCAATGGCTTGGATCGTCCGCAGGAGGTCCGTGACGCGCTCCGCCGCGGCAAAGAGCCGCTCGTTGAGCTGGACGTAGACCTCCGTGCGGATCGTCGTGAACTCGCGCCGTCTGTTGGGGGGCTTTTCGGGTGGCCTCCTCACGAGCTGATCGCGTCCGCGCCCTTACGGATGGCCTCTCTTGCCCACATGGCGGCTTCCTGGAGCTTCGTTCGGAAGATCGCCATCTCCCGCGTTTTGTTGCGGTACTCGTCCACCAGGTCGATGACAAGTTCCACCTTTGCGATCATCTCGGAAATCGTCATGGGCTTGTCTTCCGGGATCTCCTCGGCAACTCCCCCGTAGTCGGGCTCCTGAAAGGTGGCCTCCCGGAGGGCCTGCTGGGCCGGGGGTGGTTGCTGAGGGAGCTGCACGTTCTTACGCCTTGTCGTCATAGGTTCCTCCATCCTCTTCGATTGCACTTTCGAGCGCCGCGAGCTCCGCCTGCGTCCGCTGCTCGATTCGCGGAACGTCTCGACATGGGATGCGCTTGGCGTTTGGCCGACGGATGAGGCAGGCGCCTTTGGCGATGGCAAGGAGGGCGGAGCGGCCGAGGTTATCAAGGACCCAACGCCCGAGGTAGCCTTGATCTTGTGGAGTCCCCCGGCGCTTCAGCGCTTCGTCGTACTCCTTCGCCCGGCACCAGCAGCGATACTCCGCGTTCGTCACGTTGATGACCGGGATTTTCTCGTCGGCGCTCATCTGCTCAGCAGTCGGCAACCCGTCCCCGGTTTGGGCGGCACGAGGACCAGAACCGCGGTAATCGGCGGCTCCGTCCAGGTGCTCCAAGCCGCGGCATTCTTGACTCGGGCGCTGATCCGTACCGGCCCCGCCGGGAGCCCTTCGAGGACCGGCTTCAGAGCTGCCTGGTTTGTCCCCTTTACGGGTGGGGCGTCGAGGACCTTCAGAGGGACCATCTCCCCGGTCGCCGGGAAGCTTGCCCACTGGAGGGTCTCCAGGGTCGTCGGATTGCCGGCGGTGTCTAGCCAGTCCAGGTCAACGGCAGCCACCGCTGACAAAGAAATTGTCGGCGGCTCCGTTTGCTGGCTCTCGACGAAGCCGAAAGTCCCAAGTACCACGCAGAAAACCAGTAACGCAAAAACACGAAAGACGTTCATGTGAACCTCCAGTAAAAGTCGTAAATTTTACGATTCCTTCTTTAAAGGCCCCTTCCGTTCGTCGCTGGGACCCCCCCCTGTGTGTTGGTACCCCCTGATGGGCTCTCGGGTGATTTGGCCCCCGCCAGCGCGGCCTGCTTGGGCTTGGCGAAGTAATCCGGCATGGGGTAGGGCAGTCCGAACTTGAGCCACTCACGCTCTGCGGCTGCCCGGTCGATGGCGGGCGAGGCGTCCTCCTCGAAGTCCCGGTTGACGATGCCCGTGATCCGGAAGTACGGTTCCTTCGGGTCCTCGCAGTACGTCACGCCCTCATGCGTGGGGAACTGGATGCCCCCGTGGGCTCGCTCGCAGATCGTGATCATCCGCCCGTAGTATTCGAGGTACCAGTCCGTCAGGATCGCCATCATGCAGGGCGTCAGCACGTAGGCGCCTTGGCCCTTGACGTGCTGAAAGGCCCAGTGGGTCTCCTGCCGAGCCTTCACGAGCTTCATGACGGAATCGTTTCGGGCCTGGTTGAGCTGGCGGAGGGTGCCCCACCTGGCGCGGATCGTGGTTTCGATCTTCTCGCTCTCGTCCTTCGTGGTGTCCCGCTTCTCGTAGATCGCTCTGCCGAGCGCTTCCGGGGTGCCGTTCCAACGGTGAGGCACCGAGCCAGAGACCGACGAGAAGTGTTTTCCGCAGGCAAACAGGTGGGCGTCGAAGTCCTCGTGGGGCTCGTAATACGCGCCGTCCGGGTCCACCGCGCAGCGGATCCAGTCAAGGGCTCCCTCAAGCAGTTTGCTTTGATCGTGTGCCATCGCTCACCTCATCAAAAAGCTTCTCGGCGGCCAGGAGCGCCTCGTAGCTCGCAATCCGCCAAAATTCCTTCGCGTTCCAGTAGACCATCCCGCCGCGCCCGTAGGAAGAGGGATCTCCCTCCGCCGGGCCGTCGTACTCTCGATGCTCGGCTGCTTCGAGCTGCTCCAGGGGCCGCATGAAAAGCCCTCGGTCGCTCGGCCCTGGGGCTCGCTTCGTCACCTTGCCTTCGCTCGGAGTCATGATGAGGATCGGCCAGGGATTTTGCTTCTCGACTCGGAGGTACTCGCGGTAAATCGGTCGCTCGATCCCCCATTCCCACGCTGATTGGGAGAGCGTGTAGGTGAAGCCCTCCTTCCCCTTCGCCTCGATCCAAAACGGCGGAGCCCAGCAAATGCCGGCCAACTCGCCAGGCCCCGCCACGCAGAGGAGATCCGGGCAGACCAGCTCTCGAGCCGGGAGAAGAAGCCGGGGACCCTTCAGTGCAAACTTGTCTTCGCTCTTGATGTGAAGCACGGTGTACCCGAACTCCCGGAGCCAGCAGGCAATCCGGCGCTCGTTGGCGAGCCCCTTGTCGTATGCCTGAAACCAGTCGCTCATCGTTCCACAAGCTCCACGTCGAGATGATGGAGTTCCTTCATCTGCGCGGCGTTTCGCTTCCACGCACGCAGGAACTCCCTCCGCGTCTTCTTGTCTTTGATCCTCGGCTTCACTTCTTCGACGACGATCTTGAACCATACTTGGTACTGCAACCATCGAAGATACATGAAGTCTGCTTTGTACTGGACTCCAGCGAGAATAAACACCGGCTGAAGCACAAGCCACCCAACCTCGTTGGCTTTCTGCTCTATTTTCAGCTCGCCATAACGCCCCGCCTCCGCCTTCGAGTCGAAGACGTGGCCATCGGCCGTCCGCTCCTCCGCCGGCGCCCGCCTAAACCGCGGGGCCTTGTTGGGGCTTTTCCGCAGGAGCTTCCGGTACTCCATGACGCTTATCGAACGCATCGATTTCCTCCAGTGTCTTCCTGATTCCGTACTCTTGCTTGATGACCGCGCCCGTCGTCGTCTCCCTCCGCTTCCATGCCGCGTGTGTGCGCGCCCACGCCCGGCAGGCGATCTCCAGGTTCTCCAGGAGCGGGTAACGCTCCCGGCACCTGATGAGGGCCTGCTCGTTCTCCGAGCTTTCCCGGAGATCCTGATTCCGTCGGTCGCTCTCAGTCATGAAAAAATCCTCCGGTTTCATCGTCCTCATTTAAGGCCCGCCTTTGCGGCCTCCTCACGAAAGAAGTTCATCACCTTGTCGCGCCACTCCTGCGGCACCCATGCGAGGTTCAGGTTCTTGTCCTTCATGTCCGCGAAAATGAAATCCTCAAGTCTCTTCATCGCCTTGTCCGCCCAGTCCTGGCGCCTTTGGAAGTACGGGCAGGCGGGGAAGTCGTCCCACGTGTACACCGCCGCATTGAGATCCATGAAAGGAAACGCCCGGTGAGCCGCGAGGCATAGACCAACATCCATCTCCTTTCCGTCGCGGATGTGTGCGCCCCCAAGTTTTTGACACCAGTTTCCGCAGTCCTTACAAGTCACGCTCCACCTCCTTCGGTGCGGTAGCCTGCCGCAGCACCACCTTAAAATCCTCCTTGAGCTTTCCGAAGTGACGCTCCCGGCACGCCTTCGTCGCCGTTAAGTGATCCGGCATGTTTCTCCTCCATCGGCCTTGGTTGGCGAACGTTGTGCTCGTCAAGTAGGTCGTTGTATGCCCGAAACAAATGCATGTTCTCGTCGCGTAGTTTTTTCGCTTCCACCTCCGCCTTCTCTGCACGCGCCTTGTACTCGTCGCGCTCGCGCTCAAGGGACGTGATCGCAGCGTCGAGATCCATCCTTGCACGCTCCAGGCCATCGAGATTCAGCGAGACGTTGGCGAACCAGTCACGAGTCGCCTCGTACAGAGCGTCAACCCTATTCATCATTTCTTCGGTCGGCATGGCTTCTCCTTTCGCGCCGCTATCCGCAACGCCCAGTATTCCTGCCTCTCCGCCATCCCATCGTCACCCGGCTCCTTGCGCTGAGCCTCGTCAGCCGTCTCCTCCCTCGCCTCCTTCGCCGCGTCGGGCAGGACAGGGACAATCGCCATGACGCAGATGTCCGGCGGCAGCCCAAACTCGCCTTGAAGGATGTACGTCACGCGTCGGTCGATGAACGCCCCGGTGTAGGCTTTCCATTCCAGGATCCACTCGTTGAGATGCAGGATGTCTCCCACCTGGAAGTTCCGGTCATTCCTTCGCACCTCGAAAGTCTTAACACCGCGCGTTATGGCCCGGAATTGCTCCGGCAAACACTTCAGCTCATGCGTGGTCTGCATGAGTCCCCTCCGCAGCACCGAGCGCATTGTTCAGTTGCCCGTCGTCGAGCTTATGGAAAAACGTCACCTTCCGATCCTCCGCCATCAGGCCGGCGCTGAGCACCGTGTAGCGCTGGAGCCCTGGCCCGATGTCCGCCTCGATCACCGCCCCGACGTGCTTCAGCAGCTCCCGCACCTGTGGCCTCGTCGTGTCCACGGCAACGACCGCCGCGTGGTCCCTGTGCTTCCCTTCGAGGAACGGCTCCAGCTTCGAGGGGCGCGTGACGAAATCGAAATCGATGAAACCCTTCTCCTTGGCGAAGCGACCGAGCCGCGGGAGTTCCGCCTCGACGCGAGCCCAAAAGTCGGGGTGTTCCCGGAGCCGACCGAGGAGGGCCTTCTGGCGCGCCATGGTCCATTTTCCGAGCTTCCGGAGGCCAAAACGGGCCGCCAGGGCGTTCCACTTCACCAAAGGTGTTTCGCCTTCTGTCTTTACGTCTTTCGACGGCACACAAACAGGGCCGCCAGGCCCGATGTTTTCTTCATCTGCATCTGCATCTCCCATCTTGGATGCGATACGCTCAGCGACAAGCTTAGCGATACGCTTAGCGCTACGCTTAGCGTTGGTGATGTCAGCCCCAAGACGATGCCCCTCTTGTTTATGTAAAACCTCGTCGCGTACCCTTTTAAGCCTCTTGCTCGTGAGCCTTCCTGGCTGTCCTTCTATGGGCTGAAAGTGGTGTCTGAGGTGGGGCCAGGTTTCGGTCAGCCAGTGGTTCCGAAGCGTGGCAGGTATGAGTCTGAGGAGGGTGCTGGGGTCATCGCTGAGGGTACCCCTGATCCAGTTCCAGCACAGGAGCCAGAGGTAGCTTGCCATCGTTTGTCCGCTCATGTTTTGGATCTCTTCGTCCTCGATCCAGTCTCGTACCCAGAACGGCATGAAGGGAAGTTCGTCGCCTTCCTTGCAGCTTTTCACCAGGGGACTCCTCCCCCCACCGGGGAATGGTGCGGGCCGGCGCCAAAAAAGAGCGGTGCTGGCCAGCTCGAAGGAGGCGCCGAACCCGCGCATGGCTGGCCAGCAGCAGCCTATCTAACCAAGTGAACCTTTCGGACGCAACGAAAAAACCCCCGAGAGCCGTGAAACCCTCGGGGGCCAGAAAGAAGGGCCTGCGGCCCTGCGTGAGTAGTAGCCTACGTGTGCTCCTTGCGGAACTTCGTGCGCTGCTCGAAGCGAGCGATGAGCTGCTTCGCATCGCTCTCGGAGAGTTCCTCGATGGGCCTCTCAAGAATCGAATCGGGATTCCCTCCGGCAGCTCGGTACTCCTCGTAGCGCGCTCGCAGCGCCACCGAGGACTCCGCGCTGATCGGGACAAAAACGCGAGGCGCCGCTTCAGGCTCCCCGCCATCCGGCGGTGTCGGCTCCTCCCCAGGATCCTGCACGTTGAGCTTGGGCGCCTCGCTTGGGACCGTCGCAGCCTTGACTGCCACCTTCTTCATCTTGAAGTGGGTCTTCATCTGCTGCTCCTCCAGGCGCTCCTCGGGCGCCGCGATTCGGCGCTCCTCCATCTGGGCCGAGGGCTTCAGGACGGAATCGGTTTGCAGCTCGAAGGTTCTTCCCACGCCCGAATTGTCTTCGTCCTTGGCGTCCACTTCAAGGGCGCGCATCAGACTCCAGCTCTTGGGAATCCACTTCTGGAGCCGCTTGAAGGCCGACTTCATCCACATGGCTTCGGGGTCCGTGGTCCATGGGCTCGATCCATGCTCTCCGCGCTGAATCCGCTCCAGGTCCCTTTTGCCGGCCTGGCTCCGCCTCATCACGTCCTCCGCCTCCGAGGCAGTAAGCACGTAGAAGATCGGCCGGCCCTTGCCCGAAATCTCGCAGACCGAGTAAGCGTGAGTCATCGGGGCGCCCCAGGGGGCCAGCGGCCGATGGACAATTCCCCGCTCCGTCCCCCGGATCTCCTCGAACTCGTCGCCCTCGCGGACCACCGTTGAGTAAATCGACGCAACCCGCGGGTGTCGATAGGCGCAGTGGACAAGCCCCTGGTACCCCGGAATGAGCACGCAGTTCAAGAGCTGGCGGTTCTTGTCGTTGAACGGCACGAGGTATGCCTGGGCCGTCACGCTGCTCGGGAAGAGGCCCATCTCCGCGCAGCTCATGAGGGCCATCGAAAACGAGAGCTGGTCGCAGCGCTGAAGCTTCGGATCGCGGTACAGGCAGTCAACCGCCATCCGCGTCATACGCAGCATCGCCAGCGGATCGCGCCGCATCGTTTGCGCGAAAACGGACTGGAGCTTTGAAATCCAAGCCTTCGCATCCGTCGGGCCGCCGACTGGCTGTCGGTCGCTCACGTGGGGAGATAGTTTGGCCTCGTTCTCTCGATCCTGTTCATTCTCCACTGGTGATCTCCTTTCGGCTCGGCGCCTTCTCGGGCCAAGCCTTCTCTGCGTCCCTGGTAATCAAAGCCTCGAAGTGCTTCTGAAACCGCTCCTTCGCCATCTTCTTGCTGACCCCCGTTGCCGCGGCCTCCGCGTCACTCCAGCGGGTCTCCAGCTCGCCCACGGCAACCTTTGTACAGCACCGCTCGAACTGCTCCGGGCCTACCCGTCCGTCCGCACGCAGCTTCGCGCCGCGCACGTCCTGGATGTGCCGGTTCCCCTGCTGCGTCTTGAGCTTCCACCCCTTCACGCTGGTTGGGTCCTTGCGGAGTTGCTCCGTGCAATAGTTCCGATACCGCTCCGCGAGCTCCGCCACGAGCTTGGCCTTCGAGAGCATCACCCCGCGCAGCTCCGGGGTGTCCTCGATCTTCTCCAGGGCGCCGTCGTCAACGAACAGGTCAACCTCCCGCCTCGCTGCGGGACACCGGATGTTCCCCGGACACGATGGGCAAACGTCGTCCGAGGGCGCGAGCCGCAGGATCGGCTGCTCGCACTGCATGATGACCGTGCGGATGGCGCCGATGATCTCCGGCAGCATCCCGCGCCCAACCTCGTGCATGTAGACGTTCTCCGTTCCCAGCTCGACGATCCCCACGAGGATCTCCTCGAGGAGTGGCCACTCCTGGAACGCCATGGCAGCGTAGGCCAGGATTTGCGTTGCGGCCTTCTCCTCGTTCAGCGGGGCGAGCCCCAGCTTGTAGTCCACCAGCACGGCCGCCGGGCGCTTCCTCAAGAGCGCCACCAGGTCAGTTGTCCCCTCGGGCCAAAGCTCCTCGGGAATCCCAGCGATCTCCAGCGGCTTGAAGGTGTGTTCCGGCAGAAGCTCAAAGTCCCCCTCGGCATGTGCCATGAGGAGCGCATCCTTGATCTGGAGGCCCCGGCTGTACAGCTCCTTCTCGAAGTCGCCTTCGAGGCATTCCTCCGAGCCGAGGGCGAGCGCTTGGTGAATCCGCCGGCCCATCTCCATCTCGGAGCGGTCCCCCTGCGGGACTCCCTCGCTCATGCGAACTACCCCGCGGCAGAACTTGGCCAGCGCCAGCCGCGAGGGTCGGTACTTCTTTGACATGTTGATTGCCTTTCGGAAAGGGCCGGACGGAGCGCGTTACCACCGCTGATCTCCGCCCGGCCTGTTGTCAAGCTACCCCTACCCACCAGTCTTCTTCCCACCACCACTTCTTATCTTCAGGGCGCCCACGTCGGCCCAAGCCACGACGAATTGGATCTCCTCTCGCTTTGAAATCTCCTGGAGAAACTCCTCGCGGGTGTCGGCGTCGAGCCGCCCCAGCTCGTCCACGAGGATCGCCGGCAGCGTCCCGGCGCGCAGCATCGCCAGCTCGATGGCGAACCGAATGCGGTTCCCCGTGTTCAGTTTGTCGAAATGGATGTACCGGCCCTCCCCGTCCTTCACGAAAAGATCCCCGCCCTCGATCCGGACGCCCGGCAGCCTCGACTCCGAGAGGAGCTGAGTCTTCATGGCGTCGATTGCGTCGATGGCCTCCTGGGCCTCCTGGTGCTGCGCCGCGAGGTCCTCCACGCGCTCCGCCGTCTCCTCGTGGAGATCCCGGAGCCCCTGCGCCTTGGCGTTCTCCTCGATTTGGTGTTCCATCACCGAGATTGTCTTGTCCAGCTCCGCGAGCTTCGGATTGACTTCCTCGTTGGCCTCTGCGATGTAGTCCCGAACAGCCTTCAGCCGGCCGGCTTCCACGTCTCGAAACTTCATCTCCAGTTCGTGGCAGCGCTCCTCTGCCTTCCGGCGGATCTCCTCTTGCTCCCGCTGTAGCGCGAGCTTCGCCGCGTGGGTCTCTTCGTCCTGCTCGCGCTCAAACTCGCGGATGTCGAGCGAGAGCTTGTGATCAATCTCCTGGCGACGAGCCCGAAGACCCTGGATGATCTCTTGAGGGTTTGCGTGCGGCACCGGCGGTATCGACCCTTCGAGGCTCTCCAGCGTCTTCCGCTGCTGCGTCAGCGCCACCCCGATGTTTCGCCGGTCCTCGTAGACCCGCTCTCGCGTCAAGTCGAGTTGCTCCAGGTTCAGGTAGTCTCCGCTGCGCCCCGGAGCCCGCTCCTGGGCGAAAGCCGGGAGCTTCGAAAACTCCCCCTTCACCGGCAGCGCTTCGATGAGGAGCTGAATCCGCTCCTTCCCCTTCGAGCTGAGGAACGCCACGGGATCGAAGCTGAGTCGGTCGCAAAGCTCCGCGATGTATCGCTCGGGTGATCTGATCTGCACCCCGAGCTTTCCATCCCGCACCTTCGCGGAGCCGGCGCCCTCCGCGCTGATCGGCCGGCTGATGACCGTGCCGTCGTCGAGCTGGAGCCCAACCTCCCCCTCCTCTGTCCCCTGGTGGAGAAGCGTTGTGTCCTTGCGGCTGCCCCCGAGGGCAACTGCGATTGCCTGGAGAATCGACGACTTGCCGACCCCCACCGGCCCCTGGATTGTCGTGAGCTGCCCCAGCTCCGTCAGCTCCAACTCGTCCTTGATCCCCAAAAAGTTCCTCGCCCAAAGCCGGACAAGGAGCTTCCGTCCTGACACGCTGGCCATTGAAGGCCTCCTTTCTGTTGAGACTGGCCCTTGACACAAGGGCTCTACATGTTTAAACTTTACCTCGGTTTGCTCGTCGGTGCAAGCGTGAACCTACAGAAAGGAAAATCGCATGAGCGATGGCGTGTTTGAAATAGAAGACGATGCCGGGAAGATCCGCTTCTTCAACGTGGGCAACCTCAACACGGAGACCCTTCAGACAATCAAAGACAAGGTGGAAGCTCTGATCCGGCTCCGCTTGCCGCTGTATCTCGGGGAGACCAGGCAGGAAGCCCTCTCCGGCCCAACCCTAAACATAGAGGCTTCTGCCTTCCCGACTGGAGCCCTTCGCCGCATCTGCAACGCCGTGCAGGGGGAGATAGACTCCCGCAAGAGTCGCTTCCTCAATGCGGATCTCACCCATCTCCGGGACGACGATATCAAGTGGATGCGGGATCGGTTGTCGGTGGCGCTCGAAGGCCGGAAGCCGCGCCGCAAGTAAATCTCTTTCACTCAGGCCCCCGCGGTTCCACCACAGTCCCCGCGGGGGCCGTTTTTCCCGAGGAAACATGATCGATGTCCTGGCTGTCCGCAAAGTCCCCGGCCTCAAGGCCAACGGCCCCATAAACGTCACCTGGGGACCGCTCAAGATCACCTTCAGCGCCGGCCCCGTGGATTGTGGCGTGGAAGTAGCCGTACTATTCGAGGCACGCGCCCACATCTCCATCCGGGCTGACAAGACGCAATTCCAAACCCCATCGGAGCCCGAGATCCTGTCGGCCCAACAAGCCTTCGAGAAACTTCTCAGCATCCTGGGCAAGTCGATCCAGGACACGCAACCCTAACCCTTAAATGGAGGCGCCATGACGTAACGAGGACGAAACAACACTGCTCCAAATTCGATCATCCCTTAACGGGGGGATCGGACACCAAGAGGCCTCGGCGCGTTGCCGGGGCTTTTTTGTTCCCCTGCCTCTCCATCCGTCGGTGTCTCATGTGGACCCGCATCCTCGCCCGCAGCTCCTTGCGGTGCCGCCGGTAATACCCCTTGTAGTAACAGAGATGGCAAAGCCCCCCTCCGTGATGCGGCACAACCGACCCCTTGCACTCGCGGCACTCCTTGTCTCCGTGCGGGCTCCATGCTTTCATGGATTTAAACCTACCATGCGGCACCTTGCAGAACAAGGCCGACCCCGCTACCCTGGGGGGAGCGTTACCACCGCGGCCGGCCCGCAAAGTACACGCGGGCTTCGGCCGCTTAAAGGATTCGACCCATGCCCAAAATCCTCCACGTCCGAGCGGAGAAGCTCAAGGATGCCGAGGGCGTTGAAAACCCCTGGGCGCTGGCCACGTGGCAGCTCAAAAGAGAAGGAAAGCTAAAGCGGGAGGGCGGAAAGCTCCGCGTCGCTCGGCCCATCCGCCGAGGCGACTGAAGCCGCTGGAAGCTCCGGGAGCCGGACGGGCTCATAACCCGTCGAGGCGGGTTCGACTCCCGCTCCAGCCACCAACGCCCGAGCTTCAGCCCCTCAGCGACATCATCCTCAATGCCTACCATGACGCCTTCGCGCAATTCTATTGGGACTTCAACGAGGGCTTGAAACTCCTCATCGCCTCCAAGGGTAAACCCCCCTCCTGATATTCCTCGATTTATTCCAAGATTGTCATAACTGGCATCTTTGAGTTCAGTTACGACAATCCCGCCCCCCGCTGCACTTTGTACCCAAGGGTAATGATGTGGGGGCTCTCCTGTGGTGGGGGAGCCAGGGCAAGGCCAAACGCGGCAAGGCCGCAAGGAGTGAAAGATGGCCAAACACAAGCATCCCCGTGAAGTGCTCCGCCTCACTCATGAGAGTTCGGAGCCTCGGGTTGCTCGGCATGGAATCGTCGAGCACACAATCCGCCAGGAGTTCTCCCTCAGAGACTCCGGGCTGATCCTCTTCCGCCAAAGCGAGCTGGACGATGCCCAGGTCCTCCACCGGGGGACGTGGGACACCGAAGGCCCCTGGGCCATGGGCTGGCCCGATACCGCCGGGCTCTGGGTCGCCGGCGCCATCGATGCCGGCTGGAAGCTCTCTTGGGGCGCCCCAGAGCTGCGCGCCCTCGTTCGTCTCCCTGCGTCCGTGTCAGTCTGATCCTACCCATGGGCTCCGGGGGACAACGCCCACCCCGGAGCCCGCTTCTCAGAAAGAAGGTTCAACGTGAAACACTGGCAAAACATCTCCGAGATCAAGGCCGCAAACAAGATCCTCGGGCGGTACTTCTTCAGTGCCGCTTCCATGCGGTTCTTCAACTCCAAGGTTTATCCCAAGGTCTACGGGGGCCGCTTCTTCGTCACTTCGGAAAAGGGGCCTTACTCCCCCCGCAAGTACACCATCCGCATGGCCACGGATGAGGCGTGTATCGACTCCATCGGGGAGTTCAACAGTCTTCCATCCTTGTGGGTCGCTCGGGCGATTCTTCGCGCCTTCGTCGCCGGCAAGGCCACTTGCCCCAGTGCCGATGGGCTCGCCCTCGAAGTCTGGGACGCCCTCCTGGAGCTTCGCGCCGCTGAGAAGGGGGTGAAAGCATGAATTGCCCCACGTCTTGGCGCGCCGCCATCGATGAGGCCTGGAATCGAGTGCCTACGGGCCGGAAGTCCTGGCCGGAGCTGGCCGCCACCATCCGATCAATCCTGGAGGACGCACACAACCAAGCGCTCCGCCCCGTGCAAGCCCTTGAGGCTATCGACGAAGCCATCGCCGCTTACTGTCGCGTGGCCCTCATCCTCGATGGCGTGACTCGCGTTGATTCACGCCTGGCCGAGTATCGACGCCTCTCCCCCCAAGAAAGAAGGTGAACCATGATCCGCGTTCTCTGTGACAAGTCCGAGCCCGGCGCCGTCCATCAACCCCGCTGGGATTCCGACGGCCCCGACGGCCAGCCTATCCAACACTTCACCCGCGAATACGCCATCGGCTACGTCGTCGAGGAGTCCGAAGTCAACGGGTACGATGACTCGGACTTCTGGTGTACCTACTTCGACGTCGAGCGCTGCGAGTTCATCTCCACCCAGTGGGGAACCACCCGCGGCTGGTGCTACCCTAACGCCTGCGTCGTTGACGCCCCCCCCTGCGTCATGGATCTCTGGCGCGCTTACCAGTCCGGCCTGGCCGCCTCCAAAGCACGCGCCCGCCTCAAGGAACTGGCTGAGGAGCTGAAGCCCTGCTGCGCCGACAAAATCGCGGAGACCTACGCCCGCCGGCTCCTCGAGCTGGGGGAGAACTACGCCCGCCCCATCATCGCCCTCCTCGCCTCTCAGCCCCGCTCCGAGTTCAAGCAGTCCCTCCGGAAGCAAGTCCTCCACTGGCTCGCCCAGGACAAGCCCCCCTACCCCGTCCCCCTCAGCCACCGGCAATATGCCTGCCTCATCTCCCGCGGTAAACGTCACTTCGCTTACCGCTGAGGTTAATGGACCGTCGCCCCCTCCTAACCCGAGGGGGTTTTTTTTTGGACTGGGCAAAGGTACCATGGGGCTTGTGACACATGCCCAGTGGGAGAACCTGAGCCTTGCAGCATATGCCGCGGCCGCGGTCATTTCAGTCCTTGCAGTGTGTTCGGCCGCGGCGCCTTTACCCCAGCGCCCTGGGGGCCTTCGGCTGGAAGCTCCGGCCGGCGCCCTGGAGCGTTGGGGCTGGTACGAGGTTCGCTCCTCGGCTGAGCGGGCCAAGTGGCTTGGGTACTACGTCCGCGGAAAGGAAGTCGGAAGGAAGCCGCTGCCATGAGGAACCGTGACAAGAAGATCCGTGGCGGCAAGTGGGCGCCCAGGATTCCGTGGCGGATGGATGCCGACCAACTCCGCGAGTGGATGTCGATGCGCCGGCTGGAACGGCTCCGGGCTGCCTCGAAGGATAAGAGGAACATGAAACCATGACGCGCCGTGAAGCACTGAAGGCCCTCGGGGGCGCCCTGGGCGCCGCGCTACTTGGCGCCGGCTGGACGCAGTGGACTGAGGCCGACCTCGACGCCCCGCTGAGCCCCGAGGAGCTTGCCCAGTTCGATGCGCTGCTCAAGAAGCGCTACGCCCTCGCCCTGGAGCGCTTGATGCCCGAGGAGCTTTCCCTCCAGCGCTTCGTCGGCCGTGAAGGGCCGGTGTACCAGCCCAAGCACCCAGGGCCGCACGATGAGCCCTGGAACCCCGTGGAGTGCAGCCCATGACGCCGCTTCCTCCCCCGAGGGACCACGCCACGCTGGAGGACCCCTCGGGCGCCCCGCTGGACATCCTGGAGCACGTCGAGGCCTACCGACTCTTCAGTCGGCTCGGGCTCCTGCGGAAGTGCTGGACTTGCTCGGGGTACAGCATGAGCCCTCGGATGACGGCCATCAACAACGTGGCCATGAGCAACCCCTTCATGGCCGGGCGCATCACCCCCGGCTGGACGATCCAGGGGCCGGATCGGGCCTACCGCGCCGTCGCCGTGGACCAGCCCAAGCGCTGCCTCATGATGGACCGCTTCGAGAAAGCGGAGACTGTCCGCCGGAAGATGGACGCCCTCCGGGAGTTCGACTGGACGGAAGAGGAGATTGCGCGGGGCCTGGAGGCCGAGGTAGAATCCAAGAGAGAGGCCCCGGCATTGTGACGTCGCAATAGGATCGCCCCAGGATGGCGCGCCGTTCTGGCCAGCGAGCCGATGGACTCCGTTAGACTCGGGGACGGGACTTCTTGATGCGCCCATCGGGTGACGCTGGCCCGCACATTCGCCCTGGGGATGCGGGGCCGAAAGGCTCCTTCAAGCCCTGGCGGAAGGACTCGGATCGTTCCCGAGGATGGAGCGCTGTATCCGGCCGGCCTGGCCGTAGGTCAGCGGCAAGCCCCCCGTCCGCATGATCCGGTAGAGCGTTTTGACGTTGATGCCGAGCTGGCGCGCGGCCGCGTACTTGTTGCCCCGGTTTGTCTCCAGGGCATCCCGCACGGCCTCGACTTCGATCAACTCCAGACTCCCGCGGTACGGGAAGCCGGCGCCCATGACGACAACTCTTTCCGGCGGGAGCGCCGCGGCCTCGGGCAGCAAGTGCTGGGTAAGGGCCATCAGTAGTTCAAGGATGCGCCTCTCTCGGCCGTAGGTCTTCCCCGCGTACTGGGTCAGCGCGCCTCGAAGGCCCCGGATCTCGGCTGCCAGCTCTCGAAGGTCTTCGGTTTCCACGGTGGAGCATTCATCCATGCCCCCATTTCACCGCGCCGCGGCCGGCTCTGCAATCCTCCTCTTGGAGGCCCACTCCTTGAAGTCCTCGCTCTGGGTGATGAGGTAGAGCCCCGTCAGGCCGAGGGCGTCCGACTTGCCGGCAGTCGCCTCCAGGAGCTCCCCGGCGGCTTCGCGGACCCGGCGGGGGAGCGTGCCGTCCTTGGCCAGCTTGCGGAGCAAGGCCCCGGCTTTCTCCAGGCCGATGCCGGCGCCCTGGAGGCCGGGGATGATGGAGCCAACGACGGGGCCGGCGGCAAACCCGAGGGTCTTCCCCGTGGCCTGCATGATCGGGCGGAATGCACCGCGCATCCCGGTTCGCCTCATGCCGTAGGCGACTCCCCGCATGGCCAGAACGGAGTCCACGGCCTTGTCAACCAGGCGGCCGGGCAGTGCCAGGATGGCGCCGACTCGCTCAAGGGCCGTGCCGGCTGCGTGCGTGACTGCCGGGCCGACTCCACGCGGGATCTGGTAGCTCTCGAACTCGGGCAGCTCCCTCGGCGTCGAGGCTGCTTGCCACGCGCCCTTGGAAGCGGTCAGTCCGCCGGCCTTGGTACGCTTGGCTCGGGCTGCCGGGAGCTTCGAGCGCATGGCCTCGAAGGCCTCCCGCTCCTCGGCGCTGTACTCGATCTTGCGCTTGATCGTCCGGGTGGGGCCGGGGGCCTCTCGGCCCTGGCGCTGTCTCCACTCCTGGAGGCTCGGGCCGGGCGCGGCCTCGGCGGCCGAGGGCTCGGGGAGCGGGCTCGGTCCCCCTGGGCCGGTCCTTCCTTCCCAAAGCGGGTGGAACGGCGGGCGTTCCCGAGGGGGGCGCTCTCCGAAGCGGGGAGGCGGCATGGGCCTCGGGGTGGGGGCCGGGGTG
>CAYHBG010000006.1:0-36009 GCA_964354815.1 uncultured Thermotogae bacterium
GGAGAAGCCTGGTCGGGACGCCCGGATTTGAACCGGGGACCTCTTGCGCCCCATGCAAGCACGCTACCAGGCTGCGCCACGTCCCGAGGCGAGCCCATGGTACACCCTCTTCCACACGCGGACAAACGTCGGCCAGGAGCAGTTGCCCGGGGCGCACGGCTCGGCTAGGATCGGGCGGCGTCTTTGGGGAGGGTCGCGATGCGAATCACCTTCTGCGGCGGGGCGGGCACGGTCACCGGCTCGTGTCACCTGGTGGAGGCGGCCGGCCTGCGCGTCCTCCTCGACTGCGGCCTCTTCCAGGGCCGGGAAGCGGAGGGGCACAACCGCGAGGCGTTCCCGTTTGACCCGCACGAGATCGATGTCCTCGTCCTTTCTCACGCCCACCTCGACCACATCGGCCTCGTCCCGCGCCTGGTTCGGGAGGGGTTCCACGGGGAGATCGTCTCCACTCCGGCGACCGCGGAGATCGCGAAGGTGGTCCTGACCGACGCCGCCCACCTTCAGGTGGAGGAGTCCGCCTATCACGCGCGGAAGGCGCGCCGGCGCGGAGAGGAGTTGGCCCCGCCCCTGTACGACGTGGGGGACGTCCTGGACGCGCTCGAGTTCTTCCGGGTGAGGGTGGCCTACGACGTCCCCGTCCGGCTCGGGCGCGGGGTCGAGGCGGTCCTCCACGACGCGGGGCACGTCCTCGGCTCCGCGGCGGTGGAGGTGCGCGCCGAGGGGAAGACCGTCCTCTACAGCGGCGACCTCGGGAGCCCGGGGCGGCCGATCGTGCGGGACCCGAGCGACCCGCCGCGAGCCGACGTCGTCCTGGTCGAGTCGACGTACGGGAACCGCGAACACCGGAGCCTGGACTCCACGGTCGCCGAACTGGCGGACGCGCTGCGGGCCGTCATCGGAGGCGGCGGGAACCTCCTCGTCCCCTCCTTCGCGCTGGAGCGGACGCAGGAGGTCCTGTACGAGCTCTTCTCCCTCTGGAAGAGGCGCGAGATTCCGGCGTGTCGGATCCACCTCGACAGCCCCCTCGCCATCGCCACGACGCGGGTCTTCTCGCGGCACGTGGAGGAATTCGACGACGAGGGTCGAGAGGCTTTCTCTCGCGAGCCGAATCCGTTCTCCTTCCCTCTCTTGCACTACGTCGAGACGGCCGAGGATTCCAAGCGTCTGAACGCGATCCAAAGCGGGAACGTCCTCATCGCCGGGAGCGGGATGTGTACCGGAGGGAGGATCGTGCACCACCTTCGCCACAACCTGTGGAGGGCGGCTTGCGGCGTCCTCTTCGTCGGCTACCAGGCGCAAGGGACGCTCGGCCGCGCGATCGTCGACGGAGCGAGGCGCGTGAGTCTCTTCGGCGAGGAGGTCGCCGTGCGCGCGCGGGTCTTTACGGTGAATGGGTTCTCAGCCCACGCCGGGCAGTCGACCCTCCTCGACTGGGTCTCCAAGTCCACGCCGGGGCGCGTCGTCTTGGTTCACGGTGAGCCGGAGGGACAGGAAGGCCTCGCCGCCGCGATTCAGGGCAGGCTCGGGATCCAGCCCGAGGTCGCGCAGCGGGGAGCTGCGATCGAGGTCTAGCCCGCGCTTGTGCGGCCTCCGCGTGAGGGCGTATAGTCCGTTGGCCATGCCGGAGCCGATCCGAATCGACGTGGAGACGTTGTTTGCCCGTCACCCCTTCGCGCGGGAGATCCTTGCCCGTCTGACGGGGGCCGGGCATCAGGCCGTCCTGAACGGGGGCGTCGTCCGCGACGGGGTGCGCTCCCTCCTTGATCCTGACCTGCCGTTCGAGCCGACGGACGTCGACATCGCGACCTCCGCGCCCCCGGACCAGGTCCGGCACCTCTTCCGCGACCGGCCGGTCGTGGGTGTGGGGGAGGCATTTGGCGTTCTCGTCGTGGTGGGCCCGAGCGAGACATCCTACGAGGTGGCGACGTTCCGCGCGGAGGGAGACTACGACGGGCGATGGCCAGGGAAGGTCGAGCTGGTCGACGACGTGGCGGCGGACGTCAAGCGGCGGGATCTCACCATCAACGGGCTCGTGGCGACGCCGGACGGGGCGGTGATCGATCTCGTCGGCGGGGTCGAGGACCTGAAGGCCAGGCGGATCCGGACGATCGGCGACCCGCGCGCCCGCTTCCACGAGGATCACCTGCGGATGCTCCGCGCGATCCGCTTCGCTTGCCAGGTCGGCGGCGAGATCGACCCCGCAACCGAGCGGGCGATCCGGGACCTCGCGCCGTCGATCGCCTCCGTCTCCTGGGAGAGGATCCGCGATGAGGTCCTGCGGACCCTCGCCACAGACCAGTCGGCCCGGGGTGTCTGTCTCTGGGGGGAGCTCGACCTCCTTCGCTTCCTCCTCCCTGAGGTGGCAGTGACGCAGGGGGTTCCGCAGCCTGAGGTGTACCATCCGGAGGGGGATGTCTACGTCCACACCCTCCTCGCCCTGGAGGTCGCCGATCGGTTCGTGCGCGATCCGCTCGTCAAGCTCGCCGTCCTCCTCCACGACGTGGGGAAGCCGTACGCCCTCGAGCGGGCGGGAGGGCAGAACATGGCGGGTCACTGCGCGGTCGGGGCGCGGATGGTGGAGCGGATCGCCGCCCGCCTCCGACTTAGCCGGTCGGAGATCGCCCGCCTCGTCTTCCTCGTCAGGAACCACATGCGGATCGCCGACCTTCCGGAGATGGGACGCGGGAAGCAGGTCCGGTTCGTGAGCGAAGGTGAAGTGCTCGGCGGCCGCTCGCTGCGGGAGCGCTACCCGTCCTTCTTCGACCTCCTCCAGGTCCTTGTTGCCGACTGCGAGGCCAGCGCCCACCGCGACTCGGGGTGGGCTCCCATCCTGCGCGAGACCCTGCGCATCGTCGACCACATCGACTGCGTGGGGAGCCTCGCCCGCGCACGCACCCTGATCGACGGGCACGCCCTCGTCACCCTGGGGATGAGGCCGGGGCGGGAGCTGGGCCTGGTGCTCGAGCGGCTCCATGACCGGATCCTCGCCGGGGAGATCACGTCGCGTGAGGAGGCTCTTGCTGAGGCGCGCCATGCCGTGAGCCACCCGAGCGACAGGACCTAGGCGAGCGCGGAAACGGACAGCCGACCTCCCGCTCTCGACTCTCCGAACCTACCCTCGCTCCGACCCTCAACTGAACAAAGGAGGAGGCCGGCCGCTCCGGCGGCCTCGGCCGCTCGGCTCATGGGGACACCGCTCGTCATCGGCGGGGACCTCCCGCTCGATCTGGAATCCCTCGTGGGGCAGTGCGTCGCCGTCCTCGGCATCCGCGGGTCGGGGAAGTCGAACACGGCCGGCGTCATCTTCGAGGAGCTCCTCAAGCATCAGTACCCGCTCACGATCGTGGACATCGACGGAGAGTACTACGGCCTGAAGGAGCGCTACGAGGTCCTCGTCGCCGGGACGGGGGAGGGCGTCGAGGTGGAGGTCGACGTGGACTGCGCGCCCGAGATCGCGCAGGCGAGCATGGAGAGAAACGTTCCCGTCATCCTCGATCTGTCGGGCTTCCTGTCGAGCGAGAGGACGGAGTTCCTGAAGAGCTACCTCTCGACCCTGTGGAACCTGGCCGGGAAGCTCCGCCGCCCCTACGTGATTGCGATCGAAGAAGCGCACGAGTTCATCCCGCAAGGGGTGAGGACGGAGCTCAAGGAGCTGATCACGCGCGTCGCCCTCCGCGGCCGGAAGCGCGGCCTGGGGGCAATCATCATCTCCCAGCGCAGTGCCAAGGTAGAGAAGGACGTTCTGAGCCAGGCGGGGATCCTCTTCCTGCACCGCGTCGTCCACGAGGCGGACATGCGCGTCTACGGGGAGCTTCTTCCGTGGCGCAAGAGCGAGGTCAAGGAGCTGGTGAGTGCCCTGGAGACCGGCGACTGCATCTTCGTGAACGGCGAGACCGTCCTGCCGACCCACGTCCGGAAGCGCGAGACCTTCCACGCGGGATTCACCCCCTCCCTGCACGTGGTCGTCTCGCCGGAGTTGCGGCGGGTGAGCGAGTCCCTTCTTGAGGCGATCGGGCGGCGGGGGGGGGCGAGTTCGCCCGAGGGGACGGGCGCTGCCAAGCCGCTTGGCGGCGGGGAGGAGACCCTGAGTGAGGAGCCCCTTCTCGTCTCGGCGTCCCCCGACACGCGGGGCAGGCAGGCGGCGTTGCCAGCGGAGGCGAGGCGTCCTCCGGAGGGCGGCGCGGTTTCTACGGCGCTCCTCTCTCCGTCCGGCGCGCTCAACGAGGCGCCACCTGCGGAAGCCAAGGCCGTCCAGGAACCGCGTCCGGCCGGACCGCTGGCTATGTCAGGCCCGGTCGGCGAGGACCCGGAGGACCCGCTCCCGGAAGCCGTAAGACGCCACGTTGAGCGCCTGGTCGCGCGTCTCGGCCGCCAGACCCTCCTCGACCGGCGCTTCCTTTCCTTCCTTGTTGGCTCCGGGCCTCGGGCCTACTCGGCGGCGCAGATCGCAGCGTGGACCGACTGCGCGCCCGGTCTCATTGAGCGCACTCCCCCACGCGACCTCCTGGACATGGGCCTGGTCGTCCGAGAGCGGCGGACGGACGGCGTCCACTACCGGTCCAACCTGAACGCCTTCGTAGCCAGGGAATTCTCCGTGTACCGACCGCAGATCGGCCCACAGGAACTGCACTGGGTGGCCCGGTCCCTCCGGGAACGCTTGGCCACACTGGGGGGGACCGCTCGTTTCGCCTCGTAGTGGGAAAACGCAGGCTATTTCAAGAAATCTATTGACCCCCTCTCCTCCTTCTGGTAGGATGGTCCCAGGGCCAAGGAGGGGGGATGCAGATCAGGATCGTCGAGCGGCACGGGGCGGCGAGCGACGCGCTCCGCGGCTACGTCGTCGAGAAAACCCAGGCGCTCTCGCGCTTCTTTGATCGGATCATCAGCGTCGACGTAGTCCTCTCTGTCGAGAAAGAACGGCAGATTGCCGACTTCCACGCTCACCTCACCCACCGCAAGCTGATCAAGGCGCATGAGGAGACCTCGGACATGTATGCGTCGATCGACAAGGCGATCGACATCTTGAAACGGCAGCTCGTGAAGTACAAGGACGTCCTCCAAGACACACGAACCGGGATCCCGCCACAGGAGACCGACGCGCCCTCCGTGGGCAGGGACCACAAGGAGATCGTCCGCGTCGATACCTTCCTTCAGAAGCCCATGACGCCCGAGGAGGCGGCCCTTCAACTGGAGGAGCTGGAGCGGGCCTTTCTGGTGTTCGTGAACTCAGAAACGGACCAGGTAGGCATCATCTACCATCGGCGAGACGGCCACTACGGCCTGATTGAGCCGAGGCGGTAGCGCATGAGACGATCCGGGCAACGATGGTGACGCGAGCCCTCTCTTTGTTCTCCGGCAGCCTCGCCAGCCGCTTGGCGACGAGGGTGGTCGAGCGGTCGCCGGGTGTTGACGAAGTCTACCTCTTGCACTTCCGCTCCCCGTTTTTCGAGGAGTACCGGGAGATCCGAGACCTGGTCAAGGGCGAGTGGCCTGGGCTGGTCTTCCGTACGCAGTCGCTGAAGAAGGAGTACCGGCACCTCGCCTGCGGTCAGCCGGAGGCCGGTGGCTTCTCCCTCTCCCGCAGCTGTCGCGCCTGTCGGCGGATCCTGCTTGGCCGAGCCGCGCGCTACATGCGCAGAGTCGGAGCGCAGTTCCTCGTGACAGGGGAAGTCGTCGGGCAGAACGGTCTCTTCGAGGATGACCTCCTCGCGATCGTCGAGGAACTAGGGATCGCTGACCTTGTCCTGCGCCCCTTGTCCGCGCGACTCCTCCGGCCGACCCTCCCGGAGCGTGAGGGGTGGGTTGAGTCAAGCTGGCTCTCCGACCTCACAGCGGCCGAACCGGAGCGGCTCGCCGCGCTTGCCTTGGGGCTTGGGTTCCTGGCCGATCCCCGCATGGGCTTTGCCGCGCGGTGCAAGCTCTCGATCCCTGGTTTCGGGGAGCGGCTCGAGGGTCTGTTGGAGGAGGCAGGGGTGACGATGAATGCCCTGAAGCTCCTCGACTTCCCTCTCTACTTCACGCGGCCGCCGGACGTGAAGATCGTGCTGGCCAGGACCGCCGGGGAGAAGCGTGCCCTGCAGAACCTCTTCCTTCCGAACGACCTGCGCGTCTACCTCTCGACCCACCCGGGCCCCATGGCCCTCGTGCGCACGGCCTGGGACGGCAAAGCCCAGGCGGAGACTCGCGACATCGTCGAGCTGGCGGCTCGGCTCACCGTCGCCCACAGCGAGGCCTCTCACCTGTCGAGCGTGCAGGTCAGCTACCGCTTGGAGAACGACAGCGAGACGTCGCAGTTGACGGTCTCGCTGCTCCCCGCGCCCTCAGGGGAAGAGGTCGCTCTGGTCTCCCCCTCGCGTCTCCCGGAGCTGCGCCTCGCGCGTCCTTGAACCCGCAATCCTTCCGGGTATACTTCACCATCAGTTCCCCAGGAGAGGGAGCGGGGGTGCCACGCAGGCGGCGGCTTGGGTCCGCCTCCTGTGCGGCGTCTTGGTATTGGTCTAAGGGCAAGAGCGGTCTTCAGCGTTCCTGAGCTAAGGGGTTGTCGATGCCTTTCTACCGCTACGAATGTGAAGCCTGCGGTTCCGTGTTCAAAGTCCTCGAGCAGAACGGAAACGCCTCGCTTCCTGTCTGTCCGGAGTGCGAGGGGCGGCGCGCCCGCCGGCTTCTGCCTCGCATCGGGGTGATCTACAAGGGAAGTGGTTACTACGCGACGGACTACCGCGCCAAGAACGGGAAGGCGAGCGAGGCGAAGGTCGAGTCGCAGGCAGCGCCCGGGGGCAACGCGGAACGTGCGGGAGCGCGGGGCGAGTCCCGCGATCGGAGGGCGAGCGAGACGTGAGCGGCGTGATCTCTGGCGACGACATTAAGTGCGTGAAGCTTCAACTGGCCTCCCCCGCCGTAATTGCCGGCTGGTCGCACGGCGAGGTCACCGAGTCGGAGACGATCAACTACCGGACCCACAAGCCGGAGAAGGGCGGCTTGTACGCGGAGGAGATCTTCGGCCCAGAGAACGACTACGAGTGTGCCTGCGGCAAGTACAAGGGGAAGAAGTACGAAGGGATCACCTGCGAGAAGTGCCACGTGCTGGTGACGGACTCCTCGGTCCGCCGCGTCAACATGGGGCACATCTCCCTGGCCAGCCCGGTCGTCCACTTCTGGTACCTGAAGGGCGTGTCGAGCCTTCTGTCTCGTCTTCTGGGGATGAAGAAGAAGGAGCTCCAGCAGATCGCCTACTACGAGACCGTGCCGGTCCAGGATGCTCTCTCCATCGTGACCTCCTCCGACTGCAAGGAAGTCCGCCCGGGAGAGACCCTCTATGCCTCAGAGTGCGCGATCCTGAGGGAGCGTTTCCCGTTCTCCATCGAGACGGCCCACTTCGTGGCCGAGGCCCCGAAGGTCGTCGCAGATGAGGAAGGACGCGTCACGATCGAGGAGCGTCGACTGACCAACGGGGAGAAGATCCGCTCCGTGGTCGTGGGATCCCAGGAGTATCCGCTGGTCGGGGAGGTCGACCTCCTTGTCGAGGACGGGGATGAGGTCGAGGCCGGAGCGGTGATTGCCGAGCGGCCGGTGGGCGAGATCTGCTCCCAAACCGCGTTCGAGATGCTGACCGACCGCTACGGAGGCGCGGTCAGCGGCGAGGCCCTGGACCACGAGGTCTTGGACAGCCTGATCTTCCTCGTGACGAGGGTGAAGGCGGCCTCCCTCAAGAAGAAGCCAGGAGACGCGCTCACCTACCTGGAGAAGCGGGCGTACGAGCGAGTCGCGCCGGATGGGTTCGCCGCCCAGACGGGGGCAGCGGGGGTGAAGGGGCTCCTGGAGAGTCTCGATCTTGACGACCTGCACAGGGACCTCTCGGACGAGATGCATCGGGAGACCGCGGTCGGGAACCAGCGGCGGATCATGCGCCGCCTCGAGGTGGTGGACCAGCTCCGCGACTCGGGAAACAACGCGGAGGACATGATCATCGACGTGGTCCCGGTCCTTCCGCCGGCGCTGCGGCCGATGATCCAGCTCGAGGGCGGGAAGTTCGCCACGACAGACCTGAACGACCTCTACCGCCGGATCATCAACCGGAACAACCGCCTGAAGAAACTGATCGACATGGGAGCCCCGGAGGTCATCCTGCGCAACGAGCGCCGGATGCTGCAAGAAGCGGTGGACGCGTTGATCCACAACGAGAAGAAGGAGAACCCGATCCGCGGGCGCGACAACCGGCCGCTGAAGTCCCTCTCCGAGCGGATCCACGGGAAGCACGGACGTCTGCGGCGGAACCTCCTCGGTCGGCGGGTGGACTACTCTGGCCGTGCGGTCATCGTGGTCGATCCTACCCTCAAGCTGTCCCAGTGCGGGATCCCGAAGAAGATGGCCCTCGAGCTGTTCAAGCCGTTCATCCTTCACCACCTCGAGTCGACGACGTTCTCGGACTTCGACGAGATCAAGAACAAGGCCCTGCGCGGCGAGCTGCCGGAGGTGTGGGACATCCTGGAGAAGCTGGTCAAGGACCACCCCGTCCTCCTCAACCGGGCGCCGACGCTGCACCGCCTCTCGATGCAGGCGTTCGAGCCGATCCTCGTGGACGGCGAGGCGATCCATATCCACCCCCTGGTCTGCCCGCCGTACAACGCGGACTTCGATGGCGACCAGATGGCGGTCCACCTCCCCCTGGCTCCGGAGGCGATCGCGGAGGCGCGGGAGTTGATGGCCGCGCCGCGGAACATCCTCTCCCCGGCGAACGGGGACCCGCTGAGTATTCCGACCCAGGACCCGGTCTTCGCCTACTACTACCTGACCCAGGTGGACGACGAGGCTGCCGGGGCGGGGAAGGTCTTCCGCGACGTGGTCGAGGCGCGGCGCGCGCACGAGGAGGGGTTCCTCGACCTGCACAGCCCGGTGAGAATCCGGATCGACGGGCGCCTGGTGGAGACGACCCTCGGCCGGGCGGAGCTGAATCTGGGCCTGCCCGAAGAGATCCGCGACTTCGGCAAAGTGATGGATCGCAAGGCGATCAAGCGCCTGATCATGGACTGCTACCATCGCTTCGGCTGGCAGAGGACGTCGGAGGTCTTGGACCAGTTGAAGGATCTCGGGTTCAAGTACGCGACTCAGGCCGGACTGACGATCTCCATCAAGGATTGCCTGATCCCCCCTGAGAAGGAGGAGATCATCCGCCGCTCCACGGCGGCGGTGATGCGCATCAACAAGCTGCACGAGCTCGGGTTGGCGACCGAAGAGGAGCGCTACCTGGCCGTCGTTCGCATCTGGCGCCGAACGGTGGATGAGGTGGAGGAGGCGACGATGGAGAACCTCCGCCAGCACAAGTTCAACCCGGTCTACGGGATCGTCACCTCTGGCGCGCGCGGCGGACCGGACCAGGTGAAGCAGCTGTGCGGGATGCGCGGCCCGATGGCCGGGCCGTCGGGGGAGATCATCGAGATGCCGGTCATCTCCAACTTCCGCGAGGGGCTGGACATGATGGAGTACTTCATCTCCACCCACGGCGGCCGGAAGGGCGCGGCGGACACCGCTCTCAAGACCGCGGACTCCGGTTACCTCACTCGCCGCCTCGTCGACGCCACGTCGGACATGGTCGTGCGCGACGTCGACTGCGGGACGACGCAAGGGGTGGAGATCGATCCGCTCCGGTTCAGCAAGACCGAGGTCATGGAACCGATCGTGGACCGGATCTATGGCCGCGTCGCCAGCCGGCCGATCGTCGACCCGGCTACCGGAGAGGTCCTCGCTGAGGCGGACCAGTGGATCACCAGCGAGATGGCGCGGCAGATCGGCCAGCTCGAGGCGGACCTCCCGATCAAGAGCGAGGAGGACCAGGAGCGGGTGGTGGGGACGAAGGCTGTCGAGGACGTGCGCGATCCGGAGACCGGTCGCGTCCTCATCCAAGCGGACGAGCTCCTGACGCCGCGCTCGATCGCGGCAGCGCGCGCGGCGAAGATCAAGCGGATCAGGGTGCGGCCGCAGATCATCATCCGCTCTCCCATGGTCTGTGAGACGAAAGCCGGGGTCTGCCAGCGCTGCTACGGGTACGACATGAGCACCCACCAGCCGGTCGGACTCGGCCTGGCCATAGGGGTCATCGCGGCGCAGTCCGTCGGTGAGCCGGGGACCCAGCTGACGATGAGGACGTTCCATACGGGAGGTGTCGCCGGGGAGGACATCACCCAGGGGTTGCCGCGCGCCGAGGAGCTGTTCGAGGCGCGCAAGACGATGAAGAGCGCGCAGGCGGAGATGTCCCCTCTCGACGGCTACGTGGCAGCGATCACGTCCTCTGCCGCAACCGGAGACCGCGTGGAGATCATCGGAGAAGAACGGACGGTGGAGCTTCCCGCCGCGCTCGCGCGGGCGGAGGCCGGCTGGGACGGGAAGGCGGAAGACCTGATCGACCCGCGGAGCCGCGCGACGGGGGAGGTCTACGTCCTTGAAGGAGAGGAGCGGCGCGAGGTTCTCATCATCTCGACCGCGACCGGAGACCGCTCCTACCCCGTCGCGTCCGGAGTGACGCCGTGCGTCGAGACCGGGGACCGGGTCGCCGTCGGCGATGCCCTCACTGAGCGTTTCAACCTTGACGGGGTGGTGGCAGACCGTAGGGGGACGGTGCGCATCCCCGAAGGGAAGGAGCGCACGTTTGAGGTCGTCGATCGCAACGGGGCTGCCGTGGAGTACGAGATCCCGTATGGGGCACGCATGCTGGTCGAGGCGGGAGCGAAGGTGAAAGAAGGGGACGCCCTGACCTCCAAGTCGAAGCCCCTCTTCATTGCCGCAGAGGCGGAGGGGACGGTCCTTGCGCTCGAAGATCGGATCGTCGTCTACAACCCGGACGGCGAGGCGATGCGCTTCCCGCTGACGGCGGACCTCTCTCTCCTGAAGGGCCACGGTGAACAGGCCGCCGAGGGAGAGAAGGTCTTCAAGCTCGAGGTCCCCGCGACCGACGTCCACGTGGAGGAGGTGGAGGAGGATGGCGAGATCGTGCGGATCACCTTCCACCCCAAGAGCGTGATCAAGATCGAGCAGTCGGCAACGGTGCGCGCTGGGGACAAGGTCCGCGAGGGAGACCTCCTCACCAAGGGAGTTGTCGCTCCGCACGCGCTCCTCGAGACGGCTGGGGTGAAGAAGACGCGCGAGTACCTCTTGACCGAGATCCACAAGGTGTACAAGCAGCAAGGGGTCGACATCAACGACAAGCACCTCGAGGTGATCGTCCGACAGATCCTGAACAACGTCCGCATCTTGGAGCGGGGCGATTCGCGCTTCCTCCTCTCCGACCTTGTTGCCCTCGAGGAGTTCCAGAGTGAGGTCGCGTCGCTCGAGCATTGGAACGCCGATGCGGCGCGTGCGCGCAAGGAGGCCCTCGGCGACCCGCTGGCAGAGGACGCGGCGGTCGGCGAGCGAATCCTGGCCATGACCGGGACCGCGGTCACGGAGGACCTCCTCAGAGAGGCGGCCAAGGCGGGGCGGGCCGAGCTGCGCGTCCAGCGGGGTGAACAGGTACTCGCCGTTCCGCTCGGGACGAAGCGGCTCCCGATTGGAGAGAGGGAGCTCCTGCGGATCTCCAAGGCGGCCCTCCAGACGAAGGGTTGGCTCTCCGCAGCCTCGTTCCAGCGGACGACCAAGGTCCTTGCCGAGGCGGCCCTTCGCGGCGAGGTGGACCCGCTTGAGGGACTGAAGCCGAGCATCATCGTCGGAAAGCGGATCCCCGCGGGGACGGGCTTCCGTGCCGTCCCGGCACTTCTCGTGGGAGCGGGGATGGCGACAGGGAGCGATGTCTTGACAGGCGCGGAGGGCGAACCTATAATCCGCGGCACTTCTGGGGAGTGATCCATGCCAACCATCAACCAACTGATTCGGCTAGGGCGGAAGCCCAAGGTCAAGCGCAGCAAGTCCCGGGCGCTTTCCTCGTGCCCACAGCGGCGCGGGGTCTGCACTCGCGTCTACACGCGCACGCCGAAGAAGCCAAACTCGGCCCTGCGGAAGGTGGCCCGCGTCCGCCTCAGCAACGGGAAGGAAGTCACCGCCTACATCGGCGGGGAGGGCCACAACCTCCAAGAGCACTCGATGGTCCTCGTGCGGGGGGGCAGGGTGCCGGACCTCCCGGGGGTGCGCTATCACATCATCCGCGGGACGATGGACAGCGAGGGCGTGAACGTGCGGAAGCAGGGGCGCTCCAAATACGGGGCGAAGCGGCAGGGCTAGGAGGACGGGGATGCAGCAGATACCGGGCCGCGATGTCAAGCCGGACATTCGCTACAATAGTAAGCTCATCGGCAAGCTGGTCAACTACCTGATGCTGAATGGGAAGAAGGCGACCGCGGAGAGGATCGCTTACACCGCCCTCGCCGAGTTGGAGAAGCGCGGCGATGGCCCCGCCCTCGACGTGTTCAACACGGCGCTCTCGAACTGCTCGCCTCGTCTGGAAGTCCGTAGCCGGAGGGTCGGTGGGGCAAACTACCAGGTTCCCTACGAGGTCCCACCGGACCGGCAGGTCGCGCTCGCCCTGCGCTGGATCGTCCGCTCGGCTCGCGAGCGGGGAGAGCACTCGATGGCCTCTCGCCTCGCGGGGGAGATCCTCGAAGCCGCACGCAAGGAAGGGAAAGCCTACAACAAGCGGCTCGAGGTCCACCGCATGGCGGAGGCGAACCGGGCGTTCGCCCACTATCGCTGGTAGCCCCTAGCGTGCGCTTCCCGTACGCAGGGTTAAGCGCTCTGCATCGAGGCCGTCATGCCCGCCGCTAGTTCCCTGGGGATCCGACAGACCCGCAACATCGGCATCATGGCCCACATCGATGCCGGAAAGACGACCACCACGGAGCGGATCCTCTTCTACACGGGTCAGATCCACAAGATGGGCGAGGTCCACGACGGGGACACCGAGATGGACTGGATGGCCCAGGAACGCGAGCGCGGAATCACGATCACGGCGGCGGCGACGACCTGCTCCTGGCGGGATCACGCGATCAACATCATCGACACGCCCGGCCACGTCGACTTCACGGCGGAGGTCGAGCGGTCCTTGCGCGTTCTGGATGGGGGCGTGGTCATCTTCTCCGGCGTGGAGATGGTGGAATCGCAATCCGAGACGGTTTGGCACCAGGCCGACCGCTATCGGATCCCGCGTATCGCCTTCGTAAACAAGCTCGACCGCGTCGAGTCGAGCTACCGCGAGACCCTCGCCATGATCGGAGAGCGGCTGGGGGTCGTCGCTGTTCCTCTTCAGCTTCCTTACCGTGACGAGGAGAGGCGCCTGCGGGGGATGGTCGACCTGCTTGCGCGTCAGCTCTTCACCTGGGATCCGGAGACCAAGGGGGAGCGCTCGACCGCCAGCCCGGTCCCCGCCGCCCTCGCGGAGGATGTCGAGCTCTACCGCGAAATGGCGATCGAACGCGTCGCCGAGTTCGACGACCGCGTGATGGCCGCCTACCTCGAGGGCAGGGAGATCCCGCCCGACGGGTTCCACGCCGCCCTCCGCGAGGGGTGCCTCCATCACGGCGTCATCCCTGTCCTGGGAGGGTCGGCGTTCCAGAACATCGGGGTGCAGCCCCTCCTCGACGCGGTCGTTCGCTACCTCCCCTCCCCCCTCGATGTCCCGCCGGTGCGGGGCGTGGAGGGAGACGCGGAGCGGAAGCCGAGCGCGGAGGAGCCCCTGGCTGCTCTGGCCTTCAAGGTCGTCACCGACCGCTACGCCGGCCGGCTCGTCTTCATTCGCATCTACTCCGGGCGGCTTGCTGCAGGGGACCGAGTGCTGAACGCTTCGACGGGGAAGACCCTGCGCATCACCAAGATCTTCCGCATGCACGCGAATCAGCGGAACCGCCTGGAGGAAGCGCAAGTGGGAGACATCGTGTCGGTAGTCGGGTCGAGGGAGATCTCGACGGGCGAGACGCTCTGCGCCGAGGCGGCCCCGATCCTCCTCGAAAAGATTGAGTTCCCGGAGCCGGTGGTTTCCGTGGCCATCGAGCCGCGCACGGAGGCCGAGGCGGACGCCCTCGCCCAGGGCCTCGCGAGCCTCGCGGCAGAGGACCCCACGTTCCGTGTGAGTGTCGACGAGACGACGAATCAGACGATCATTGCCGGGATGGGCGAACTCCATCTCGAGGTCCTCGTCCGCCGTCTGGAGGAGGAGCTCGGCCTGCGTGCCCTGGTGGGCCCGCCGCAGGTGGCCTATCGGGAGACCCTCGCCGAGCCGATCCAGGTTGACGAGACGTTCGCTCGGCAAACGGGCGGCCGGGGGCAGTACGCGCAGGTTGTCCTCCGCTTGGAGCCCCTCGCGCGGGGAAGCGGGTTCCGCTTCACGGACGCTATCCAGGGGGACGCGCTCCCCTGCGAGTATCGGCGAGCGGTCGAAATCGGCCTGCGGGAGACGTTGACAAGTGGCCCCCTCGCCGGATATCCTTTGGCCGACATCGGGGCGACCCTGATCAGTGGGTCTTTTCACCCCGTGGACTCGTCCGAGATGGCCTTCCGTGCGGCCGCAGGGGCTGCACTCCAAAGGGCTTACAGCGAGGGGCGGTTCGCGCTGCTTGAGCCGATTGTGGAGGGAGAGGTTGTCACTCCGGGCGAATACCTCGGTGAGGTGATGGAGGACCTGGCTCGCCGACGCGGGGAGATCCGGGAGCTCCGATCGCGGGAGACCGTGCAGTTGGTCTTCGTTGCGATTCCGTTGGTGGAGACGTTCGGGTACGCAACGCGGTTGCGCTCCCTGACTCAGGGGCGGGCAACGTACACTCTGCGCGTGGCGCGCTATGAGGTCGTCCCGGAGAAGCTGAAGGAAGAGATCATGAGGAGTCGAGGGTACTAGGATGGCGAGAGAGAAGATCCGCATTAAGCTGCGAGGATACGACCACGAGCTGGTCGATGCGTCGATCAGGAAGATCGTGGACGCAGCGAAGCAGAGTCGCGCCAAGATCTCCGGACCGATCCCTCTTCCGACAGAGCGGAGGGTGTACACCGTGCTCCGGTCGCCGCACATCGACAAGCGCTCGATGGAGCACTTCGAGCGACGCCTCCACACTCGGCTCCTCGACATCAAGGAACCGACGTCGGAGACGATCAACGCTCTGATGGATATCGAGTTGCCGACAGGAATCGACATCGAGATCAAGCTCTGAGCGATTGGGAACGGAGGAGAGGCGAATGGCTCTGGGGATCCTAGCGCGGAAGATCGGGATGACACAGCTCTTCGTCGACGACTGCGCGGTCGGGGCGACCGTCATCGAGGCCGCCCCGTGTACCGTCGTCCAGGTGAAGACGACGGCCGTCGACGGGTACGACGCCCTTCAGCTGGGATACAACGAAGTGGCGGAGAAGAAGGTGACGCGCCCTCTGCTCGGGCACTTCGCCAAGGCGGGTGTGCCCCCGCAGCGCCACCTGTTCGAGGTCCGGGTGGACGACCCGAGCGCCCACAAGGTGGGCGACAAGCTGGGCGTGGGCATCTTCACGGCGGGGGAGAAGGTGGACGTGCTGGGGCTTTCCCGCGGGAAGGGATTTCAGGGCGCGATGAAGCGCTGGCACTTCCACGGCGGTCCGAAGACGCACGGCTCCGACTTCCACCGCCGCGTGGGGTCGATCGGGTGCTCCGCCCTGCCCGGTCGCGTGGTGAAGGGCCGGAAGATGCCTGGCCACACGGGGAACCGGCGCGTGACGGTGAAGGGTTTGAAGGTCCTGCGCGTCGACGCCGAGCGGAACCTCCTCCTGGTGGAAGGGGCGACCCCCGGAATAAGGGGGGCCGTGCTCCAGCTGAGGAAGTGCCATGGTTAGCGCGAGGCTGCACGCCTTCGACGGGCTCGGCGAACCCAAGGTTGTGGAGCTGGACGGGCGGGTCTTCGAGGCCGACGTCAATGTGGACCTCCTCTATCGCGCCGTCCGGATCCAGCTCATGAACAAGCGGCAGGGGACGGCCTGCACCAAGACGCGCGGCGAGGTGCGCGGCGGCGGACGGAAGCCATGGCGGCAGAAGGGGACCGGGCGCGCCCGCGCGGGCTCGCGGCGCTCCCCGCTCTGGCCCGGCGGAGGGATTACCTTCGGCCCCAGGCCGCGCACGTACGAGGTGAGACTGAACAAGAAGATGATGACCCGCGCCCTCTCGTCCGCTCTCTCCGATCGGGCGCGGGAGAGCCGGGTCGCCCTCCTCGACCGCATGGGTTTCGAGGCGCCCAAGACCAAGACCGCCGTCAGCCTGCTCACTCGCATGGAGATGCTGAAGACCACGCTTGTGGTTGTGGGGACGACCGAGTACGTCCAGCCGGTCCGAAAGTCGTTCTCCAACCTTCCTGGGGTCAAGTGCCTGGCGGCCGCGGGCTTGAACCCCTACGACGTCTTGCGGCACGAGGGGCTTGTCCTGACCGTCAGCGCGATGGGCGAGCTACTGGGGAGGTTCGAGGAATGCCGAAGCTAGCTCACGCCGAGGACGTCATCCTGGCACCGGTCCTCACCGAGGAGTCGTGGGGCAAGATGGAGGGCGGGAAGTACACGTTCCGCGTGGCGCTGGGGGCGAACAAGATCCAGATTCGGAAGGCGATCGAGGAGCTGTTCAAGGTGCGCGTGGAGAAGGTCTGGACCGCGAACGTGCGGGGGAAACCCCGCCGGGAGCGGCTGAACCAACTCCCGGGCCGGACGTCGCGCTGGCGGAAGGCGACGGTTCGACTCGCACCGGGAGACAAGATCCAGGTGATGGGGAGCTAGAGAGATGGCGCTGAAGCGATACAGACCAACCTCGCCGGGACTGCGGCACGCGGAACTCCCGGACTACAGCGAACTGACCCCCGGTCCGCCCGAGAAGAGCCTCCTAGAGCCGATGCCGAAGAAGGGCGGCCGGAACTCCCAGGGGAAGACGACGGTGCGCTTCCGGGGCGGCGGCTCCAAGCGCCAGTACCGGGTGGTCGACTTCGCCCGCGAGAAGGCCGACATCCCCGCGCGGGTCATGTCGCGTGAGTACGACCCGAACCGGTCCGCCTGGATCACCCTTCTCCACTATGCGGACGGCGAGAAGCGCTACGTCCTGTCCCCTCTCGAGCTAGAGATCGGCGCTCGCGTCGAGTCGGGGGAGAACGCGGAGGTTCGCGTGGGCAACGCAATGCCACTCCGCAGGATCCCACTCGGAGCGGCCGTTCACAACTTGGAGCTTCGCCCCGGACGGGGCGGAAAGGTTGCCCGAGCAGCCGGGACCTCGGCCAAGCTGATCGGCAGAGAAGAAGACCAGGCGCACATCCGGATGCCATCGGGCGAGGTGCGGATCTTCAGCGTCGAGTGCTGGGCCACCGTGGGGGAGGTCTCTAACCCGGACCACAAGAACGTCAAGCACGGAAAGGCGGGACGCCTGCGCCACCTAGGGCGAAGGCCGCACGTTCGCGGCGTAGCGATGAACCCGGTGGACCACCCGCACGGCGGCGGCGAGGGGCGGGCCCGTGTCGGGAGACCGGAGGTCTCCCCGACAGGGAAGCTCGCCAAGGGCGGGCGAACGCGGAAGAAGCGGAATCCGTCGAACGCGGTCATTGTCCGTCGGGCGGGGCAGGGGAGGAGGTAGCGAGCATGCCGAGGTCGACGAAGAAGGGGCCTTACGTGCAGGAGAGCCTCCTCCGACATGTCCATGAGGCCAAGCGGGGAGACACCAAGGAGTTGCGGACGTGGTCCCGCTCCTCGATGGTCATCCCGGAGATGGTCGGGCTGACCATCAAGGTGCACAACGGGAAGGTGCACCTCCCGGTCTACATTGTGGAGAACATGGTCGGGCACAAGCTGGGGGAGTTCGCCCCGACGCGGACCTTCCGTGCCCACGGCGGGATGAAGAAGAAGAAGGCGCCCGGCCTGACGTAGGAGAGAGATGGAAGCACGAGCCATGACGCGATTCGCCCGGTTGTCGCCTCACAAGGCGCGGTGGGTCGTTGACGCCATCCGTGGGAAGAACGTCAGCGAGGCGCTGCGGATCGTCACCCTCTGCAACAAGAAGGCGGCCCTCCCGATTCGCAAGACGCTGGAGTCGGCAATCGCGAACGCGGAGAACAACTACGACATCGATGTGGACCGCCTGTACGTCGCGCGGGCGACGGTGGATATGGGGCGGTCCCTCCGGCGCCTGAACCCGAGGGCGATGGGGCGGGCGGACATCATTCGCCGGCCGACGAGCCACATCACCATCGTCGTGGGCGAGAGAAAGGGGGAGTGATGGGGCAGAAGGTCAATCCGATCGGGTTCCGCGTGGGGGTCAACCGCAAGTGGGTCTCGAACTGGTACAACCCCAAGGCCGCCCCGGAGTACCTCGCCGAGGACAAGCACATCCGCGACGCCGTCATGCGGCGCTACCGCGGTGCGGCGATCGCGGAACTCAACATCGAGCGCTCGAAGGAGGATCGGGTCTCCCTCGTCGTCCGTTCCGCGCGCCCGGGGATCGTGATCGGTCGCGGCGGTAGCGAGATTGAGCGTCTTCAGAGGGATCTTGAGGCGTTGACGGGGAAGACGGTCAAGATCTCCATTAAGGAGATCGAGCGCCCCGACCTGGAGGCGACGCTGGTGGCTCAGGAAGTGGCTCAGCAGATCGAGAGTCGCATCGCAGCCGCGCGAGCGATGAAGGAAGTGATGCGCCGGGTCATGGGCGCGGGTGCGCAGGGCGTTAAGATCAGAGTCAGCGGCCGCATCGGAGGGGCAGAAATCGCACGCTCGATCAAGATGATGGAGGGGCGTCTTCCGCTCCAGACGATCCGCGCCGACATCGACTACGGCTTCACCGAGGCCCGAACGAAGTACGGGAACATCGGGGTGAAGGCGTGGGTTTTCCGCGGGGAGTTCCCGCGGCAGGTTCGGCGAGCTGAGGTGAACTAGAACATGCCACTCCTTTTCCCGAAGCGGACGAAGTACCGGAAGACCCACAAGGGTCGGATGAGCGGGCGGGCCACCCGCGGCGACGAGCTCGCCTTCGGTGAATTTGGGATCCAGGCCCTTGCGCCAGCGTGGATCACGCAGCGGCAGATCGAGTCCTGCCGGACCACGATCACCCGCCAAACGCACCGCGACTCGAAGATCTGGATCCGCATCTTCCCGGACAAATCGGTCACGAAGCACCCCGCAGAGGCGCGCATGGGGAAAGGAAAAGGCCCCGTCGATCACTGGGTGGCGCGGGTGGAACCGGGTCGGATCCTGTTCGAGATCGCCGGACTCGACGAGGAGAGCGCCAAGCGGGTGCAGAAGGTGGCCGCCCACAAGCTGCCCATCCCGACGCGACTGAAGCGGCGGGTCGTCTTCGGGGGCGAGCTATGAAAGCAGAGCAGATGCGCGAGCTGACGCAGGACGAACTCCGGCACAAGGAGCAGGAGGCGAAGCGCAAGCTCTTCAACCTGCGGTTCCAGAAGACGACCGGCGAACTCCCGAACGCGGCTGAGCTTGAGAAGACGCGGCGGGAGATCGCCCGCGTGAAGACGATCGCCCGGGAGAAGGAGCGGGAGGCACGGGGATGAAGAAAGAGAAGATCGGGCGAGTCGTGAGCGATCGGATGGAGAAGACGATCGTCGTGCGGGTCGAGGAGCGCCGGCGACACCCGCTCTACCGCAAGCACATCAGCCGGCATTCCAGGTTCCACGCGCACGATCCGGAGGGCGCCGCGGCGCTGGGCGACCTCGTGCGGATCGAGGAGTCGCGACCGTACAGCCGAACGAAGTGCTGGCGATTGGTTGAGATCCTGGAGAGGGCGGAGGCGTAGCGATGATTCAGATGCAGACCATGCTCAGGGTGGCGGACAACTCCGGTGCCAAGCTCGTCCGCTGCTTCAACGTCCTCGGGCCGTCGCATCGCCGGGTCGGAGAGATCGGAGACATTGTCATCGGATCCGTTCGCAAGCGCCTCCCAACGAGCGATATCGAGAAGGGGCAAGTCGTGAAGGGTGTCATCGTCCGGACCCGCAGCGCGTACCGGAGGAAGGATGGCACCTACATCCGGTTCGACGACAACGCCATCGTCCTGCTCAACCCTCAGGGCGAGCCGGTGGGGACACGGGTGTTCGGACCGGTGGCGCGGGAGCTGCGCGACAAGAAGATGATGCGGATCCTCTCGCTCGCCCCAGAAGTCCTGTAACAAGGAGAGGAAGATGAGGAAGGTGCGGAAGGGCGACCGAGTGAAGGTGATCTCCGGCAACGACCGGGGGAAGATCGGGAAGGTCCTTGTGGTCTACCCCGAGAAGGACAGGATCATCGTGGAGAATGTGCACATGATCACCAAGCATCAGCGCGCGACGCAGACCCTGAGAGAGCCGGGGATCATCAAGCGCGAGGGGACCATCCACATCTCAAGCGTCCTCCCGATCTGTCCTTCGTGCGATGCCCCCACGCGAGTGGGGTTCACGACGGTCGAGGGAGCGAAGGAACGATGCTGCAAGCAGTGCGGGGAGATCCTCAAGTGATGCTACGCGAGCGCTTCGACGAGGAGATTGCCCCACGGCTGATGAAGGACCTTGGCTTTCGGAACCCGATGCAGGTGCCCCGTCTGGCGAAGGTCGTCATCAACATGGGCGTCTCGGACAAGGACAACCCGAAGGTGCTCGAGGGGGCGGCGAAGAACCTGGCGAAGATCACCGGACAGAAGCCCGTGGTCACCAAGGCGAAGCGGGCGATCTCCGACTTCCGACTGACGGCGGGCGACCCGATCGGCTGCAAGGTGACCCTGCGACGCGAGCGAGCGTACGAGTTCCTGAACAAGCTGTTCAACGTGGTCCTCCCCGGGATCCGCGACTTCAGGGGCCTGTCCGCTTCGGCGTTCGACGGTCGAGGGAACTACACCCTGGGCCTCTCCGAGCAGCTGACGTTTCCCGAGATCTCCTACAACGAGGTGGTGCAGACGCAGGGGATGGACATCACGATCGTGACCACGGCGAAGACCGACCGGGATGGGTATGCCCTGCTCAAGGGCTTGGGCCTCCCGTTCAAAGACTAGGGGGAGTGGATGGCAAAGAAGGCGCTGATCCTCAAGTGTAAGATGACGCCGAGATTCCCTGTGCGGGCCTACCACCGCTGCAACCTGTGTGGCCGGCCGCACGCGTTCATTCGCGATTACGGGGTCTGTCGGCTCTGCTTCCGCAAGCTCGCGCACCGGGGGGAGATCCCCGGGGTGCGCAAGTCCAGCTGGTAGGGAGGGACGATGAGCATTGTGTATCCCATCGCCGACATGCTGACGCGCATCCGCAACGCGACGCACAAGCGCCACGCCGAGGTGTCCCTCCCGCACTCCCGGGTCAAGGAGGCGATCGCGCGGATCCTGGAGTCGGAGGGGTACATCCTCGGGCTCGAGGTCGTCCCTCGCGATCCCCAGCCGCTCCTCTCGCTCAAGCTGAAGTACCAGGGGGAGCGGAGCCGGGCGGTGCCTGCGATCACGGGGATCCGCCTCGTGAGCAAGCCCAGTCGGCGCGTGTACGCGGGGAAGGATGAGCTCCCCAAGCCCCGGGGCGGCATGGGGACCTGCATCGTCTCGACGTCGGCGGGGATCCTCTCCGGAGTTGAGGCGGCGGCGCGCGGTCTCGGTGGCGAAGTCCTCTTCGAGGTCTGGTAAGGTGGTCTGGCATGTCTAAGGTAGGGAAGGTTCCGGTCAAGCTTCCCGCGGGGGTCAAGGTTGTCGTCGGTCAGGCGACCGTGACCGTCGAGGGGAAGCATGGCCGACTCGAGCAGACGTACCGCCCCGAGGCGGTGGAGATCAAGGTCGCGGACGGCGAGGTTACGGTGGCGCGACGTCGGGAGGGCAAGTCGTACCGCGCGTATCACGGGTTGTACCGCAGCCTGGTGGCGAACATGGTGCGCGGCGTCTCCGAGCGCTGGGAGAAGGCGCTGGTCATCAAGGGGCTCGGCTACCGCGCCCGGCTCCAGGGGAGGACGCTCATCCTCGACCTCGGGTACGCGAAGCCCGTCGAGTACGAGCTTCCGGAAGGGATCGAAGCCGAAGTCCCCAACCCGGCGGAGGTGACCATCCGCGGAGCGGACAGGCAGGCCGTGGGGCAGGTGGCGGCGAAGGTCCGCGCCTTCCGTAAACCAGAACCGTACAAGGGGAAGGGCATCCGCTACAAGGACGAAGAGGTCCATCTGAAGGCCGGGAAGCTTGGCGGGCAGGGCGCCGCGGCCAGCTAGGGGGGCGTGACGAAGATGACACCGGCGAGCCGACGAGAGGAACGGGTCAAGCGACACCTTCGGATCCGGAAGGCCTTGCGAGGTACGGCCGAACGGCCGCGGCTGTGCGTCTCGAAGAGCCTTCGGCACGTCTACGCGCAGGTGATCGACGACGAAGCGGGGAGGACCCTGGCTGCGGCGTCCACCCTGGACGGCGTGCTGCGCGGGTCGGCGAAGGGCTGCAATGTGGCCACGGCCGTCAAGGTCGGGGAGCTCCTGGCGCAGCGGGCCCGAGAGAGGGGAGTTGAGGCGGTCGTCTTCGATCGAGGCGGGTACGCCTATCACGGCGCGGTCGCTGCGCTCGCCGATGCCTGCCGCAAGGGAGGGCTACGGTTTTGATCGCCACGGACGAGTTCGAGAACGAGATCATCGACATCCGGCGCGTCAGCAAAGTGACCAAGGGGGGGCGGAACCTGAAGTTCCGTGTGACCATGGTCGTCGGCGACCGGAAGGGGCGGGTGGGGGTGGGCCTGGGGAACACGACCGAGATCCCGCGGGCCATCCAGCAGGCGATCCGCGATGGGAAGAAGCACCTTGTCGAGGTTCGGCTTGCCGAAGGGACGATCCCCCACCAGGTGACCGGGAACTTCAAGGCAGGGAAGGTCCTGTTGAAGCCGGCCCACCCGGGGACAGGAATCATTGCCGGGATGACGGTCGGTGCGATCTGCCGCCTCGCCGGGATCGAGAACATCCTGAGCAAGTCGCTCGGGACGACGAACCCTCTCACTCTGTCCCGTGCAACGCTCGACGGGCTCTCCCAGTTGCGGAGTCGGGGTGAGGTCGAGGCCCTGCGGGGCCGTTCGGTGGGGGCCAAGGGAGGGAAGAAGGATGAGGCTTGAGGATCTTCGCCCGACCAAGGGGAGCGTGCACCGGCGGAAGAGGGTCGGGCGCGGCCACGGCTCGGGACACGGAGGCCACGAGAGCGGCCGGGGGACGAAGGGACAGAACTCCCGCACCGGAGGAGGGGTCCGTCTGGGCTTCGAGGGTGGGCAGACCCCCGTCTGGATGCGTGTCCCCAAGCGGGGCTTCCACAACGTCGCGCGCGTGGAATACGCGGTGGTGAACGTGGACGCCCTGGAGAGCCGCTTCCCTGCCGGCTCGGAGGTGACCCCGGAGCTTCTGCGGGAGTTGCGAGTCGTCAAGGGACGGCTTTCCCGGCTGAAGATCCTCGGGCGGGGAGAACTCTCCAAGCCGCTCATGGTGCGCGCTCACCGCTTCACCGCCGAGGCGAAGGAGAAGATCGAGCGCGCGGGAGGAAAGGCTGAGGTGGTGTCCTGATGTGGGAGAAATTCACCCAGCTCTTCCGGGTCCCGGAGCTGCGCAAGAGGATCCTCTTCACCCTAGGGGCGATCGTCATCTTCCGAATCGGGGGACACATTCCGGTTCCGGGCGTCGATAGGGAAGGGCTGGTGAGGTTCTTCACCGGGGCCGGCGGGGTCTTCGACTTCTTGAACATGTTCACCGGGGGTGCCCTTCAGCAGTTCTCTCTCTTTGCGCTCGGGGTGACGCCGTACATCAACGCGTCGATCATCTTCAGCTTGTTGACGGCGGTCGTCCCCAAGCTGAAGGAACTGCAGCAGCAGGGCCGAGAGGGGCGGCGCAAGATCACCGCCTACACCCGCTGGGCGACCCTCGCCCTCGCCGTCGTCGAGGCGTTCGTCTTCAGCGCGCTGATCGTCAACGGGGGCCTCGTGGCGAAGCCCACGGTCCTGTTCTACCTCGTGGCGATCGTTTCTCTGACGACGGGGACGATCTTCGTCATGTGGCTCGGGGAGCGCATGACGGAGAACGGGATCGGAAACGGGGTCAGCATGCTGATCATGGTCGGGATCCTCTCGCGGTTCCCGGCCACTCTCCAGGCGACCTTCAACACGATCACCACGGGCTCGGCGAGCCCGTTTTGGGGGCTGGTCTTTGTTGCGCTGTTCGTCATCGTGATCGCCGGCGTGACGCTCATTCAGCAGGGACAGCGGAAGATCATGATCCAGTACGCCAAGCGGACGGCGGGACGGCGGGTCTACGGCGGCCACACGACGCACCTCCCGATCCGCGTCAACCAGGGAGGCGTCATCCCGATCATCTTCGCCTCGGCGTTGCTCACGCTCCCGGCGACGTTCACCCAATGGATCCCGTCTCTCACCTGGCTCGCGCCGTACGTGAACCCCGGGACGTGGCCGTACATGATCGGCTACGTTCTCCTCATCTTCTTCTTCACCTACTTCTACAGCGCGATCGTCTTCGACCCGCAGGACGTGGCGAAGAACCTGCGCGAGGCGGGAGGGTTCATCCCCGGGGTCCGACCGGGGGATCCGACCTCAGAATACATCTCCTCCGTCCTGAACAGGATCTTGCTCATCGGCGCGCTCTTTCTTGGGGCAATCGCCATCCTGCCCTACATCCTCTCCGCGGCGAGCGGGATCAGCGGGATGTTCCTCCTGGGCGGGACGTCTCTTCTCATCGTCGTGGGCGTGGGCGTGGACACGATCATGCAGATCGAGGCCCACCTCGTCATGCGTCACTATGAGAGCCTGACCAAGTCCGGCGGCCTCCTGGGACGCAGGCGATGACGTCGCTTGAGCGGATCGTCCTCCTCGGTCCGCCCGGCGCCGGGAAGGGGACCCAGGCGAAACTCCTGGCGGAGCGGACGGGGCTCCTGCATCTCTCCACCGGAGACCTCCTGCGCGAAGAGGTCGCGCGCGCCTCTTCTCTGGGGGTGCGGGCAAGGGGGTACATGGATCGGGGGGATCTCGTCCCGGACGATCTGATCATCGGAATGATCCGGGAGCGGATCGCCCAGAAGAGTGGGTTCATCCTGGATGGCTTTCCGCGCACGCGGGCGCAGGCCGAGGCGCTCGCGCGGATCACGCCTCTCGACGTGGTCATCAACATGGGCCTCACGCGGGAGGACGTGATCCGTCGACTCTCCTCGCGGCGGGTCTGTCGGAGTTGTGGGCGGATCTACAACCTCCTGTTCGATCCCCCTGCGGACGCGCAGCGGTGCCCGGCGTGCGGCGGAGAGCTCTTCCAGCGGGACGACGACCAGGCGAAGGTGATCGAGAACCGCTACGACGTCTATACCGAACGGACGGCCCCGCTCGTCGCCTTCTACGGCGCACGCGGCCTTCTGCGGGACGTCGACGGGAGCCGGCCCTCGGCCGAGATCCTGGAGACGATCCTCACGCTTGTCCGAGGATGATCTGCTTGAAGACCCAAGATGAGCTCAGGATCCTTCGCGAGAACGGAAGGCTCCTGGCCTCCATCCTTCGCGAGGTCTGTACTCGCGTGGCGCCGGGCCAGACGACGGCCACCCTCGACCGTCTGGCCGAGGGGCTCATGCACGACGTGGGGGCGACGCCGGCGTTCAAGGGCTACCGGGGCTACCCGGCATCGATCTGTACGTCCCTCAACCACGAGGTGGTGCACGGAATCCCCTCGTCTCGACGGCTCCGCGCGGGCGACCTCCTTTCGATCGACGTCGGCCTGTGCCGGGAGGAGCTCTACGTGGACATGGCGACGACGGTCCCTGTCGGGGGGGTCGATGCGGCGGCGGAGCGCCTCCTTCGAGTGACGGAGGCCGGCTTGTGGCGGGGGATCGAACAGGTTAAGATCGGGAACCGTCTTTCCGACGTCTCGCACGCCATCGGTTCCTACGTCGAGGGCCAAGGGCTACACGTCGTCCGGGAGTACGTAGGACACGGGATCGGACGGGCTTTGCATGAGGATCCGGAGATCCCGAACTACGGCCCTCCGGGGCAAGGGCCGCGGCTGCGAGTGGGGATGGTCCTGGCGATTGAACCGATGGTCAAGACCGATCCCGAACCGACCCGGGTGCTCGAGGATGCGTGGACCGTGGTCACGGCGACCGGCGGTCCGGCGGCTCACTTCGAGCACACGGTGGCCTTGACGGAAGACGGAGTGGATGTCCTGACAAGAGGAGGTGACTAGGCGCGTCGTGTCGACCACAGGGGAGCAAGGCCCGAAGAAGACGGAGGTCATCCGCCAGCGGGGAGAGGTCATCGAGAGTCTTCCCAGCTCGATGTTCCGGGTGCGGCTGGCGAACGGGTACGTGGTCCTGTGCCACATCTCGGGAAGGATCCGCAAGCACTACATTCGCATCCTGACCGGAGATCGGGTCGTGGTCGAGTTCTCGCCCTACGACCTGACCAAGGGGCGGATCGTGTACCGAGAGAGCTAGACGCGTCGAACGATCATGAAGGTGCGGAGTTCAGTCAAGAAGATCTGTCCGAAGTGCAAGCTCATCCGGCGGGAGGGTCGGCTGATGATCCTGTGTCAGAACCAGAAGCACAAGCAGCGGCAGGGCTAGGGGGAGCTGGATGGCGCGTATTGCAGGGGTCAACCTACCGAACGAGAAGCGGGTCGAAATCGGCCTCACCTACATCTTCGGGATTGGACCGTCGCGCGCGGCCGAGATCCTGGAGAAGACCGGGGTCTCCTCGGACGTCAGGGTGAAAGACCTGACGGAGAAGGAGGTCGCCCTGTTGCGGCGCGAGGTGGAGCAGGAGGTCGTGGAAGGGGACCTGCGCCGTCAGGTGCAGTCGAGCATCCAGCGACTGAAGGACATCAACTGCTACCGCGGGACCCGCCACAAGCGGCGCCTCCCGGTCCGAGGGCAACGGACGCGATCCAACGCACGCACCTGGAAGGGGCCGCGGCCCGCCAAGGCCGGGAAGAAGAGGTAGGGAATGGCGAAGAACATCAAGCTAGAGCGAGCGGTCGTCAGAGTCCACTCCACGTTCAACAACACGATCATCACCCTGACGGATATGAGCGGACACCCGATCACCTGGAAGAGCCCCGGCGTGGTCGGCTACAAGGGGTCCCGCAAGGGGACGCCCTATGCCGCGCAGGTCGCCGCCGAGGCGCTGGTGCGCGAGATGAAGGACTTCGGGATCCGCTCCGTCATGGTGGCGGTGAAAGGCACCGGCTCCGGACGACAATCCGTGGTTCAGACGATCAAGGGTTCGGGGATTCGGATCGACGAGGTGAAGAACGTGACGCCCCTCTCCCACAGCGCGAACAAGGGGAAACCATAATGGGACGCGAGACAGGGCCGAAGTGCAGGTTGTGCCGACGGGAAGGGGTGAAGCTCTTCCTGAAGGGGGAGCGCTGCTACACGCCGAGTTGCGGCGTGACGCGGCGGAATGCCCCGCCGGGGGAGCGGCCGAAGAAGCGTCGCCCGCGGCGGAGTCAGTACCTCCTGCATCTGCGTGAGAAGCAGAAGGCGCGCCGGATCTACGGGGTCGGCGAGCGTCAGTTCCGCGCCTACGTGGACGAAGCGAAGCGGGAGAAGGGCGTGACGGGCGAGGCGCTCCTCACGTCGCTCGAGCGACGGTTGGACAACACGGTCTTCCGCGCCGGGTTCGCCTCCTCGCGCAACCAGGCGCGGCAGCTTGTCTCCCACGGCCACTTCGAGGTGAACAGCCGGTCCGTCAATGTCCCGTCTATCCTCCTCGGTGCCGGGGACGCCGTCGCCGTCAAGGAGGGCCGCCGGGGGCGCGTCCGCAAGATCATGGAGGCGAATCAGAAGCGCGAGATTCCCAGCTGGATCGAGAAGAACCTCGATGCGATGAGGTTCCAGATGGTCGCAGCCCCCAACCTCGACGAGGTCGGGCACAAGATCGCGGTCAACCTGATCGTCGAGTTCTACTCTCGCTAGGAGGGGGCGATGCGCGAGCTGGTCTTCCCACAAGAGATCAAGGTCGAGGAGCTCTCCCCCACCCGGGGCAAGATCGCGATTGAGCCCCTGGAGAGAGGGTTCGCCACGACGCTCGGGAACGGCCTCCGTCGCGTCCTCCTGTCCTCGATCCCTGGGGCAGCCGTCGTGCGCGTCAACTTCTCGGGGTCGGGGAAGCATCACGAGTACGACACGATCGAAGGGGTCAAGGAGGATGTCCTTGAGGTCATCCTCAATCTGAAGGGGCTTGCCCTTCGCCTCCATGGCGACGAGCTGAAGCGGCTTACGCTGGAGAAGAGGGGGGCCGGCGAGGTCACCGCGGCGGACATCGATCTGCCGCCGGGGTTGGAGATCGTCAACCCAGACCTGCACATCGCGACCCTGAACGAGAAGGGGCGACTGGAGATCGAGATGGAGGTGGAGTCGGGGTACGGCTACCGGCCAGCGGAGGAGAACAAGCTCGAGAACCTTCCCCTCTCCGTGATTCCGATCGACGCGGACTTCTCTCCCGTCCGACAGGTGAACTTCCTCGTGGAGCCGACGCGCGTGGGAGGGAAGACGGGCTACGAGCGACTGGTCCTCGACCTCACCACGAGCGGTGGGATCAAGCCGGAGGAGGCTCTCTCTGAGGCGGCGCGAATCCTCGAGCGGCACCTCTCTTTGTTCGGAGGATTCGCCGAACACCCGTTCGGGCTGGCCGCGGAGGAGGAGCGAAGCGAAGGGTCCGACGGTCTGGCCGTGCCGCTTGCGGAGTTGGACATTGACCAGCGCGCGACGAACCTCCTGCAAGAGGCGGAGATCACGACCCTCGGCGAGCTCTTGTCCCATCCACGACAGGAGCTGTTGGACATTCATGGGTTTGGGGTGAAGACGCTGACTAAGGTCGAGGATCGCCTCCGCGAGCTCGGCTACGCCCTCAAGGACGAAGGTGAGGTTCGATGAAAAACCGGCGGGACGTCGAGAAGCTCGGAATGACCAAGAGCCATCGGGAGAGCGTTCTGGCGAACCTCGCCCGCGGGTTGATCGAGAACAGTTTCGTGGACACTACGTTCACGCGTGCCAAGGCGAGCCAACGCTACACGGAGCGCGTCATCTCCCTTGCGCGGCGCGGAGACCTGGCCGCGCGGCGGACCGTCTTCGCCCGGCTGCAGGACAAGGCGGCGGTGGACAAGCTCTTCGAAGAGCTCGGCCCCAAGTACAAGGACCGGGACGGAGGCTACACGAGGGTCGTCAAGCTCGGGCCGCGCAAGGGGGACGGGGCGGAGCAGGCCCGACTCATGTTGGTCTAGAGGACGCTACCCCGAATCCTTCTTCGGGGGCCAGGCCTTTCCCTCTGGCGGAAAGGCCATCTGATTCGACAACGAAGGCGCCTTTGTCAGGTCGTCTTCGGTCCTCCTGGTGCAAGCGAAGAGGCGGTCCAACCCGTCCGTTGCGGGCTGGGTGGAGAGGGTCTGCGACGCCTCGCGTGGCTCCTTCACTGCCTGCGGTTCCCGCCTCGGCAGCGGACTGAGCGGCCGCGGACGAGACTCGGAGCACGCCGTGCCGGCTCGCGGAGAGAGAGCTGCCCTGCCGTGGTCACTTCAGCTTCTCGTCCCCTCCGAAGGCCCGGTGGGGCGAGAGCTGGTCGAGGACTTCCTCGTCGCCTGGGAGGAGGGAGTCCGTCACTACGCGTGCGAGGAGTTCTCCGAGGCCGAGACCAAGCATGAATCCCTGGCCGCACATCCCGATGGCCATGAGGTACCCCTTCGGCTCGCGCGCCCACCCGACGAGTGGCGACCCGTCCGGGGTCATCGGGTAGAGGCCCCGCCAGGTCCGTCTGACGCGGGCCTGAGCCAGGCGAGGGACCAGGTCGACCATTCGCCGCGCGACCATGGGGAGGAACTCGCTCGTCTCGCGCCGGTCCTGTCCGACGCGGCTCGGCTCGGGTGTAATGCAGAAGACCACCTGTCCGCTTGAGAGCTGATAGAAGTAGTCGTTCGCCGAGCCGGGCGCCGGCCGAGTGTCGACGAGCATTGGGCCGAGGAAAGGCGCGACCGGCTCGGTGATTCCGGCCTCATGCGAGTCCGGGGTCACCGGGTGGTCAAACCCAAGGAGGGCTCCCACCTCCCTCGCCCACGGGCCGGCGGCGTTGAGGACCACGCGGGTCGCGTACCGCCCCTTGGGAGTCACGACCCCGCGCACGCACCCGCCTTGGACCTCGATCCCGGTCACGGGCTCCTGGTAGCGGAAGGCCGCCCCTGTCCGCTTCGCCTCGTCGTAGAAGGCGTGGCCGGCAAGGAGGGTCGAGCAGTGCCCATCGTCCGGAGAGAAGGTCCCTCCGAGGAGTCCCTGGGGATTCAGGTCCGGCACGACGTCCAGGAGCTGAGCGCGGTCCCGCCAGTCGATGTTCAGGCCGTAGCGGCGCTGAACGACGAGGAGGTCCCTCAGGACCCTCTCTTCCCTCTCCCGGTAGGCGACGAAGGTATACCCGCCCTTCGTCCACTCCAGGTTGTGACCGTACGTCTCCTTCCAGGCCGAGACGATCTCCAGGGTCCGCAGGCAGAGGCGGATCTTCGCCGGATCGGAGTGGGTGGCGCGGATCCCCCCGATCGCCGCCTTGTTCGAGCCCTGTCCTTGGCTCGCGAACGGGTCGAGCACGAGGACCTTGACCCCGGCGCGAGCCATGGCGAGCGCTGCCGGGACCCCCACGCTCCCGGCTCCAGCGATCACGACGTCGTAGCACTCAAGCATCCGCGGCCTCTTCCACCCCGGCGAACATCCCCAGCGGAACCTCGATGAACAAGGGCCGCGGGACGTTCGGCGTGACCTCCCCGTCCGGGATCCCTTCCTCGCGGAACAGGCGCAGGATGAGGGCTGAGCAGGTCTTCCCCCCGCAGGCCCCCATGCCCGCCCGGGCGATGCCCTTGATCTCGTTCAGGTCGCGATAACCCTTCCGGATGAGGTCGCGGACCTCCCGGGCCGTCACCCGCTCGCAGCGGCAGACGATCGCATCGTCGGTCAAGGACTCAAGCGGCGTCGGGAGGGGCGTGTCGGCCCAGGCGGGCTGGAGGCGGATCCCGGAGACGAGTGGGGCGACCTCCCTGGGAGTCTCGACCTGCACAAGGACGGTCCGGTCGTTTCGAGGGAGGGCACGAACGCCGAGGACGGGCGCCTCTCCCAGCTTCGTTCCGCGCCGGTCCGTCACGGTCACCCTCTCTCCGGGGCGAACCTTGCGCTCCCCGAACTCGAAGGCGAGGGTGACGGTGGGTCTCTCCCGGTCCCTGCGGTAGTCGACGAGGGTGACCGCCAAGCCGGGGCAGACGACGACGCAGCGCTCGCATCCGAGACACGCCTTCCCAGCGCGCTCCCCGACGAACCGCGGGAGGGAGCGGATGTCCTCCCCTTCGATCCGCAGCAGCCCCTGCGGACACACCGAGGTGCACGGGTTGCACGGGATCTCTTGGACGCAGTGGAGGACCGGGAGGACCCCCTCCTCCACGCCAGGGGGGTTCTCCTCTGCCGTGCGCCCGGGCCGGGCCTTGAGGACCGCGACCGTCTTCTCCCACGCCTCCGGGACGCTCTCGGTCGTCGCCCCGAGGCGGCAGGCGACCCGCCGCCCGGCGATCCGCCCGGAGAACATCGCGGCCGACGCCTCAGCGATCTCCTCCGCGTCCCCGGCGGAGAAGACGGGGAGGCCGAACTCCTCCGCCTTCCTCGCGAATTCGTCGACCGGGTCCAGCCCCACGGCGATGAGGACCGTGTCGCAGGGGAACGTTTGCTCTGTCCCTGGCACCGTTCGGAAGCGTGCGTCGACCCGGGCGATGGTCACGGACTCGACATCGTCCCTTCCATTCGCCGAGAGGATCGTGTGCGAGGTGTAGATCGGGACCCCGAGGCGGGCGAGCTTGTCCTGGTGGACGCGGTATCCACCGCACTCCGGGAGGGCCTCCACGAGGCCGACGACCTCGATCCCGGCCTGCAGGGCGTGGTAGCCCGCGATCAGGCCGACGTTCCCCCCGCCCACGATGAACAGGCGCTCCGACGCCTTGACGAGGTCTCGGTTGACGAGGGTCTGGAAGGCTCCAGCCCCGTAGACGCCGGGGAGCGTGTTTCCCCTGAACAAGAGCGACTTCTCCCGCGCGCCGGTCGCCGCGAGAAGGACCTGCGGCGCGACCAGCACGTAGCGCGTTCCGCCGCGCAGGACGCCGACCACGCGGTCGCTGAAGACGCCCAGAGCGGTCGACGCGAGCCACACCTCGGTCCTCCCTCCCGCGCGGACCTCCTTTTCGAGGCGCTCTGCGATGTCGATCCCTCGCGTCCCGGCGTAGACGGCCTCGGTGGAGCCGAAGAAGCGGTGCGTCTGCAGGACGAGCTTCCCCCCCAGCCGGTGCTTGTCGTCGACCAGGAGGGAGCGGACCCCGCGTAAAGAGAGTTCGACCGCCGCCGACATCCCCGCCGGGCCGCCGCCGAGGATGAGCACCGGGACGGAGACCGTCTCGATCGCGTGCAGAACGGGAACGGCCTCCATCTTCGGCAGGACGGGGAGTCCCTCCATGGGCTTTATCCTCATCCGGTGCCGAACCTGGGTCATGCACGCCTTGACCGGTCTCCCGTCGGCGACGACCAGGCACTGGGCGCACTGGCCGTTGGCGCAGAAGAGTCCCTGCGGGGCACGGTCCTTGGGGTGGTGGCCGAAGGTGCGGATGCCGCATGCGAAGAGAGCGGCAGAGATCGTCTCTCCCTCGTAGGCAGGGAGGGGCCTGCCGTCAAACTCGATCGTGAGCGGGTTCCCGCGCTGGGGTCGGAGGATAGGGTGGTCGTCGATCCGCATCAGGTCCTCGCGCTCCTTTCGCTCCCCCAGCGCCGCGGGAGCCGGAGGCGCGGTAATCCTATGCCAAGGCCGGAGCCCGATCAATCCTCCGTGTGGGCGAGGGCCTTCCCTCGAAAGCCCCTCGTCCTGCGGATAGACTCTCGCCCGAAGAGAGAGGAGGCGGTATGGATAAGAAGAGGGTCGCGTTCCTGCGTCGGTACATGGAGACGGTCTGCCCCTCCGGGTATGAGGAGGAGGCATCGCGCGTCTGGCGCGAGGAGGCGGATCGCTTCGCGGCCCGCACGTGGGCCGACTCCCACGGGAACACGTTCGCGGTCGTCAACGAGAAGGGGAGCCCCCGGGTGATGCTCGCCGGCCACGCCGACGAGATCGGCCTCATGGTCACCTACGTCGACGACAACGGCTTCCTCTCCTTCACCGGGATCGGGGGTTGGGACCTGCAAGTCCTCCCCGGGCAGAGGGTTCGCATCCAAGGAGCGAAGGGCGTCGTCCTCGGCGTGATCGGGCGCAAGCCGATCCACCTCCTCCAGGAGGAGGACCGCAAGAAGGTCGTGCGGATGGAGGACCTGTGGATCGACATCGGGGCGAAGGACAAAGCGGAGGCCCTGTCTGTGGTTTCGATCGGTGACGCCGCCGTGTTGGACTACGGATTTGCGGAGCTGCGCGGCGACCTCGTTGTGAGCCGGGGGTTCGACGACCGCGTGGGGGCTTTCGTCGTGCTCGAGGCCGCGCGCCTTCTTGCCGAGATGGCTCCCAAGGCCGCCGTGTATGCGGTGGCCACGGTGCAGGAGGAGATCGGTCTACGCGGGGCGGTGACGAGCGCGTTCGGGATCGATCCCCAGGTGGGGATCGCCGTCGACGTGGGATTCGCCACGGATACCCCTGGGATGGGCGACGACAAGAAGAAGGTCGGCGAGGCGGCGATGGGGAAGGGGCCGATCGTCTCTCGCGGCCCGAACATCAACCCCGTCCTCTTCCGCCTGATCCAAGAGACGGCTAAGCAGAGAAAGATCGCCCACCAGATCGAGGGCGCTCCGCGCGGCACCGGAACCGACGCGAACGCGATCCAGCTCTCCCGCGCCGGGGTGGCGACCGGCCTCATCTCTGTCCCCAATCGCTACATGCACTCCCCGTGCGAGATGGTCCACCTGGGGGACCTGGAGGGGGCGGCGAAGCTGATCGCGCACAGCGTGGCCCGGATCGACAAGAAGACGAGCTTCATCCCCGCCTAGAGGGAGTGGAAGAGGGGGAACGAGGCCCTGGGCGTGCGGGCCCCACGTCTCTCCGAGGACCGCGCGGCGATCTCCTTCTTGACCTGCGGCGAGTTCGTGGGTATCGTCACGCCGTCAGGGGAGCTCACGAAGGTGGGCTGAGAGGAGGTGTGGAACCTCGACCCTTCGAACCTGATCTGGACAATGCCAGCGCAGGAAGATCGATCGAGTCTGCGACCCGCCCCTGCCGGCGGGTCGATCGCTTGGAGGAGGATGGGGCGCGCCGTTGGGCGACGCTGGCCCGTCCTCGGGGTTGCGTTGGTCCTCGGCTTCCTGGGCCTTGCCTTCTACTACCCTCTCGCCGTCGTCCTTCGCGACGGAGTATCGGAGGGCGGGCGGCTGACGTTCGGCCCCCTGCGCGCCGTCCTCGCGGATCCTTACTACCTGCGCATTCTTGGGTTCACCGCCACGCAGGCCCTCCTCTCCACGCTCCTCGCCCTCGCGCTTGGGGTCCCCGGCGCCTACCTCCTGGCGCGCTACGACTTCCCGGGGAGGCGGCTCCTCCGGTCCCTTTCCATCGTCCCGTTCGTTCTCCCCGCGATCACCGTCGCCCTGGGGTTCGTCCTCTTCTTCGGGCAGGGCGGGCACGTGAACCGACTCCTCATGAACCTCTTGGGCCTGCCGCGCCCCCCGCTTCGGATCCTGTACTCCCTCTCCGGGATCGTCCTCGCGCACGCCTTCTACAACGCGCCGATCGTGACTCGCCTCGTGGCGGCCGGCTGGGAAGGGATCGACCCGTCGGCCGAGGAGGCGGCCGCGTCGCTCGGGGCGCGTCCGCTCCGGCGATTCGTCTCCATCACCCTCCCGCTCCTCTCTCCGTCCCTCCTCGCGAGCGGCGCCCTCGTCTTCGCCCTCACCTTCCTCTCCTTCCCGATCGTCCTCGTCCTCGGCGGGGCGCGGTTCGCCACGATCGAGGTCGAGATCTACACCCTGATGCGCACGTTGCTTGACTACCCCGCGGGGTCTGCCCTCATCCTCGTGCAGACGCTCCTCTCCCTCGGGGTCTTGTACCTCTTCCTCCGGGCGGAGGGGGGGCTCGCGGTCGTCGTCCGCGGGGAGCGAGGCGTCCGCGCACGCCCCCTATTCACAAGGGAGGGGTGGGCGGGCAAGACGTTCCTCCTCGCGTACGTGGCTCTCGTCGCGATCCTCTTCTGCGGGCCGCTCCTCTCGGTGCTCGTCGATTCCTTCCGGGTGGGGGGACGGTTCACCGTCGCCTCCTATCGCGACCTTCTTGGGCTGGGGTACAGCCCCTTCCTCGGCGCGTCCCCGTGGCGGGCGGTGGAGAACAGCCTCTTCCTCGGGGCCCTCTCCACGGCGATGGCGCTTCCTCTGGGCCTGTTCATCGCCTCGTTCGGGGTCCGAGGCAGGATGCCGGGACGCAGGGGCCTCGAGGCGCTCCTTCTCGCGCCACTCGCCGTCTCCTCGGTGGCCGTGGGCGCCGCCATCCTACGCGGACTCGGGAGAGAGCCGCTTCACCTGGCGGGGACGCTTGCGTCGATCGCCCTTGCCCACGCCCTCTTGAGCTACCCGTTCGTCGTGCGCACCGTTCGGCCGGGGCTTGCGGGACTCGATCCCGCATGGGTGGAGGCGGCGCGTTCCCTGGGGGCGTCGCGCGGGCGCGCCTTCCGCACTATCGAGCTTCCGCTCATCGTCCCGAGCCTCCTCGCGGCCGCCGCGTTCGCCTTCGCGCTGAGCGTGGGGGAGACGAGCGCGACCGCGATGCTCGCCCGCCCGGGGACGGAGACGATGCCTCTTGCCGTTTGGCGACTCCTCTCGGCGAGGCAGTTCGGCCCGGCGAGCGCCATGGCCGGGGTTCTCATCCTAGTCTCGTTCCTCTCCTTCCTCGCGATCGACGGGTCGGGGAGAAAGGGAAAGGGAGGCTGACGTGGCGACGTTGCGGTTGAGGGGGGTCGAGAAGTCCTTCGGGACGGTGCGGGTCCTCCGCGGCGTCGATCTCGACGTGCCAGCCGGGAAGCTCCTCGCCCTCGTCGGCCCGTCCGGCTGCGGAAAGACGACGACCCTGCGCCTGATCGCCGGTTTTGACCGGCCGGATCGAGGCGAGATCGAGGTCGACGGGGAGAGCCTCCT